>JAFGKY010000004.1 GCA_016928305.1 Bacteroidales bacterium
ACGGCTATCACCCCGGCAATAAAAAAGGCAGGCAAAAGGCACAGCACCACATGCTCGCGGGCATACCACTTCACCAGGTCGAGCGTGGCAGCCAGGGCCGTGTTAAAACGGGCGCTTTCAATGGGAAGAAAGAAGGCAAATACAAAAACGACGATGATCCAAAGGAGGATTTTTATTTCTTTTTTAGTTTCCATTCTTAATAATTTGAATATTTAAAGATTAAGCCTACTCCGAAAAGTTTGAAATAATCCACTCCGGCGCATGCGCCGGTTATGATTTTAACCACCAAAGCACTAAAACACGAAAGAATATGCTGCATGTGCGATTGTTGATCACTATTTTGCATTTATTTGTGCTTTTGTGTTTTAGTGGCAAAAACATATTTACAATTTTTTGTAGTGGACTAAGATTTGAAAATTGTGAGATCTTAAAAATTGTTATTCGTAAAAAGACGAACATTTATGTTAAAAAAATTAAAACCAGGCCCTGAAAATATAATATATGCCTACTGCAATAAACAGCAGGGCTATGATACGGCGAAACCAGATTTCGAAAGATTTTACTTTATTATAAACACCTCCGATACCTGATACGGTGTAGGCCAGTATCCATGCAAAAATGATTACGGGAATGCCGGTAGCTATCGCAAATACAATGGGCAGATACAATCCCGATGCGCTGGCAACCGTCATGGGGACAAGCATGCCAAAATAAAGTACGCCGCTGTATGGGCAAAAGGCAAGGGCAAATACCAGTCCGAGCAACACCGCATCAAAATATCCCCACCGGTCTTTTTGCTGCATCCTGGAGGTAAGTCCGCTCATACCCGGGAATTTTATTTTAATGATATCGAGCATGAACAAACCGATGATGATCAACAAAGGACCCAGAATTTTTTCCCCATAGCGTTGAAAAACACCTGAAAATTTGAATTGGTCAACGCCCAGGTATATAATAAGCGCAATGGCGGTATAAGTAAAAGCCCTTCCCAGCGTATATAGCAGTCCGTTGATAAAAACACGGTTACGGTTTTCCAGGTCCTTGCTGATAAATCCGATGGCAGTGATATTTGTTGCAAGGGGACAGGGACTGATGGCGGTCATGAAACCCAGCACCATGGCCGATAACCACGGCATGGTGCTGTTCTCCAGGATGTTATTTAAAACTTCGACCAAGGAATTCATTCATTTGAAGATGAGACAATTTGAAAATTTGAAAATGTTATTGTTTCTTAGATGAGCTTATAATTTTTGAAATTATCTTCATAATAATATTCAATTGGTCATGAAGTCCTTCATCATAAAAGTAATTTTTTGCTTCTTTGCATAAAAGGAACCAATAATCAGTTTCATCTGCCTCTTTTGCAGCTATCTTCATCTTATGAATGAAGTCAGCTTTGCTTTCAGCATTCTGAGCTTCCCTTACACTAGAGCCAATGGAAGTTCCAGACCTTAGTATTTGTTTGGCAATGACATATTTGCGACTTTCTTCAAGTTTTTCAGTAAATTCAATTAATTTAACTGCAAACTGAATAGTCATTTCTACGATCTTGTTTCCTTTATCATTTCTCATAACCAAGAATATTTAATCTTCGCATTAACACATTTTCAAATTTTCAAATTATCAAATTATCACATTAACGAATCGATCTTCTCCTTCATGATGGCTTTAAACTTTTCGGGTTCACGTACGGCATACATAAATCCTTCGTTTGTTAGTATGATTTGTTTATCACCTTTTACAACGAGTAAGGTTTGACCATATACCTTTAATTTTTCAGCCAGCGCTTTACCTGATTCTTCGTCCAGATTTACAGACTGAAAACTGATCTTTCCCTGTTTCACCTGCTCCGTATACAGGGTTTCAATATTCAGCTTTGCCTGTGCTTCAACCGTTTTGCAGGTCATGCAACGGGCAGTAAAATGAAAATAATACGCCTCCACTTTATCGGCTGAACCGGTTTTTATATCTTTTTTCTCTGTTTGTGCGCTGCAGGCAATTACCGGTATAAACACGGCAAGAGCCAGCATGATTCTGATGGTTCTCATATTTATTTTTATTTATTGATGTTTAGTAATGATCTCTTTTATTTCTGATACAGACGGTACGCGGCCGCTAAGGGCAACTTTCTCATTGATAACCAATCCGGGCGTGTGGAGAATACCGTAACCCATAATCTTCATAATATCTTCTTCTTTTTCAATGTATGCGTCAATGCCGAGTTCAGCCACGGCATCCCTTGCCGTTTTTTCAAGCGCCTTGCATCTCGGACAACCTGTTCCTAAGATTTTTATGTTCATAAACGTAAATTTTTATGTTCGTGTTTCGTAAAATAACGAACGAAAATAGTAAAAAAATGTTACAAATCGAAACTGTTTTTAAAAAGTTTTTTTGCTTCCTTCCAGTTTTCTTTGTTGAGGCAATACCTGATCTTTGGTGCTTCAATTTCACCCTGTATTAATCCGGCTTCTTTCAATTCTTTCAGGTGCTGTGAAAGGGTTGATTTGGCAATGGGAAGATCTTCAGTCAGGTCACCGCTGTAACAACAGCTTTGCCTGGAAAGCAACTCCAGCACGTAAATCCGGATAGGATGCCCCATGGCCTTGGCATAGCGGGCAATTTTCTTCTGTCTTCCGGTTATTGTTTCTTTCATGGATAAGCTTATGTTCGTATAATATCGAACAAATTTACAATTTTAATTTGTAACATTCAAGCCTCTTTAAGGCATTAGCGGTTTGTTTCATTCCATACTGTAATCTTTTCGTTGAATTTTATGCTATATAATTCAAGCTCATTCAGCACGGGTTCATAAATCTCTTTATGAGTAGGAATTTGGACACCGGTTAATTGGATCTGTCCGGTCAGTAACATTTTAACGGCTATGGCCAGCGGCAGTCCTACGGTTTTTGCCATGGCCGTGTTAACTGTATCATCACCGATGGAAACCATCGAAGAAGTCAGCAGGGTAGGCTTTTTCTTGTTGGATTCCTGGTATATAAACTTATGCCACATGACCAGCATATCTTTATCTTCTGGTTCCAGCACCCATTTTTTACAGATAATCTGTTCAAGTACTTGTGCCGGAGTTGCGTCTTTCAATCCGATAACCGTATCATCAAATATGCCCAGCCATTCGATTTTTTCGCGTACATCCGAATCCTGGTCAATATGCATGTATTGGTACAATTTTGTTTTAACCGGATCTTCAATACTGTAATACAGGAATGAGTTAATGAATTGCTTGTACGTCATATCTTCCGTATTTCTCATCTTATAGCCGTCATCCGTGGCGCCCAGCTGAACGAACACATCCCAGGCACGGCAGTAACCCGGCCTTCGCAGAGTTCCGCGATAAACAGTCGGAACATCCTGTAGATTGTACTTTTCAATATATTTCAGCGAATCACGGTTGGCATACCCTTCAAACTTTCCATATCCCTCTATATCAATTACTTCGGTACGGCGAAACAGTCGGTTATAAGGAATATATTTGTATGTTCCTTCCTGGATGAAGCATGCAGGGCCCCCCTGACCGGCCAGCACAACATTTCGCGGATTCCAGGTGATCTTGTAATGCCAGGGATTGTTATCGGATTCCGGAGCGATCAGTCCGCCGGTAAAGGATTCAAAACAAAGTAATTTATGGCCCTGCTCACGGATACGGTTAATTACACGCATGGCTGACATGTGATCAATGCCCGGGTCAACACCCAGCTCATTCAGGAACAAAATACCCTGGGATTTGGCAAGAGTTGCCATTTCAGCTATTTCATTGGACTCATAAGATGCCGTAAGCATTGATTTTTTATACTTCAGGCATGCAAGTGCAACAATCGGATGAAACCTGGCCGGCAACATGGATACCACTACATCTGCAGCCTGAACTTCGTCGTGCAACTGCTGCTCGTTAAAAACATCAAAAGCAATCACCTTTGTTGATGGTGAGACTTTTTTACGTGCCGTTTCCAGGGTATGCGCACCAACCATAATTTCCCATCCGTATTTCTGAGCATTCTCTTCAAGATAGCTGATGAGTGTTGAAGAAGATCGTCCGACACCAAGGATAAGTATTTTTTTCATGCGAAATCAGTTATTATATTTCGAAAGGTAGAAATCGTAAGCCGGATGACCAAAGACTAAAATCAGTTTTCAAAAGTTGGTGATTGATAAAATTTTTTTTAATGATTTATTACTCGTTTACCCATTCCTCCAGATATCTATATTTTTCTGTAAGTTTTCCTTCTTCTGCAATGGTTGCCCGTGAAAGAATGTTCTCATGATCCCCATAAACCAATAGCGGGATTATGTGTTTCATGAGGTTGTTACCAAAATCCGTTGAGGCTTCAATGGGCAGACCGCATGGCAGATTATCGATAGCCATAACGGTAGTGTTCCCGGGGCGGCTGAAAGCGGATTCCGCTTTTCCTGTTAACGGATTGAAATCATAAAACGGATCACTGAATGTGGTCGTCCTGATGGTGGAGGGCACGGATCCGTTCAGGTCACAGGTTATGTCAGCTATTGTTTTTATGTTGAAATTCCTGTCTTTCATCTGGCTGAGCGAGAACAAAACCGGTGCTTCGGGATCCCAGTATGCCGCCATAATTAACATATCCGTTTTGTCACAAAATTGTCCAAAATGACTTTCATACTGGGAGGGAAAAATGAAAAAATGATTCAGGTCAAAGGATTTTCCTGATTTATGCCGGTTGTATTTATCGGGACTGAGTTGAACATATACCGGCTTGTCAGGCTTAAGGTTACGGAGGTATTCCCCCACACCTGTTTTTTTTACACCAAAAGCCGTTAACATCTCTTCCGATCCGCCGGCTACCCTGCCGTCACCCGTCAGGGTAATCTTCACCGGAGGCAGTATGCAGGAGGCAGCTTGTTTCATCATATTCTCCAGTGTATGACACTCCTGTGGTGGTATCAATTCAGGCAATCCGTACCGTTTACACAAAGCCCTGATACCGTTGTAGGCACCTACAAGTCCCGCCCACCGTCCGAATCCGATAATGCGCAGCCCACTATTGTCGATTAAGGTTTCGTAGTCCACCATCCGGATATGTTTGTCTAATATTGCTTTCAGCAAAGCCTTATTGTACTGTTGCTTTTTAATAGTGTGTGAAAAAAACAGATAGGTCTTGCCATACAAGAGATACTGTGGTTGAACTTCCTTTACACCCAGCAGTACATCACATTCATCGAGATCTTCTTTTACCCTAATCCCTTCCTGCTCATATTCCGTGTCACGAAAACATCGTACAACGCTGGGTTGCACAAATACGTGCACGTCTGGATACAGATCCTCCAGTTGCCTGCATTGTTTCGGCGTTAAGGGTACACGGTTATCCGCCGGTGTTTTGGTCTCTCTTAAAATACCAATAATCATTGAAAACTATTTTACACAATCACGACAATCACAACAATCACAACAATCACAACATCCTTAACTTCACTCTTTACACTTCAAACTCAATCCCCTGCGCCAATGGCAATTCCGTACTGAAATTTATGGTGTTTGTCTGCCTGCGCATGTATGCTTTCCAGGCGTCGGAACCCGACTCACGTCCTCCGCCGGTATCTTTTTCACCACCGAAGGCGCCACCGATTTCAGCTCCGGAAGTTCCGATATTCACATTGGCGATACCACAATCGGATCCGGCATGTGAAAGAAATCGTTCGGTTTCCTGCACGTTATCTGAAAATATAGCGGATGAAAGTCCTTGCGGAACAGCATTATGTAACTGTATAGCTTCATCCAGGTTCCGGTACCGGACCAGATAGAGCAGGGGAGCAAATGTTTCTTCCCG
The DNA here is from genome assembly GCA_016928305.1 of Bacteroidales bacterium. Classification (GTDB taxonomy): domain Bacteria; phylum Bacteroidota; class Bacteroidia; order Bacteroidales; family UBA10428; genus UBA5072. The sequence goes on from JAFGKY010000004.1 coordinate 5,817, forward strand.
GACAATGGCATAATGATTCTCGACTTCGGCAATACAGGGTACAACATAATATCCTGAAGCACATCCGGTAGGTTCATAGGATGTTCCGCCAAAGACAATTTTGCCCCCGGCTTTTCGGACCTCTTCAATGGCTTTGAAAAAATTCTCCGCCGCTTGTTTATCAATAAGCGGGCCTATATGTGTCGAAGGATCCAAAGGATTCCCGATTTTCAGGCTTGAATAGGTTTTCACCAGCAGGTTTTTGAATTCGTCAAATAACGATTCATGGATGATGATCCGTCTCGTTGTCGTGCAACGTTGCCCTGCTGTTCCAACGGCACCGAAAACGGTGGCACGCAATGCAAGGTCTATGTTGGCATGGGGTGTTATGATGATGGCATTGTTGCCTCCGAGTTCCAGGATGGTTTTACCCAGTCGTTCTCCCACAAGCCTTCCGGCATGTTTACCGGTTTTGGTTGATCCGGTGAAAGAAATCAGGGGAATGTTTCTGTCGCTGAACAATTCATCTCCCAGGTATTTTGAGCTGGTAGCCAGCAGGTTGAGCACACCCTCGGGAACATTATTGTCGTGCAATACCCTGGAAATAATTTTATGAACTGCAACGGCACAAAGCAGTACCCTGGATGAGGGCTTCCATAACACCACATCGCCACATACCATAGCTATCATGGCATTCCATGACCATACCGCTACCGGAAAATTAAAGGACGTAACTACTCCTACGATCCCTAACGGATGATACTGTTCATACATGCGATGACCAGGACGTTCGGAATGCATGGTCAGCCCATAGAGCTGCCGTGAAAGCCCTACCGCAAAATCACATATATCGATCATCTCCTGCACTTCCCCCAGTCCTTCCTGGTAAATCTTGCCCATTTCATACGTTACAAGTTTACCAAGAGGTTGCTTATACCTGCGTAGTTCCATCCCTATCTGTCGTACAATCTCACCACGGCGTGGTGCGGGTATCATCCTCCATTTCTTAAAGGCTTCACCGGCTTTTGAAACCAGCAGGTTATAATCGGTATGGGTTCCTTGTTTTACTCCGGCGATCGGTTTACCGTCAACCGGCGATACTGAAACAAGCGTGTCGCCGGCCGTCTTAATCCATTCCGTGCCTGTGCATGCCCCTTCATTCATTTGCTGTATACCAAGCTGGTTAAGCGCTTCCTGAATGTCGTATTCGTTATTCATAATTTACGGATTTATTTATACATTGAATTGTATATATCAATTCTATTATATTAATACCAGCACCTAACACTACCTAATACGGTTTACCATTCACTTTTCATTTTTCACTGTTCACTGTTCACTGTTCACCGTTAATCCACTTTACCAGACCTCCCTGCTCAAGGATCTGCATCAGTTTGTCAGGTAATGGACTGAAATGAAATTTCTTGTTCCCGATAGCGATGATACCGTCTGTCATATCTATCAAAACAGGATCACCGTTTGTGTATGCCTCAACGGCATCAGGAATAACCAATATGGGTAACCCCTGGTTAATGGCCGAACGGAAGAATATGCGGGATACCGATTTTACGAGGACAGCCCTTATACCGGCGTATACCAGACCGACTGCAGGATGTTCACGTGAACTGCCACAGCCGAAATTCTCACCGCATATCATGATATCTCCTTTCCGGACACAGGATGAAAACTTTTCATCAAAGCCTTTCAGCAGGTGTGGTGCAATTTTTTCGGGCTGAGAGCTGCTAATCTCATAAGTCAGATTCCCGGCAAACATCTGATCAGTATTGAGGTTATCAGCATCTTTGTAGTTCCAAACTCCGTTTGTATAACGGTTTTCAGAGGCACTGACAGTTATGGTTGCCGATTGCCTTATATGATAAGGGAAAACCGATTTTTCAGCAGAAGCTGCCGGTGATGTTATTTCACCATGAATTGCAGATAATGCCACTGTAGCCGGTGATGCCAGGTATATGGACGATTTGGTATTGCCCATTCGTCCAAGAAAATTCCGGTTGGCTGTAGAAATGATATTGATACCGTCGGGGGGGATTCCCTGGCCTGTTCCCAGGCAAGGTCCACAGGAAGGTGTGAGAATATTGGCCCCTGCCAACAGGAATATTTCTGCAAGACCTTCTTTCACGGCTTGAAGGTATATCTCACGTGAAGCGGGAGTTATCAGGAGCTGTAAACCTTCTGCTACCTTCTTATCTTTCAGTATGGCAGCGGCAATTCTGAGGTCTTCGAGACGACCGTTGGTACATGTGCCGATGAGGGCCTGACTGATCTTTGTCCCTGCCACCTCATCAACACTTTTAACATTATCGACGTGGTGAGGACATGAGACCAGGGGAAACAACAGGTCAAGATCAATTTCATATTCTTTATGATAACAGGCACCCGAATCAGCCCATACGCCTGTCGTCCTCTTTCCGAGGAATGCATGCAATGGCTCATCAGCTGGGAAGACGGCATTCTTGGCCCCCATTTCCGAAGAAAGATTGGCGATGGTCATACGGTCGGCAAGAGAGAGTGTTTTGACTCCTTCCCCGTGAAATTCAACCGACATATAATCGGCTCCGCTGGAACCGATCATACCGATGATATACAAGGCAAGGTCTTTGGCATAAACGTATTCAGGCAACCTGCCGTGCAGGGTGATTTTTATCGAATCAGGCACCCTGAACCATGTCTCCCCCTGTTTCCATAAACCAGCAGTCTCGGTCCGGTCTATTCCTGCAGCAAATGCATTAAAAGCACCTGCAGTGCATGTGTGGCTGTCACTTCCAACTATGACCATGCCGGGGCGTGCATATTTTCCCATTAGTTGATGGCATATACCGTCTCCGGCGTCATGAAACTTATTGATTCCCTGATTCCTGACAAAATTACGGATCTGCTGGTAATCGTTGGCCAGCTTGCTGCTGGTTGGAGGAGCATTATGATCAAGCACGATGAGCAAACGCTGAGGATCATATACCTTTATACCTCCCATTTTTTTAAAGGTACTTTCTATACTGGCTGTATTATCATGGCTTAGAACTATATCCGGCTTATGGAAGACAACGCTCCCGGCCTGTGCCCCAAATATTTTCTCTGTAAAGGTTTGTTTCGGCATATGCTTATCCTTGTTTGTATGATTTCAGGCATTGGAACTTAGAATCAGGAACCAAGAACCAAGAAAAAAGAACAAAGACGGTTTAAATGTTGACAGTATACCGTGAACTGTTAACTGTGAACCGTGAACCGTGAACTGTTAACCGTTAACTATTCAATGCTTGTCATCCTGCTAAAATCTACAATAATAACAAATCTCCCTTTTGATATATCATCATCTGTACTTCTGAGAACCTGCTTATGTTCGCAGACTTTTTGTTTTTATGATTGGTTATCGTCCCTTTTTCAAAGTCAATCGTTACCGTATCGCGATTCTTAAGATCCAGTTCACTGAGATCGGTATAAGTCAATGCCGGAAATCCTGCATTGATAGCATTTCTTTCATAAATAGATCCGAATGATTTTGCAAGTATCGCCTGGTTACCAAGTGCCCGGAAGCAATCCACCGCATGTTGCCGCGAACTGCCTGCTCCGAAATTCCTTCCGGTGATGATGATATCACCGGGTTCAGAACGGGAAGGATAATCTTCCCAGCCTTTCAGATTTCCCAAAGCATATTTCCCCATTTCTTCCAGGTCGGTTACAGCAAGATGCCGGTTGTGATATATCATGTCGGTATCGATATTATCCTGCTCTATAATCCAGATCTTGCCTTCTATGATGTTTTTTTTCTTTTCCATTTGCTTAACTGCAGGTGATATGGTTTTTCTCCATTTCCCCTGAGAAGTGAAAGTTGACGGTTTTTCAGGAATATCATCCACAGTGGTAATATGTCCGGCAATAGCTGACGCAGCAGCTGTGGCAACGGATGCCAGGTACACCTCTCCCTTTCCCTGTTTGCCTTCGAAATTCCGGTTGCCGGTGCTTATGGTTTTTTCTCCCGGTCCGTTCTGTCCAATCTGTCCTGATGCACATCCGGCACATCCGGCATTACTGACAAGTGCTCCGGCTGACTTAAACACTGAGATCAATCCTTGCTGCATACAGGTATTCCATATTTCATCGGTAGAGGGAACAATTTTCAGTACCACGCCGGGGGCTATTTTTCTGCCTTTTAAAATCATCGCCGTTTCAATCATGTCCTGCATTCTTCCGTTTGTGCAGCTGCCGATGAATACCGAGTCGATTTTCGTCCCTTTAATATCCATTACGGATGTCACATTGTGGGGTTGACCGGGAAGGGAAACAGCCTGTGTGAAATCCTCAAGGTTTACTTCATATTGATGCTTGTATGCAGCATCGGGATCAGCATATACAGGTTTGAAAGGCACCAGGGTTCTCGACTGGCAATAATTGATCACGGCAGGCGATGGCGGAAACAAAAGGGCAATAGCCCCCATCTCTGTGGCCATGGAAGAAATTGTTATACGTTCATCCAGGGTAAGAACTTCGGCTTCCTGACCATACAGTTCAACGGAATATCCCAGTAATCCGTCAGCCCCGAATTTTTTCAGCAGGTTGAGTACGATATCTTTAGCTGAAACAAGAGGTGGTCTCTTTCCCCTGAAGGTGATTTTTACGGAATCCGGAACCCTGAACCATACAGCTCCCCGTGACCAGGCAGCAGCAATATCCCGGTCACCCATACCCTGACCAAATGCCCCGATGGCTCCCACAATATTGGCGTGTGAATCGGTTGAAACAAGCGTAGAACCCGGTACAGAAAGCCCTTCATCCATAGCCAGGTGTGTGCCGATACCGGCATTGATATCATAGACTTTTATATTATTTTCACGTGCATACAAACGGCACTTCTGCTGGTTTGTTGCATATTGCTGATCGGATCCCGTCGGATTGCAGTCAAAAGTAAAAAAAGTCCGGCTGTTGTCATTGATCCGAAGATTATTCTTTAGCAGGTTTTGAACTACTCCGGCCCCTCCGAAATCCCGGGCCAGTCGTACATCAATGGTCACATTCACAATCTCACCGGGCACGACTTTTTTTCTGTTGCTGTGTGATACAAGTATCTTTTCAATTATCGTCATAAGTTTAATATTATTAAAATATCTCCATCCGCTTTTCCCCATTCACTGTTCCCTTTTCACTTTTCACTTTTCACTGTTCACTGTTCACTCCTGTTCTTGAACGGCAAAAACGTCATAAAATCAGCATGGTGAACAATATAAGCCTCTGTTGACCGTTTCACCAGATCACCTTCCCCGGCATGAGCAGCAATGATATGGCATACTTCGGGTGGTATGCCGCATTGTTCGGCCAATGAAACTCCGGAAAAAGGATGTCTTATCCATTCTCCGTATTTGCCCTGCATGCATTTGCCGTTTTCATCAAGTTCATACTCAAGTAACTTTCCTACATCGCAAAGAATAGCTCCTGCAATGAGAACATCCATGTTTACAGGCAGTTCGTCGTTAAAGAATTCGTTAAATTTCAAACCGCTTTCTCGTGCAATATGAACAACAGCTCTTTTATGGTCCATGAAGCTGACTTTCAGATCGGGACCGGCCTGTAGGGTAAAGGGAATACGTTTCAGATCCTCCGGTTTCAGTACGCTCTTCTGTAATGCCAATTCCCAGGTCTTCGCCGTTTTCTCACGAAGGCTTGAATCCTTTATCCATTCAAGCTCAGGCCACAGATCATTGATTTTGTTTGAAGACATATTTTTTGGTTTAGTAGCTAGAAGTTAGTAGTTAGTAGTTTGAAGACTGTTCCACTTTTCCATTCTTGCATGTCACCCGTCCCTTGTCACCTTTTTAATAATCGCATCGCCCATTTCCTTCGTTGAAGCGGCTCCCTGTGTTATCACATCCGGCCCACCTTTCAGTTTCATCATATCATAGGTGCGTACTTTCCCTTCCTGAATAACCATGGCAATGGCAGCCCTGATTTTTGCCGACAAAACTTTTTCATTAAGATGATCGAGCATCATACAGGCAGATTCAATCATGGCTATCGGATTTACAATGGGTATGTCGTATCGGGCATATTTAGGTGCTGATCCATGGGTGGGTTCAAAAACTGCTGCCTTTTCACCTATATTAGCACTGCAGGCAAATCCAAGGCCACCGATCAATCCTGCAAATCCGTCAGAGACAATATCACCGAACATGTTACCGGCTACGATCACTCCATAATCTTCCGGGTTTTTTGTCAGCCACATCATTTGTGCATCGATGTTGGTGTTCCAGAGCTCGACACCGGGATATTCCGGCTGCAGGTCCTTTGCCATTTTATACATCATTCCCGAGGTTTCCCGGATAACATTGGGTTTTTCACAAAGGGTAACCGATCGATAACCATTTATCGACGCATGTTCAAAAGCTGCACGTAATATTCTTTCTGTGGCTTTGCGTGTGAATATCCGTGTGGAAACGGCTATTTCTTCCCTGGGTATATGGCTGAAATTCTTTTTGAAATTCGGGTGTGAATTTAACGCTTCATAAACAATGCCGTCCGGATGGCTCCACTCTACTCCGCAATACAAACCTTCGGTATTCTGCCTGAAAATTACCACATCAATGGCAGGTTCTTCTATTTGACCTTCAGCACCCCGCCGGATAAAATTCAACGGATTTCCTTTATAAGTATGACAAGGCCGGATACAGGTATCAAGATTAAAATGCTGGCGTAAGCCTACTATGGGACTGGAATAAACATATCCTTTCCCTTTTAGTTCAGGATTGAGTTCAGCGGCAGCTTCCTGTTTTGGTTTTGATGTAATGGCTCCAAACAGGCCAACCTTATGCTGTTCAAGCAATTTTATAGTTCTCCCCGGTAAGGCATTGCCCTCTTTGCACCAGAAATCCCATCCGATATCACCTTCGGTATAATCTGCATCAAATCCTGCTGCCTCCAGTACCCTGATAGCTTCCTTCATTACCACCCGGCCGATTCCATCGCCAGGCATGGTTACAATCGTGTGTTTTGGCATAAAAGCATATATTGAATTCCATGGCAGTAGAGAGGATGCATGCATCGTCTCTACTATGTTTCCAACTGTCTTACAACATCAATCACTGTTCCGTCCACCCACTTAATGGCGGCTACGATTTTATCGGTAAACACGGGTTTCTGCGGTATTCCGCATATCGTTTCAGCTTCTTCTTTCAGTTGATGTATTGTTTTTACAGGTAGTCCTGATCCTTTTGTTTTATCAATAAGGTCCTTGCGCAAGGGATTTATGGCGATGCCTCTTTCGGTAATGATCACGTCAATAAGTTCTCCCGGCCCGCAAAGGGTTGTTACTTCATCCCTGATAACAGGTATTCTGTCTCTGAATAAAGGCACAGGAAGAATCACTGTTTTCCCGAACAGGCAGTTCTGCCATCCTCCCAAACCATGCAGGAGATAACCATCAGAATGGGTGACCACATTGGCATTGAAGTTTATGTCAATTTCTGTGGCACCAAGGATTACAACATCAACCATACTGGCAAAGTTACCTTTACTGTGGTAATTGTAACTGGTAAATGGACTGGTCATTACGTGACAGGGATTATCACGGATTGATCGTACTCCTTCGAGGTCAAATGTCTGTCCGTCCAGAATATACTCCACCAGGCCTTCTTCAAGCATATTAACAAGATATTGGTTGCTTCCTCCACGTGCAAAACGGGCTTTAATTCCCTTTTTTCGCATGATGTCACCAAAAAAAATTCCTATCGAAAGAGCTGTTCCTCCCGCGCCTGCTTGAAAAGAAAATCCGTCATGGATAATTCCGGTTACATCACAAAACCGGGCAGTCGTTTCAGCAATCAGCAGCCGGTCGGGACTGCGTGTTATCGCTGTTGTTCCGGAAACGATTTTTTCGGGAATACCCACTTTGTCAACCTTTACCGTATAGTCAACATAATTACCATGGATTTGCCATGGAATACAGGGGAAGGGAACCATGTTATCCGTTACTACTATTACCTTGTCAGCATACCGGGCATCTGCCAGGGCAAAGCCAAGCGATCCGCTGGCTGACGGGCCATGAACACCATTGGCATTACCAAAAGAATCGGCACAGCCAGCGCCGATGACAGCTATATCGATCTTTACATCGCCATCCTGAATTGCCTGATATCGTCCGCCATGAGAACGAAGTACGGCTGTTTTGCGCATCTTTCCTTCGGAACAATATCTTCCTAACGGACCGTTCATGCTTCCTTCGATGTGACTTATGGTACCGTCATCCAGGTATTTTAACAGGTAGGCATGACATGAAAATGATGCTGAAGGAAACCAGCACAGATCTTTAACGCCAAGTTCACTGGCACAGTCAAATACCATATTGGCGACCCGATCACCTTCCCTGAAATGATGATGTGTGGAGATGGTCATCCCGTTATTCAGTCCGGCCTTTATAAGCGCCTCCTTTAGAGAACCGACCTGTTTGTTGCCATCCGCCGGAAAATCGATGTTGGTTGTTATCCGGGGACCATGATGGTTTCCCTTTGGGTGGTATTTCCCGACACCTGCAAAGGGCACCACCTGCTTGCCGTTTATTTTTTCAGGCACCATTCTGCCAATGGCATTTCTTATCAATTTGTCATGCATGGCTGTTCCTCCAGGTTTTTGATAGTTTTCCGGCTTTTACGGCCATTTCAATGGTTCTAAGCGCCTGTTTTACTACAGGAGGATCAATCATTTTTGAATCAAGAGCGACTACACCGTATCCCTCTTTTTCTGCTTTTTCAAAGGCCAGCACTATTTTCATTGCCCTTTCGGTTTCCGCCTCTCCGGGCAGAAAACATTTGTTGATGATCGCAACCTGACGCGGGTGGATACATCCCATACCTGCAAAACCCAGCGCTTTTGATTCAAGAGCAGCCCGCTCAAGACCTGTCACATCATCGATATCGGAGAACACAGAGTCGATTGGCTGAATACCAGCTGCCCTGGCTGCATTCACTACCACGGAACGGGCGAAGAACGACTCTCTGCCCTCTGCGGTTCGCTGAGCAGCAATATCAGCGGTATAGTCTTCAAGACCGATTGCCAGTGCAACAACACTTTCTGAGGCACAGGCTATTTCATAAGCATTCATTACACCTGTCGCATTTTCGATGATAGGCATCAGGTAGATTTTGTCATTCTTGTGTCCCAGAATTTCTGATATTTTTTCTTCTGTCCGGATGACCTCTGTTTTGCATTCACATTTGGGGATAAGGATCAGATTAACAGGGTGTGGTACAACATAATTCAGATCATCGAGCCCGGCAGGCAACGGATTTATTCTGACCATACGTTCGGCGCCATAGAAATCAACCGATCTCAAGGCATTACGGACAAGGTAACGGGCCTCAAATTTTTTATCCGGCGCAACGGAATCTTCGAGATCAAGAATAATTCCATGACACCCATAGATACCTGCATTGATCATTAGTTTTGGATTGTTACCCGGCAGGTATAACCTTGATATGCGCTCTGTATCCTTTGCAGTGGAATATTTATTTTGCGGAAGAACCGGTAGTAAATATTCACGATCTGATTTTAAGTATTTTTTAATTGCTGCCTCAATCCTGCCGGCCAGGGTGAAGGGCAATGCTCCGTAATCTTCGATTTCAACGTGTGCATGCTTTATACCAAAAAATTCAAGCATCTCAGTGCACAAACCAAGAATGGATTCACCGTATAAAGCCTTAACCCTGCTTTTAAGATCAACAGACAGGCCATTATTCTCCTGTATAGTCAGACTAATAAAACAGTCTGACCGGATATTATCTCCACGGTTGCCTGCTGTATATATCATTTGCTGAGATTATTGGACAGGAAATTACTGAAAAAAATCGTGAAAAATGCTGATTGTTATCAGTTGCAAGATATAAAACGCTGACAGAGTATCTTCATGCTAACTTCGCATCAACAGTCTCTTTACCCGGCCACCCTTATAATTTTACATCCACCTGGTTGCGCAACAGATCTTCGAGGGTCTCACGATGCCGGATAAGGTAATCCTTACCTTCATATATCATCACCTCGGGAGGCCTTAACCGGGCATTATAATTAGATGACATGGTATAGCAATATGCCCCTGCATTCAGAAATACCAGGTAGTCACCTTCGTGTATTTCGCTGATTTTCCGGTTCCATCCAAAGGTGTCCGTTTCACAGATGTAACCTACCACCGTATAAATCCGCGGTTTGCCTTTGGGATTGGATACGTTGAGAATCTGGTGATAGGCATCGTAAAACATAGGTCTTATTAGATGATTCAGACCGGTATCAAGACCTGCAAAAACAGTTGCCAGCGTTTGTTTAATAACGTTAACGCGGGCAAACAGGTAGCCTGCTTCACTTACCAGGAATTTCCCCGGTTCAAAAATAAGGGTCAGGTCTTTACCATAGGTTTTGCAGAATTTTTTGAATGAGCGGGTAAGGTCTTTGCCCAGCATATCGATATCGGTAAAATAATCGTCGGGCTTATAGGGTACTTTGAAACCACTTCCGAAATCAATATAGTCCAGTTCATGAAAGTTTTTAGCTGTTTCAAGCATTATCTCTGTTCCGCGCAAGAATACTTCCACATCCAGGATATCAGATCCGGTATGCATATGCAGACCTTCCACTTTCATGTGATTTGCTTCCACAACCCGGAGGACATGAGGCAGCTGATAAATTGAAATGCCGAATTTGGAATCGATATGTCCGGTAGATATCTTTGTGTTTCCCCCTGCAAGGATATGCGGATTAATGCGGATGCAAACGGGCATTGCATTGCCGTATAGATGTCCGAACTGTTCAAGAATAGAAATATTATCAATGTTAATCTTTACTCCAAGACTTGCTCCTTCCTGAATCTCTTCAATGGAAACGCAATTGGGTGTGAAGATTATGTCCTTCGGATTAAATCCGGCCTTCAATCCCATCTGCACTTCCTGGATAGAAACTGCATCAAGTCCTGAACCCAGATTATTGAAAAAACGCAGGATATTTATATTTCCCAAAGCTTTGCATGCAAAATTAATTTTCAGGTTAACTTCCTTGAAAGCATTCAGCATCTTATTATATTGATACTTCATTTTAGAAGTATCGTATACGTATAACGGTGAGCCATATTTTTCGCATAAGGCTATGACATCAAGACCACCAATTTGATATCGATTGTTTATTAGTTTCATGGACATAGGTAATCAATCTTTACTGTTTTTTATATCCTGTCGTTTATCTTAATCCAATTTCGGGCAGTCCTATATTTTATTTTCAGCCTCTATAACCCGGTTAAATTAACAGAGCAGGCCAGATCAGATTCTCAAAACTTGTCGGTAGAAAAACGGTAAACCTTACCTTTTCTTAGGAGGTTTGTATCCCTTTTGTTTAGCCATTTCTTCAAGCCGCTGCTGAAACTTCGATTTTTTTATCGGTTTGACTTTTCGGGCTTCCATTTTCTTCAGCAGCTCTTTTTCATCAATAAACTGTTTAAACAGAAAATTCTGCCCTATGGTAATGATATTAGCCAGGAAATAATAATAGGTGAGCCCTGCCGAGAAATTATTCAGAATAAACATAAACATTACCGGCATAATGTACATCATGGTTTTCATTCCCGGCATCTGTTGTGTTTGTGCTGAAGAACCTTCACCCATCTTCATGCTCACGATGGTTGATATAGTCATCAGCAAGGTAAACAAACTTATATGATTACCATAGATACTGCTCAAGATTGGAATGTGAGCTTTCCAGGAAATAATGGCATCGTATGTTGACAAATCGGTTGCCCATAAGAAACTTTCCTGTCTCAGTTCAATAGAAGTAGGAAAGAACCTGAACATGGCATATAATATAGGAAATTGTAACAGCATGGGCAAACAGCCACCCAGCGGACTTACTCCGGCCTTTTTATACAGCGCCATGGTAGCCTGCTGCTTTTCCATCTCCTTGCCTTTGGGATATTTCTTGGTCAGTTCATCGATTTGTGGTTTCAAAACCCGCATTTTGGCCTGGGACAGGTATGACCTGTAGGTTAACGGTAGCAGGCCGATTTTAATGATGATGGTCAGCAATAGAATGATGAGTCCGTAGTTATCAATGAACCTGCTTAACCAGTCGAACATGGGAATAATGACAAACCGGTTGATCCATCGGATAATATTACTGCCCAGTGTCACCAGGTTCTGAAGATCCAGGTCTTTATATTCATTTAACAGCTTAAATTTATTGGGTCCATAATACATCCTCATAGTAATGGATTCCGATTCTTTCCTTTTAAAGGGTATCCCAATTTCAGCACTGAAATGTTTCAGAAATTTATCTTCCTCAGGTAAATTGACCATTTTTATAAAAGCGTTCTCGAAACATTCGTCAGGAATAAGAACCGATGAGAAAAACTGATCTTTGAAGGCAATCCATTCCAACTTGGTAGGGAAGTCGACTTGCTGTTCATCTTTATTACTTCTTGCTTTGAAATTCTCAACTTTTTCCTGCATCGGTTTGTAATAAGCGGAGACATACTGATTCTCATTCTTTTTCAGTTGTTCCTGCTGAGGAGCGTACATAGACCATTGCATATCAAGGACATCGGGAGAACGTGTACCAATGGTATTCATCCCTGAAAGGTTTATGCTGAAATCCACCATGTAGCTCTCAGGACTAAGCGTATAAACAAACTCTATGTACTTGGTTTCACTAATATTAAGTTTCATGTTGACGCTATCCCGATATTTTGAAACCATTTTAGATGATAAGTTGTCACCCGGGATGAAGTAAAGACTGTTGGTTGAGATGGTGTTGTTCTGGCTGTAAAAATACAAGCCAAATTCAGTTGAATCTCCGGAGAATAAAATGACAGGCGTCCGACTATGGGTCTTGTAGTTTTTCAGTTCAACCGAATAAGGCTTTCCTCCAAGTGTGGAAATGGTCAGTTTTATCAGATCATTCTCGATCGTAACATACTTACTTTCACCTTTGGCAGCAAAGGAAAATTCTCCCAGTTGTTCAATCCTTTTAATATCTGTTGAGTCAACGGCCTGAATCGTGATGGTATCTGCAGCTGACTGCTTTATTTGTTGTTGTTCAGCCTGTTGTTTCAAAACCAGTGCAAGGGAATCCTGTTGTCTTTTTCGTTCCGCCATTTCTTTTTTATCCGGACCAAAGAAAACACCCCAGAGAATTAAAATAGCTGCTATTAATATTATTCCTAAAATTGAGTTCCTGTCCATTCTTTTTTTAAGGTGTTAAATCGTTCTACTTATTTCAATATATAATGCTTTAAGATATAGATGCTTTAATAAAATTGACAAAAAGTGGATGAGGATTCAGCACATTGCTTCTGTATTCGGGATGAAACTGAACACCAATAAACCATTTATGGGAGGGAATTTCCATTATCTCCACCAGATCATTATCCGGGTTAATTCCCGAGGCGATCATACCGGCGTTCTCAAAATCATTGAGATACCGGTTATTAAATTCATACCGGTGCCGGTGCCTTTCAGTAATCTCCTTTAAACCATAGGCTTTATATGATTTTGTCCCTTCTTTCAGAACACAGGGATATGAACCCAATCTCATGGTTCCCCCCTTTTCCGTAACACCTTTCTGATCTTCCATAAGGTCAATCACCGGATCGGGTGTTTTGATGACCATTTCGGTCGAATGAGCTTTTTCAAGGCCGAGTATATGTCGGGCAAATTCAACAACGGCACATTGCAATCCAAGGCATATGCCGAGAAAAGGTATGTTATTTTCACGTGCAAATTGTGCAGCCAGAATTTTGCCTTCAATACCTCTGTCTCCAAACCCGGGAGCAATGAGGATACCCGCCAGTCCTTTAAGCAAATCCTTGTAATTGACATCATCAATGTTCTCGGAATGGATTAACCTGAGGTCTACATGACAATTGTTTACCGCTCCGGCATGCTTGAATGATTCAGTTATGGAAATATAGGCATCAGGCAATTCCACATATTTACCAATCAATCCTATAGATACTGAGTGCTTTGGATGCTGGAACCGTTTCAGAAAATTCTTCCATGGTACCAGGTCAGGTTGTCCCTCATAGTTCATACCAAGTTTTTTCAGCACGGTGACATCAAGTTTTTCTTTCTGCATAAGGATGGGCACTTCATATATCGTTGACACGTCAATAGACTGAACAACCGAATCATAATCAACATTGCAGAAGAGCGCTACTTTCCTGCGCAGTTCGATGCTCAACTCCTTCTGTGTACGCAGTACCAGAATATTAGGCTGAATCCCGTTCTCCAGCAGTACCTTTACAGAGTGCTGTGTGGGCTTTGTCTTGAGCTCTCCTGATACGGAAATAAACGGCACCAGTGTAAGATGAATAACCAGCGTATTGCTGTCACCCATTTCCCATTTCAACTGCCGAACGGATTCAAAATAAGGCAGTGACTCGATATCTCCTACCGTTCCCCCGATTTCCGTGATGACGAAATCGTATTTGTGATGCGATCCAAGTAACTTGATCCTCCTTTTGATTTCATCGGTGATATGCGGAATCACCTGAACGGTTTTTCCCAGGTAATCACCCCGTCGTTCTTTGTTAATAACTGACTGGTAAATTCTGCCGGTGGTAACATTGTTTGCCTGTGAAGTAGGCATGCCCAGAAATCTTTCATAATGTCCCAGGTCGAGATCCGTTTCAGCACCGTCTTCCGTCACGTAACATTCTCCATGTTCATATGGATTAAGGGTTCCGGGATCGACATTAATATATGGATCAAGTTTTTGAACAGTTACCTGAAATCCTCTTGCCTGAAGCAGTTTGGCAAGAGAAGCTGAAATAATCCCTTTCCCCAGCGATGATACTACACCCCCTGTGACGAAAATATATTTTGTCGGCATTGCCATATCGTAATTACTAACTTATAGAGTCCGTATCAATAATAAAAAAGATCATAGAAATCCATTAGGTGATATTCCTCAGCAATGAACGATCTCTCTCTAATCTTCAATTTCATCAATCATGCCGATTTTTTCCTTGAGCAAATCAATTGTTTTCTTGGCATCCTCAATCTTTGATTCAACTTCTTTGATCATCGATTCTGCGTTTTTACTTTTTGCGAAGAAACCAATATTGTTTTCCCACAATACGATATCATTTTCCAGCTGCTTAAGCCTGTTTATATATTTTTCCCGCTCCTGACGAATTCGCTGACCGCTATTCGGTTTGTCCAGCATGTTATCAAGTTTTGATTTGAACTTGAGAATATTTTTCCGTCCTTCATCAATTTGTAATTCATCAAATTTTTTATTAATAGCAGCCCGGTATTTTTCCAGGACCTCCTCCTTCATTTTAAGCGGTACAAATCCGATTTCAGCCCAGAGCCGCTGGAATTCTTTAAGCTTATTCAGGGACTCTTCTGCATTATCTGATAACTGATACTCTTCAATTTCACGAATAAGATCATTTTTCTTCTGCAGGTTATTTTCGAATGAGTCATCTACTTCGGCATAGTGCTTTGACTTTCGATCAAAAAATGTATCGCAGGCAGTTCGAAATCGTTTCCAGATTTTATCGGAGGCCCTGAAGGGCACGGGACCTATTTCCTTCCATCGTTGCTGTAAGGCTATCAGTTCTTCAGTTGTTTTCTTCCATTCCGTACTTTCCTGCAAAGCTTCAGCCTGAACACAAAGATCGGTCTTCAGTTGAAGATTGTTATCCTGTTCTTCCTTAATGGTTGAATAAAAATCACGTTTCCTGTTAAAAAAAGTATCACAAGCGGTCCTGAACCGAATATAAATCCTGTTATTATCTTTTTTAGGTGCAAAACCAATTGTTTTCCATACTTTCTGCAATTCCATCATCTCACCGGATAATTGGTTCCAATCCCTGTTGGAAGAGATCTCCATATTACTTATCTCCTCAGCTTTTTCACACAATACGATCTTGGTCTCCAGGTTTTTCTTCTGTTCGTTCTTAAGGTTTACAAAATGATCCTGGTGTCTTTTGTTAATTTTTGCAGTAGCTTCCCTAAACCTATCCCATATTTCTGTACGCATATCCGGAGGAACAGGCCCGATTTCCCTCCAGTGATCGTGCAATTCCTGAAGAACCTTAAAGGCATTCATAATATTTGATTCAAGCAACAATTCTTCTGCTTTTTCACACAGAATGAGTTTGGCCTCAAGGTTTTTCTTCAGATCAAGATCACGTAACTCCTGATTGATCTTAATATAATCATAGAATGCTTCAACATGATGATGGTAATTATCCCACAGGTTTTTAACATTTGCCTGGGGTACAGGTCCGATGGTTCTCCATTTACGTTGTAAATCCCGGAATTCCTGAAAAGTTTTGTTGATGGATTCCTGTTTGTTTGACAGTTCCTTGATTTCTTCAATAATCTTGTATTTCTCCTCCAGGTTTTTTTGCTTCTGCTCTTCCAGAAGTTTGGTATATTCGGCTTTCTGGTCTTTAAATATTTTCAGCAGTTCCTTCAGCTCTTTTTCCAACGGATCTTCCTCGGGCATGAAATCTTCAAGCGAACCTCCTGATTCAATAAAGTTCTTGCGTTTTCTTTCAATATCAGCTTTATGCTTTTTATAAAAATTGATCTTGATGTTCTCTACATCATTGATTATTTCGTGAATTGCCTTTTTGTGGATCAGGTCTTTGAGCATAGCAACCAGGTCCTCCATTGACAAAGCAGCGTATTGGATCTTTTCCGGACCATCAGGAATAGGTTCTGCAGGTTTTTCAGAGGCAGGGATTTCAACTTTCACAAAAACCGGTTCCGCAGGCTTGGTATCGGGTTCATTTTTGGGAGGAATAACAGTCTCGGATGTAACAACAGAAGCGTCAGGTTCCTTGTTGGATTCAACGTCCTTTTTAGCAGATGAATCAGCCTTTGACTCTTTCTTGGGTTTTCTTCTTCCTGTAGATGCTTTTGTAGTGTTTTTTGAATCTTCAGGGATCTCAGTCGGCTGTAATGCTTCACTTTTTATATCTTCAGATGCCTGCTTCTTTGTACTTTTCATACCATGAATCTCATATCTGCTGCTTTTTCATCCGTATTTTGCAACGGCAGAAATGCAGTCATTTAGTTAGTAAACCGGATAATCCCCATAAAACATCACGATGTTCGGGGTGTTCAATTTGAACAGATCAATATAAATAATTGCTAATCAATACGATTAGCAAAGATGATTGCATTTACGAACTACGAAATTATATATTAATGACTAATAGTCAAAGTTTTTTTGTGAATTTAAGGATCGATATCAATATAAACCAGCTAATGACCTGCAGGTACAAATATCCGACCTTTATTGAGGTTCAGTTTTCAAGAGCGTACCCGCGAACCTGCCTGCTGCAGTCAGGTTGAAAACTGAAAGCCGAACTTTCTCAAGAACGTAGTGAGTACTTATCCCGATAGCGGAGCGTATCGGTATCGGGTTAATTCCCCGCTGCTTGCGGCGGATATAATAAGGAATTATCCATTGTTATTGTAATCCAAGTACTTCTATTCCCTGTTCAAAAATTATATCAACAGGAATATCTTTTTCTTCCACCTCTTTTAATGCGGTTTTCAGTGTTTCATCCGTTACACAGTACTGACGAATCAATTCATCGGCTTTTTCATAATTGCCATCACCTTGTATTGTTATAATCAGGTTTGATAACGACTTAATTGCCTTTTGCATCGCATCAAAATTTACTGAGAACCTGCCGCTTTCTGATACGGTGAAAGCCATATTCTCTTTAAAATAGTTGAAGATCATCAGGTTTGCCTTACCGTGTGCACTTGAGGCTCCAAAACGTATGGAACGGAATATACTGGATAGAAAAGTCGTATACTCACTCATCAGGTCAGCATCGGTTTCTCCCATTTCCTTTAACTGTCCCACGAGGTAAAGTCCCAGTATATCAGCTTTCCCTTCTTCAAGGGTGGTATATTTCTCTTTCAGGGCTTCCCGGACCGTCCCCTTACCATCGATTGTATTGTTGATCGTTCCCAGGCCATGCCCTGTTTCATGAAACATGGTGTGGGAAAAAAAAGCATCAAAGGTGATATACTGCAATTGATCATCGGCAATAAGCTGCTGTGCAATAGGTATAAGAATTTTATCAAATTTAGCCTGCATGGAATTCTTTAACTGCAGCTTGCGGCTGCCTTTTGCCAGCTGTACCTTTTCATCATTCGGAAGGTTAATGGCAATAGTTTTACTGCCTGCATTACAGTCTCCGGCATAATAGATAGCATCATAGACTCCCAGGTCGGATCCGATTCCGGGCATATCCTTTTTATATTTTGCATCCACCGGCAGGCTTTGCTGTAAAGCCGGTAACAGTGTTGCATAATGTGCAAGTCTGCCTGTCCATTCCTTGTCTTTCACCAGAATAAATGCTTCATGAGCCGCTTTATACCCAAACAATTGATCTTCGTATGTTTCAATGGGTCCCACAACAAAATCAATGGTATTCGTTTTCATATCCATCCATGCCAAATCACTTTCGTAATAATCATCCGACAATAAAGCTTTTGCTCGCAGTTCAAGATATTTCTTCAAACCTGGATTCTCAGCAAGTTCAGATGCCCGGGCAATCAGCGATGAAGCTTTTGTCACTTTTTCCCTGAAAGCTTCGTGATAAGGGATCACAGTCAGATTTCCTGCACCATCCCTTTCAATAAGAGTATACAAACTATTTTTACCGGGATTGGCAAGCTGTTCGAATTCATCTTTGGTCATGTTGTCCGGATAAAAACAGGCTCCCGGAGGTTTTGTCCCATATCCCGGTAAAAATGGCTGGTTATTGTTAAGACGTTCCCACGGGCCATAATTGATCAGGGCAAGCTTTTTTTCTGCATCAGTATCCAGGCCATCCAGAAAGGTATTCTTATCGCCACAGGCTTCCATCCAGAAAATATCATCCATCAGTTTTGCCACTTCTATCAGTATGGGAATCATTTGTTTTTCTTTTTCCGTCAACACACTGAGGTCTGTCGTAAGGCGGAATACGCTGAAATCATTTAGTTTTACCATAAGTGAATCGGTTGTTACGTTATTGGCCTGCGGGATGGCGGTACCCGTCATCAATAATCCCGTTAAAATAAATACAGCAGTTATTCGGTTCATTTCAGAAGTATTTTGAGTTGGATCAAAAATAGTATTTTACAGCCAAGAAAACCAGTCTCTTCATCAAGGAATTCATGGAATAAATATGCACTCATCAGTGATGGTATATTTTTGTAATTTTCACTTAATGAACGCTTATTGCATATTACTCGAATGCTCCGATTTTCTTTCCCTGCCACAGATCCTTTTCCTCCAATATTTTCTTAAACTGTACCAGTATCTCATCATACCTTGGACCCCATCGATTCACGGCCGAAAAGCGGGGAGGTGTTTCCCCTGCAATTCGTTCAATGACAAAGGCGGGATTCAGGCGCGCTATATACTCAGCCATGAACGATAGGTATTGATCAATGGAAAACAATGTGAATTCCCCCGGATCATTCCTATACTCTTTCTCCATTGGCGTTCCCCTGAAGATCTGCAGCTGATGGAATTTAACCGTGGTCAGCGGGAGTGACGATATGACGGATGCACTGTTAAGAATTGCCTCAGGAGTCTCTCCCGGCAGTCCGATGATCATATGGCATCCTGCTCTTATCCCCCGCATAGCTGTATTTTTAATTGCCTTGACAGAATCGGCGAATGTGTGCCCCCTGTTTATCCGTTGAAGGGTATTTTCATATACCGATTCAACACCGTATTCAAGGATCAGATAGGTTTTATCGGATAACGAAGCGAAATAATCAAGTTTGTTATCGTCAACGCAATCAGGTCTTGTCCCTATTACCAGTCCAACAATGGATTCAACAGCCAGCGCTTCTTCGTAAAGTTGCTTCAGACGGTCAAGTGACTGATAGGTGTTGGAATATGCCTGAAAATATGCCAGGTATCCGGTTGCCCTCCTGTAACGTCTCTCATGAAATTTGATTCCTTCAAGTATCTGTTGCCGTATGGACTTTTCCGGATTGCAATACGACGGATTGAAAGCTTCATTCAGGCAATAGGTACAACCTCCAAGACCTGCACTTCCATCCCTGTTTGGGCAGGTGAATCCAGCATCAATGGTAACTTTCTGAACCCTGCTGCCGAAGACCTTCTTCAGGTATTCAGTGTACGAGTTGAATCTTCGGTTATTTCCCCAGGGGTAAGACATTTGAGGTTTGTGTTTGGTATGTTTTATCGTATCTTTCCATCATACATACGGAGAGACGTAATATATTACGTCTCTACCAATAATATATTAACAACAACCATCACAACATAATCTTTAACCCACCTGAACCACCTCATTAAGGATTACATACCAAAGCCATGCTTCGGAGTTTCTGTATCCCATATCGATCAACAGCTGACGGTATTCCAGGATCTGTTTTTTATGATTTTCTTCAATGTTCTTACCGAATTTGTAATCGATGACGATGGCTTTGTCATCTTTTATTAATACGCGGTCGGGGCGTCTTATAATGCCTCCGGGAAGAATAAACTCTGTTTCGGTCATGATCTTCCAGTCACCCGAAAACCAGCTGGCCACCTGAACATCGGCAAATAAGCCCTGAAGGTTGGTGATCATATCGGCTGATTCAGCTGTGGCAATCTTCCCTTCCATGGCCATGCTGGACACTACAACCGGGATATCAGTCGTAAGATATATACGGGAAAAGACCTCATGCATTAAGCGGCCATCGGAAACAGAACGTTTTATCTGACCTGTACCTGTTTCCAGAAATATTTTTCCCTGATATGCGACCTTCAGCTTGTCACGGGCATCAGAGGCTGGATAATGATTCGGTATTGTTGTTGTGGAATCGGATTGATCTTCGATTTTTTTGTTCATGAGCAGCTGGCCATATTCAAAAACCTGGTCTGATGAGCGATAAAAGTCTGCAAGGTGAATCATAGAATTGGTTTCATCGGTCACCGTCTCTTGTTGAAACAGCTGTTTAAACAGATCCGACAGAGTGATGAGCCGATCGGAGTCCGGCTTCGGAGAAAAACAAAATAATGCCTTTGAAGCCCGGGTGAAGGCGACGTATAATAAATTAATCGTATCGATGTATTGTTTCACAAGTTCTTCGAAATATACATCGGCAAAATACGTTTGAACCAGCCTGGAAGTGAACTCAACAGGGACAATATTCAGCTTGTTGAATGGAGATTGCCCGGGTTTGCACCATATAATAGGACGGTTCACCTGATCAACCAATTCCCATTTGCAATATGGGAGAATTACAACCGGGAATTCTAGTCCTTTTGCCTTATGTATGGTAAGCACCCGGATGGCATCATGGCTGCCGGTCAGGGCAACGGGTTTTGTTTGCCCCCTTTCTTCCCAGAAGTCAATAAAATCAGCCACAGAAGGAGATTCCCGGTTTGAAAAGTCCAGTATCTGATCCTGAAAGGCTTGCAGATATATTGATTCTCCTATAATGCTGTTCAGCCTGAAAAGAGAAATTAAATTTTCTACCAGTTCAAACAAGGAAAAATTACCGGCATTTTCAATCAGTTGCTGAACGGATTCAGGAAATACCGATGTCAGCGGAACATTCGTAAAATCAACAGGTTCAATGAATTCATGAGGTGGGTTGTTATCCATACAGGGTCGCAGGTAGGACAGGTATTCATTGATAATATAGTATTTGTTTATACTGTCTTCCGGAGAATGAAGGTAACGGATTATCCCCATCAGAAAACACACGACAGATGAATTGGAGAGGTACAGGGTTTCATCGGATATAACATCAACCGGATGGAGCAGGGAACCGGCTGTATTTTTTTGTCGGAGAATGAAATCGGTTATGCTGGTTGCCTCTTCATTTTTCCTTGTCAATATGGCGATATCACCTGCTGCATATCCTTTTTCGAGCAATTCATTGATCAAACGTATTAATTTTCCTTCCATAGCCGACTTGAATTCGTTCTTGTCAAGAAAGGAAATGCGAACTTGACCTCCTGCTTTTTCCGTTTGTCCGGGTACCTGAATGGCATCATCAAAATTGCGGACAATAGCCTGACGAAGGTTATCCGGCAGGGTCAAAGGCTTTCCTTCGGTTTGATGATCAAAATGATCCTGCAGCATTCGGGATGCTCTTTGAAAAAAAGTATTGTTAAAATGGATCATTTCGATGCAACTTCGGTGGTTGTGTCTGAGGGTATTAAACGACAAGCTTTGCTCATAAAACTCATCGTCGACAGCATGGGCCAAAATTTCCCAGCTGCTGTTACGCCAACGGTAAATTGACTGCTTGACGTCTCCAACGATCAGGCTATCGTAGTCCTGTGACAAGCTGTTGCTGATCAACGGTTTAAAGTTATTCCACTGCAATCGTGACGTATCCTGGAATTCATCGATCATAAAATGATGAAAATGATTTCCGGTTTTTTCATAAACGAACGGTGTATCGTTATTGTCAATGATGGCGTTCAGAAACGATGATGCTTCTGATAAAAGGAAAACGTTATTCTCCTGGCAATAGTTTCTCAGATGGATTGACAGATCAGTCAGAATACCGAGGGCATATAAGTTCTTCATAATCTGTCCGGCTGTATGATAGCTTCGGCTTTCCCGGTCATAATAGTTCACAATTTCCTGCAACAGCTCAAATAAACCGGCATGACAGATTTCCTTTATGTCGTCTATACGGATTGAATTTTTTGCATGCCATCCCGTTATGTCTATGGTTGCCTGTCGGACATAGGAATTAGGCTCTGGTATATTTCCCGCAGAAGCTTTATACAGAAAACCGGCAGGGCCATTTCTTGTCTGGTAAAAGTCTCCCGCATCCAGGCCGGCAGCGCGGATTTTGTCAATGCCCTTTGAGGCCAGTTCGCGAATGGTCGATTCAAACTTTTTTCTGATCCCGAAAAGCTCTTGCTGGTATCCGTTCATGAATTTCTTATCAGAGATTTTATCAGACAGGTTAAGGCTGAATGTTTTAAATTGTTCGTTGAAAAGTTGCTGTCCCAGTTTTGCAATGTCTTTCCGGAAGTTCCAGGTATTCCCTTTTTCAATCTTTTCCATCGCAAATTCAGTGAGCCAGTATAATAACGTTTTGTTTGTTGTTGTTTCGGTTTGTAACCTGTCGATCGCTTCATCGAGTATGGATTCAGCATCCAATTCAATGGTATAACCACTCTGAATTCCGATCTCACGGGTGAAGGAACGGATGATCCGTTGAAAAAAACTGTCGATCGTCCCGACAAAAAAATGTGAATAATCATGGAGAATTTTTTGCAGGATCAATGTTGCCTTGTTACGTACAACATCCTCTGAAAGATTAAGTGATATCTTAAGTTTTTCCAGATGCCTTGAATCCTTGCCGGCAGAAAGCTTGTGCAATTCATCAATCAGTCTGTTTTTCATCTCGGCTGTTGCCTTGTTTGTAAAAGTAACCGCCAGAATATGCCGGAAGGATTCCGCATTAATGAAAGCAAGTTTAAGGTACTCTTCCGTTAATGTATAAGTTTTGCCTGATCCGGCTGATGCCCGTATAATGTTTAATTTGGCCAATATGGTTAATTATTGCATGAAAATTATTACAATTTCAGCAATAATTCCATACAGGGAACGGAGTATTTATTCAGCAGTATGATGAGAAATTAGGTTATTTCGGTTACAGTGTTTGAAAGAATTGTTCTGAAGGCTCTGTTGTCAGGCAGGCTTTCGTCTGCTGACCTTCAATCATCCAATCAACAAAAAAAAACCTCCCGGTAGAACCGGGAGGTGAAAAAACTTATACAATTCATTCTATTCCGCAACAATCTCAAAAGGTATCTCTATCTGTACTTCTTTGTGCAGTTTTATTCTTGCGTGATATTTTCCGACTTCTTTGATTAAATCTTCCTTAAAGGTAATATTCTTTCTGTCAATATCAAATCCCTTTTCCTTCAGGGCTTCTGAAATCTGAATCGAATTAACGGATCCAAAGATCTTGCCCTTTGAACTGGTTTTTGCACCAATGCTCAGGCTGAGTGTTTTCAGCTTTTCAGCTAATGATTCAGCTTCCTGGCGGATTTTTGCCTCTTTATGTGCCCGTTGCTTTATTATTTCAGCATGAGCTTTTTTGGCTGAATCCGTAGCATTAATGGCTAGTCCTTTTGGGATCAGATAGTTGACGGCAAAGCCGTTTTTAACCTTAATAATATCATCTTTGTAGCCCAGGTTTGGGATATCTTGCATTAAGATCACTTCCATATTCGTTACTTTTTATTATTTTAACAAATCGGCAACGTAAGGCAGCAAAGCCAGGTGCCTTGCCCTTTTTACTGCAACGGCGACTTTCTTCTGATATTTAAGTGAAGTGCCGGTTACGCGCCGAGGTAAAATCTTACCTTGCTCGTTCAGAAACTTCTTAAGAAATTCCGGGTCTTTATAATCAAGGTATTTTATCTTGTTCTTTTTGAACCGGCAATATTTCTTCTTCTTTATTTCGACCGTAGGTGGTGTGAGAAATCTTATTTCACTCTGATTGGCTGGTGCTTGTGCATTCATATGTTATTCCTCCTTTACTTTTTCAGCGGTTTCTTGTTTGTTCCTTCTCTTTTCACTGAATTCGACAGCATACTTATCCATTTTGATGGTCTGGAAACGGATGACACGCTCATCACGTTTGTACTCGGTTTCCAGCACCTGGATAAGGTTTCCCGGTGCCTTAAAATCAATCAGGTAAAAGAATCCGGTTGATTTTTTCTTAATGGGATATGCCAGTTTTCGCAATCCCCAGTTCTCTTCATGAACAATTTCACCGCCTTTGTCGACGATCACCTTCCTGAATTTGTCAACCGCTTCCTTCATCTGGGCCTCAGATAAAACGGGAGTTACAATGAAAACGGTTTCGTAATGGTTCACCATAAATACAGTTTTAATTATAAATTATTTTTTTGGCACGCAAAAATATTAACTTTTTTTATCTAATCAAATTAATTTTAGGATTTTATCCGTTTTTAGTTATCTGTGGCATTTTATATATATTTGCCGTTGAAATCCTACAACATGGATAATTATCTTGTTTCTGCCCGAAAATACAGACCCGATACCTTTGATACAGTGGTGGGTCAACCGGTTATTACTTCCACACTGAAAAGAGCAATTCTCTCGGGTCACCTGGCACATGCCTACCTCTTCTGCGGGCCAAGGGGGATTGGAAAGACAACCTGTGCGCGCATTTTTGCAAAAACCATCAATTGCATAAACCCGGGTCCCGATGCTGAACCCTGCAATCGGTGTGATTCATGTAAATCCTTCAATGAATCCAGATCGTTCAATATCCATGAGCTCGATGCTGCATCAAATAATTCGGTAGATGATATTCGTAACCTTATAGAAAGCATACGAATTATACCTCAATCGGGAAAATACAGTGTGTACATCATTGATGAAGTACATATGTTGTCCCAGCAGGCATTCAATGCATTTCTTAAAACCCTTGAAGAACCACCTTCGCATGCAGTTTTTATCCTGGCAACCACCGAAAAACATAAAATCATTCCTACGATCCTTTCTCGTTGCCAGATATATGATTTCAACCGGATAAAAGTGGATGATATTATCGGATACCTGAAAAAAATAGCAGCAAAAGAAGGTGTCGATGCCGAAGAAGAAGCTCTTTCGGTTATCGCCTTAAAAGCCGACGGAGCTATGCGGGATGCCCTTACTATTTTTGATCAGCTTGTGAGCTTTTCCCAGCATGCCATAACCTATAAAGCGGTCATAGAGAATCTGAACGTAATTGATTATGAGTATTATTTTGGCATGACCGAATGTTTCATCAGGCAGGATATAGCCAAAGCACTGCTGCTATTCAATGAAATTCTGTTGAAAGGATTTGACGGATTGAATTTTATCAGCGGACTGGCAGGACATATGAGGGATATACTGGTATCGCGCGATGCTGTCACACTTCCATTACTGGAAACCGGCGAATCGATTCGTGAAAAATATAGAGAGCAGGCCCTGAAATGCGAAACGGAATTCATATATAAAGCCCTTGACATCCTGAATCAGTGTGAAATTAATTATAAGGCAAGCAGAAATCAACGGCTGCATGTGGAGATTGCTTTGATCCGGCTGAGCAATATCAAAGCGGAAAAAAAAACTCTGCCTGACAGAAAATCCAAAGAATTGAAAACACCTGAGAAGGAAAAAAGAGCTGATACAAAGGATAATACGCAGACTTCAAAAGATCAGCCAGATACGGCAGAACCAGGTTATGGAAAAAGCAATGAAGAAGAAAGACCGGAAGTAAAGGAAGAAAATGGTTCCTATCCAAAAAAAGTTCAGACCATTTCCATAAAAAACGCTCTGCAAAACCTCGGAAATGAAAACAGGGCAAATAGTATCGAAAGTGAATTTATTGAAGTAAACGAAGATTCATCCGAATGTGAATCTGTTATCGATACCCCTATTGTCCCTGAGTTTATGATGAAATGCTGGGAAGCCTTTGCAGAATTAATTCGGAGCGAGAAGCCACGGTTTTCATCCGCGCTTAAGAATGTAACGCCGGTAATAAGAGAAAACCGGATACTTGAGATCTCATTTAGCAACCAGGCCCAACTCGATGCCTTTCATAAGAGTGTGAAGGCTGACCTGGAACGCTTTCTGAGGAGGGAGCTGCAGAAGCCCGGCATTTGTGTTGAAGCGAATATATTGCCGCCCGACGGACAACATAAAAAATTATATACCGCGGAAGAAAAACTGACCTATTTGAATGAAAAAAATCCATTGGTTACAAAATTTGTACAGGATCTGGGACTTGAATTGGAATAAATGATTGGCAAACATGAAAAATGGAATATGAATCGATGAAAGGCCAGGCTATATCCATATACAACGGTATTTTAAAAGTGCCTCATAATCCCGTAATACCTTTTATTGAAGGTGATGGAACCGGTCCTGATATATGGAATGCCTCCGTCAGGGTTTTTGATGAATCCATAAAGAAAGCATATGGAAATGACAGAAAGATAAGCTGGAAAGAAGTGCTGGCCGGAGAAAAGGCATTTCATCAAACCGGTAACTGGTTGCCCGATGAAACACTAACTGCTATCCGTGATTACCGTGTGGCCATTAAGGGACCGCTTACAACTCCCGTTGGAGGAGGTATCCGGTCAATCAACGTGGCCCTTCGTCAGCTGCTCGATCTGTATGTGTGCCTCCGCCCGGTCAGATATTACGATGGAGTTCCTTCACCTGTGAAAGATCCGTCTGCTACCGATATGGTCATTTTCAGGGAAAATACGGAGGATATATATGCCGGCATTGAATGGATGAACGGAACACCCGGGGCTGCAAAAATTCTTACTTTTCTGCAGCAGGAAATGGGTGTGACGAAAATACGATTTCCGGAAACAACCTCGGTAGGTATTAAGCCGGTATCAAAGCAGGGTACGGAAAGGCTGGTAAGAGCAGCTATCCGCTATGCCATCGATAAGAACCTTCCGTCGGTTACACTTGTGCATAAAGGTAATATTATGAAATTTACCGAGGGAGCTTTCCGTGACTGGGGTTATGACCTTGCCCGGTCCGAATTTGGTGCGGAAAACATTGACGGTGGACCCTGGTGTGTGATAAAAAATGCTGCATCCGGCAGCAAGATTGTTATCAAGGATGTAATTGCCGATGCATTCCTGCAACAGATCCTTACCCGGCCTGCAGAATATTCCGTCATCGCTACACTGAATCTGAATGGTGATTATATATCCGATGCGCTGGCTGCCATCGTGGGAGGAATCGGCATAGCACCTGGCGCCAATATCAATTTTGAAACCGGACATGCTGTGTTTGAGGCAACGCATGGCACAGCACCAAAATACGCCGGAAAGGATATGGTGAATCCGGGTTCTTTGATTCTTTCAGGTGTTATGATGCTCGAATACATAGGATGGGTTGAGGCAGCTCTCCTGATCGTACAAGGCTTGCAGGCATCCATCAAAGCCAAACGTGTTACATACGATTTTGAAAGACAAATGACAGGGGCAATAAAATTGAAATGCTCCGAATTTGCCGATGAAATCATACGGAATATGAAGTAAAACAATGTCCGATGAAGAACGCCCGGATCACGAACCGGTAAATGTTGAACGGTATTCTATGGGGAATTAAACTCTTACACCTATGCAATACAATCCTTCATAACTTCGTATAAACCTTCGGCAAATCACTAATCGCATACCATGAACCGGATTGATCGTATTTCGGCTATTCTCATTCAACTGCAGACAAAAAAATACATCACTGCCGGAGAGATTGCAGAAAGGTTTTTCATAAGCAAAAGAACTGTTTATCGTGATCTGAAAGCCCTGGAAGAGGCTGGTATTCCGCTTGGCGCTGAGCCAGGCAGAGGATATTTTCTGGTTGAGGGCTTTCATTTACCTCCTGTTATGTTTACTTCGCATGAGGCCAATGCACTCCTGATTGCCGGGAAAATGGTGGAGAAGTTTACCGATCAGTCGGTAAGCAGACAGTTTGAATCAGCCCTTTATAAAATTAAATCTGTGCTGCCGGAAAAGGAAAAACAGCTTCTGGCCGATCTGCATACTACCATACAGGTATTTTATTCACCTGCTGCAGAACCTTCACCGGGTTATCTTTCCGATCTCCAGCTGGCAGTGGCACAAAGACGAACACTGACCATTGACTATCGTTCACAATATAAAGAGGAACATACGAAAAACAGGATTATTGAACCTATAGGAATCTGTTTTTACAGCATGAACTGGCATCTGATTGCCTATTGCCGGATGAGAGAAGAATATCGTGATTTTCGGATTGACCGGATTCAATCCCTGAAGACGAATGAGGAGGTTTTTATTCCGAAGAACAGACTTTCGATGCATGAATATTTTTCGCGCTTAACAAAGGAAGCCGATTTAACCGAAGTAATCCTGAGGTTTGATAAATCAACAGCTGCTGTATTACAGAATATAAAGTATTACTACGGCTTTGTAAGTGAAGAAAAAATTGGTGATCAAACCGAAATGGATTTTCTGGTGAACGATCTGAATTATTTTGGCCGGTGGCTCCTGATGTTTGCTGACGGAATGGAGGTAATCAGCCCAATCGAATTAAAAAATATTCTGAAAGACCTGATCCGTAAAATCAGAATGAAACAGGAGTGATGTAAATACATACGTTTGATCAATGTTTTCGGGTCTTCCATTCGTTTTTCTTCGTTGTTATATCTTTTAATATCTTTGTCCTTCAGGATGAATTTGTGACTTACTTTGTACTTGCGTATGAACGATATGAGAATCGGGATGGGTAACATACATTATACTTTGTTAGTGATATGCATGTCCTTTGGCCTTAATCTTTGTGGCCGATCTTTTACTATTAATTTTACACACCTGGATGTCAATAACGGGCTGTCTCATAACCAGGTCAATTGCATTTATAAGGACAGTCGAGGTTTTATGTGGTTCGGAACCATGTCGGGCTTAAATCGCTTTGATGGCTATACCTTTAAGATATACCGGCATAATCCGGACGATTCTTCCAACATTAATGACAGTTATATCAGTTCCATTGAGGAAGATCACATGGGTAGGCTATGGATTCAAACACGTATAGGATATACAATATACAATCCCGAGACTGAATCATTTTCTGATAATATGAATGATTATCTCACCAGTATGGGTTTCCCTGCAAGCCAGGTGTCAGATGTATACAGGGACAGAGGAGGGATGCTATGGCTGACCCAGGTAAATACGGGCATTACAGGGTATGATCCTGAAAAACAGGATATCAGGACGATATGTCATATAGCAAATGATGACAGATCTATCGTTTCAAATGATATTTCTGATTTTATACAGGACAATAACAAGGATTACTGGCTGATTACGCATAACGGTATCCTGCAAAAAATAGACGGCAGAAGCTTTAATCTGGTATATAAAGACTTCAGGATACACCGAAAAAAAGGAGAGCACTGGATGCAATACCAGTTATTTGTCGATCATGATAACGATATCTGGATATATACTTCAAATTATAGCAGTGGTGTCTATTTTCTGGATACCCGAACGAAAACTATACAGCTGATCAGCAAAGAATCCGGAGATTCACGCTTGAACAATAACACCATTAAGGGCATTATTCAGGATGATGACAATATGATATGGATAGGGACTGATCATGGCGGTATTAACCTGGTCAGAAAACATAATCAAACTGTGGATTACCTGGTTTCGAATCCTTATGATGAGAGGAGCCTGAATCATAACAGTATAACCTCATTATACAAAGATGATGCAGGTATTGTCTGGGTTGGAACCTTTAAGAAAGGAATCAATTATTATCATCCGGATATAATCAGGTTTGGGCTGGTAAGTCATCAGTCGCTTGATCCGGTTAACTATGACTATGATGATGTAAATGCTTTTTTTGAAGATGAAAGAGGGAATCTCTGGATAGGAACAAATGGGGGAGGGCTGATTTATTTTGACCGAATAAATAATCGGTTCAGTCATTTTCGCCATAATCCCTCTGATCCGAATAGTCTCAGCAATGATGTTATTATCAGTCTGTTTATCGACAGCAACAAAAAGCTTTGGATCGGGACATTCTATGGTGGACTGAACTGCTTTGACGGCATCAGGTTTCTTCATTACCGTCATCATGCATCTGATCCGGGAAGCCTGGCCGATGATCGTGTATGGACAATTAATGAAGATTCCGAAAATCGTCTCTGGATTGGAACATTGGGTGGAGGCTTAGACCTTCTTGACAGAAAAACCGGCTTGTTTAAACATTACAGATTCGGAGATGCTAATTCCGTCCAGTCCGATTTCATATTTTCCGTTACTGAAGACCGGGAGAAAAACCTGTGGATAGGAACTGCCCATGGAATTAGTATATTGGATAAACAAAGCGGAATCTTCAGGCATATTCTGCAGGAGCCTGGCAATAAGGAAGGACTGAGTAACAATAATATTATCAACATAACCTGTGACAGCAGGGGATGGATATGGATAGGCACAAGAGAGGGACTGAACCTGTATAACCGGGAAAAATCTTCTTTCGTAAAAATTACCAGGGCCGACGGATTAGCCGATAACACTGTTTTATCGATACTCGAAGATGAGAATGGTAACCTTTGGATGGCCACATCGTATGGCCTGTCTAATATGATTATCGATCCCAAATCAACACCGGACAACCTGAAATATGTCGTTCTGAATTATGACGAACCGGATGGGCTCCAGGGTAAAGAATTCAATGAGCGATCCGCTTGCAGAACCAGGGGAGGGGAGCTGATTTTTGGAGGGGCCAAGGGATTTAACATTTTCAGACCCGGTGATATTAACATAAACAAAAACAAACCCGAAATCGTTTTTACCGGATTTGAAATCTACAATACACCCGTTAAAGTAAATGAAAGGATCAATGGCAGGATTGTGATGAAAAATGCCATAGCCAGTACAGATGAAATCGTTCTGAAGCATCGCGAAAATATGTTCTCCATTGAATTCGCAGCACTTGACTATTTTCAGCCCCGGAAGAACAAATACAAATACAAGCTTGAGGGATTCAATACTAACTGGATCGATACGGATGCATCTTTAAGGAAGGCTACCTATACCAATCTGAATCCGGGCCATTATATGTTTCGCGTTATTGCATCGAACAACGACGGATACTGGAACGAATCAGGTGCCAGCATTAAAATTACCGTGTTGCCTCCTTTCTGGAAAACAAAGGCTGCATTTCTTATCTATTTTATCGCAATAGCCTTATTGCTGTTATTATTGCGCTTTATCATACTTGAACGTGAAAGAATGAATTTCCGTTTCCAGCAGGAACGCAAGGAAGCCAATCGCAGGCATGAAATCGATATGCTTAAGATCAAGTTCATTACAAACATAAGTCATGAATTCAGGACTCCATTATCACTGATCATTACACCCATTGAGAAGATATTGAAACATGTGGACAAAGTGGAAATAAAAGACCAGCTGTTGTTTATTTACAGGAATGCCCGGCGACTGCTTAACCTTGTGAACCAATTGCTGGATTTCAGGCGGATGGAATATCAGCAGCTCAAGCTCTGTCCCGCATGGGGTGATATCGTTACCTTTACCCGTGATATTACTTATTCCTTTTCTGATTTGGCTGAAAAGAAAAATATTGCATTGCTTTTTAAAACCAGTGTTGAGAATTTGCAAACCTTTTTCGATCATGATAAAGTGGAAAAAATCATTTTCAATCTTTTGTCAAATGCATTCAAATTTACACCGGTGAATGGTGAAATTACTGTATCCCTTGACCGGCAATCAAATGATGAACTGCCCGGAGGGAATGGCGATCCGTCTTTGTCCTGGGTGGTACTTAAGGTAAAGGATACAGGTATTGGAATACCTGAAGAAAAGCAGGAAAAAGTATTTGAGCAGTTTTTTCAGGATGACAATTTCCAGGTGCAGATCAACCAGGGAACAGGCATTGGATTGTCACTTGTAAGTGAATTTGTTAAACTGCACAAAGGCAGAATTATACTGGATAGCGAGCCGGGTAAAGGTAGCTGTTTTACGGTTTTGTTGCCGGTTATAGCCGAATCCGTTTTGAATGAGCTGCATACAGCGGATACCTTACAGGCCATTGGAGAGCCTGATCCGGCCCGGGATAAAATTCCCGGTCCGAAAGATAAGGATAAACCCACCGTATTGATTGTTGATGATAATGATGATTTTTTGTTTTATCTGAAGGATAACCTTAAAGCCCGATACAATATCCTTGAGGCTTCAAATGGAATAATGGGACTTAATATCGCACGGAATAAGTCACCCGACCTGGTAGTCAGCGATATTATGATGCCCGGGATGGACGGTATCGTACTTTGCCGTACACTTAAAAACGACAGGCATACATCCCATATTCCGGTTATCCTTCTTACCGCAAGAACTTCTGAAACACAACGGATGGAAGGCTTTGAAACAGGAGCTGATGAATACATTACAAAGCCTTTTAGTTTCGAGTTACTTGAATCAAGAATAAAAAACCTCATTCATCAACGGGAAATTCTCAAAAAAACATTCCAAAAACGATTTGATCTGACTCCTTCCGAAATTCAGGTAACATCACTCGATGAAAAATTGATCCGGAAGGCCATTTCCATCGTGGAAAAAAACATGGCAAACACCGAGTTTTCAGTTGATCAACTGGCCAGGGAAATAGGGATGAGCAGGGTTCATTTGTATAAAAAACTTACTTCACTTACCGGGAAATCACCCATTGAATTCATCCGTGTGATCCGGCTGAGAAGAGCTGTACGCCTGGTAGAAAAAAGCCAGCTTTCAATAGCTGAAATTGCGTACCAGGTTGGCTTTAACAATCCAAAATATTTTACCCGTTATTTTAAGGAGGAATTTAAAATATTGCCATCCGAATACGCTTCGAAAATAACCAGTGAAAATAACCTTCAAATAGATTAGTTCAGCTTATTTGTTCTATTTACAGGGTAAAGCGATTATAGGGTCGGCTTTAACATGCTGTAATAGGAATCAAGAAATGAATATTTGATTCATTGTCTTAACAAACAATACCCTTTTGTGAAAGATTCTGAGCCCGCTATTTCTTTAAGATGATATACATTTGGAACAATTCAGAATTATAAATATCTAAATATAATATTTCTGTGAGTTCTCCCGATTTGAAGAGGCGGTACCGGTTGATTCTGATTCTTGAGATTGTGCTGGTAACATTAATAGCCGCCGCTGTCGCATTGATCATAATTCTCTGACAAATCCTGACCACCACCACGACCCGGTTGAAAAGCAAAAGTCTGCAAGTATATAACTTCTAAAACTATTTTTTTATCATTGCCATAAATAGAAATGAATGCTGGAGAATGAAAATGAAACACTAATACTTGATTAATTGCATAAATAATATTTATAAGCCTATGAAGAATCTTTTAATACTGTTAATGCTAATTCCGTTAGTGATCATTGCCCGTTCTGAAAGTACATACAATAAGGACTTTGATCTTATTGCTGATATACCGGAACAGAATGATGAACGATTTATACCCGTGCCGGACGATATTGAACCTGACACAACCGGTATGAGTATTATGACTTCTGTGGAATTGTCTGAGAAAATGGTCCCGGGATGGAATGTCGGCAACTGCCTTGAAGCAACACCCGGAGGTGAAACCTCATGGGGTAATCCATTAATTTCACAGGTTCTCATTGATTCCGTGAAAGCAGCCGGTTTTAAAGCCATTCGCATCCCGGTGGCGTGGAGTAAATTCTCGGATACGTCAACTTATACGATTAAAACTGAACTGCTGGAAAGGGTTAAAGAGGTAATTGACTATGTGTTGAATGACAGTATGTATGCCATCATTAATTGTCACTGGGATGGCGGTTGGATGCAACCAACCTATGCTATGCAGGATTATGTGAATTACCGTTTAGCTGTAATGTGGGAGCAGATAGCCATGTATTTCCGTGATTATGACCATCGCCTTTTATTTGCAGGTACAAATGAGGTAACGGTCGAAGGCTATTATGGACCACCAAACACGGAATATGCCGCCGTTCAAAATAGTTTTAACCAGACCTTTGTTACGACGGTCAGGTCGACTGGCGGACGAAATGTATATCGTTACCTGGTTGTGCAGGGATTTAACACAAATATCAATTACACGATCAGTACTTTCTTGATCCCTGAGGATATTATTGAAAACAGGCTTATGGTTGAGGTTCATTATTACGATCCCTATAATTTTGCTTTGAATTCCGCTAGTAATATCACACAATGGGGAATGTATGCCACGGATCCCTTAAAAACAGAAACCTGGGCCAATGAAGCCTATGCGGATAACCAGTTCTTAAAAATGAAAACCAATTATGTCGATAAGGGCTATGCTGTTATCCTGGGTGAATACGGTGCCATATCGCGTTTGAGCCTGGGCAGTGATGAACTCAATAACGACCATGCCGAATACAGAAAATATTATATCGGATATATTACCGCATCCATTATAAGCCGGGGATTGGTCCCCTTTTATTGGGATAACGGTTATACGGGAGACCATGCATTTGGTCTTTTTAACCGGGCGACAGGAGCCCGGGTATACCGTGATATCATAAATGCGATCATGGTTGCTGCTGATTCAAGTGAAGTAATTACCGATGTATCAGATGATATAGTCAATTCAGAGATGCTGAAATTATATCCAAATCCGGCAAAGGGAGAACTCAACCTTGAACTGTATATTACCGACGGTAAATATTGTCAGTTGTACGATGTGAATGGTCAAATAATCAGGGTTTTCAGTGTAAGCAGAGGCATTAACCGCTATGATATTCATAACCTGAAAGCCGGCCTGTATTTCGTAAGGATATCAACTCCAACAGGAATCCTTATGACAAAATTCCTGAAACAATAACCAAATTATATTCTCCTCTCCTTCAGGAGAGGGGTCAGGCCTGCCTGCCGGCAGGCAGGGGTGAGGCTTACTCCACCGTTATCTTCACTATATAATTCTTGTTATGATTACCGGTTGTAACGGATAATCTACCGATATATAACCCGGAACGTACCTGCGGACTCCATTTAAATTCATGAATTCCGGCCTTCAGCTGTCCCTGGCTGAGTGTCTGTATATGTTTACCGTCCACGGAATATATTTCCAGAAAAACAAGAGCATTTTGTTCCAGGTTGAATTGAAATGTTGCTGAAGTTTTAACCGGATTCGGATAAATTAACAAGGACGATGTCAGCTGGTGCTCAGGAATGCTGTTTAGCAAATCGGTTACATACAGTAGTTCTATACCGTTGCCGGTTTTCAGGTTACGCGTATATTGTTTATTGGTGGCGTTATTCCAATGCTCATGGGTTCCCATGCTTGACAATGCCAATCCGTCATTTTCCGGGTCATAGGTGATGCCATTTGGCCAGTTTGTCGGATCAGCAGCCTGATGCAGGTAGTCGTCCGTTCCTTCAAATCGAGGGTAAGGCCCTTTATCTTCATCGGCCGGAGAACCTTCGGTCGGGTGGGCTTCGTCGAATTCTTCATAAAGGAAATCATAGCATACCGATTCTATGGCAACCGGATCGAGCGAGAGGAATAATGAATTGGGCCAATCGCCATTGAATGGTGCCATGCGCCATTTGATGGGCGGGTGTCCCCAGTTGACTGAACTCCAGAGGCCATCGACAAGATGAAGAATGGTTTTTCCTCCGAGATCCTTATGTCCCATGATATCAACGAAACAGCGGTATGCGCCATAATTGCCATTAACAGCTTCTCCCGATGCCTGCGGACAAGGTAAGGAATAATGAAGATGCTCGGCTCCACTGGTGCTCTTGGTGTAAGCACCTATAGAACCAAAATGATTCTTACAGCTAATTGAGATGCCTGCACGATGATGCTTTTTGAAGACCGGGAGATTGATCAGGTAAGCTGCATCGAGATATGCCTGAGGCAGTGCATCTTCAAAATGATTTTCTCCGGGGTCACTGGAAATAAGTACCATATCCACAGACGGTTCAGCCAGAACACGACCCTCTCCCCATCCCCAGTAAACCACATTGGGAAAAGCATCATGCAAATGGTTGTATGTGACATCATTCAGTGAACAGTTGGGATCACCAATAGAGATATTGCTTTGCGCAACACCTACAACATTCACCAGTTGGTCAAGTACGGCAAGGGCAACCTGCGGAGAAGTATTGATAGCCGGATCGCCGCCCCATATGCCATTCATATTCATTTTGATGGCGATCTTTTCACCCGCGGTATAACCCAAATCCCCTTTGTCGTGATTGTTGTTGTAGAAACGAAAAATGGCATCCCATGCAGCGGATTCTGAGGAGGTTCCTGTAAGTTGCTGTATTCCGGCAACAACCATGAGGTTAACTTCCGACTGCTTTGTATTGCCATCCATATACCAGAAATCATTATATGTATTTGTACAATTTTTATCCGTGGCATCCGGACTGTGTACCCATACTACTCTTCCGGGAAAAATACCTTTGGCAACACCAATGGGCTCGTTTGGTGTTTGTGGTTCCTGTAAAACAGCAGTTGCAGAAGCCGTCTGGTTGGTACTGATAATCGTCCATGCGCCGGCACCCAAACCCAGCATTAAGCACATGGCAGCCAGCAGATATCTTGACTGATATATACGTTGCTGTGCTTTCCTGAAGAAGAATGTGATACCGGTAATGCCGATTATATAAGTAATAAATGAAGCCGCCAGCGGTGCTGTGGCTTTCATACAGGGGTAATACACACGACTTGGCTTGGGGATTACCCGGATGAGAAACCAGGCCGTTGATAACACTCCCAACAGGATGAAAATTACCCGTGATGGAACATGCTGTGTCCTGAGAAATGAAAATATCCTTTCTTTCCATGTTGATTTCAAATCCCGAATGTTTTTCATTTATAATATCTTTTAATGATTTTTATTGCAATAAAATCCCTCATTAATAAAACTACAGGATCGTAAACTTTATCTTTTTACTGAATGTCTCTCCTGTGACCTGCATAATATAAACCCCTGTCGGATACTTTGCCTTGTCTGATATATCCATAATGAACCTGAAATCTTTTCCATAGTTATAAAAGTCAACAGGTGTAGCAATCAGTTGTCCGCTTATCGTATAAATGTTTACACGGATCTGAGTTTTCTCCTGTCTGCCCTGCAGATAAATATAATCGTTAGCAGGGTTAGGATAGGCAACAATAAAATCAGCGATGGCTTCTGACGCTGGTATGCTGCTGAACTCATCTTTGGTAGTAAAATTCCAATATTCCGACCAGGGCCCTTCACTACCGGCACGCGTGGCGGCAACACGCCAGAAATACTGTTGTTTATTGTCCAACCCGCTTAAACTGTATGTAGTTGTATATATGTCTTCACCGACATGTGCAGGATTCACAAAATCTCCTGCCGTATCCACCTGGAGCATATAAGCGATAGCCCCCGACACAGGATTCCAGGTAAGCATAATGTCAGCTTCGATATCTGTTGAATTATTAGCCGGTGAAATCAAACCGGGTGCCCTCAATACAACCAATCCCGGAATATAGGAAAACAATTCGATACCGGCAGGAGTGGCTACCCAGATATTACCATTCATGTCTGACGTAATGTGATTAATGGTATTGTTGATCAGCCCTTCCTCTTCGGTATAGTTATACCAGTCAGCACCTGTATGTACTGTTAAAC
Organism: Bacteroidales bacterium; assembly: GCA_016928305.1. Classification (GTDB taxonomy): domain Bacteria; phylum Bacteroidota; class Bacteroidia; order Bacteroidales; family UBA10428; genus UBA5072. The sequence continues at coordinate 44,016 of JAFGKY010000004.1, forward strand.
CCTCTGTTGTCCCATACCAGATATTGTTATCCTTATCAACGAATACAGCAACCACGTTGTTGTTTACCAGGCCCGAATCGGTTTTGTATTGTGTCCATCCTTCCTTGGTGATATGGGAATTATGCATGGCTGCCCCGTCATCGGTGCCGTACCATTGAGCCTCTCCTTTTACAGCTATGGCCTGAACGTTATCCGAATTTATATAGGACCAGGGCTGACCATACGCTGAAGCTCCCGTGAAACCATCTACTGCATCATAACTCATTCTGGCGATACCTTTGCCGGCTGTGCTGATGAATGCCTGTGAATCGATGTCGTATGATTCGATATCGGTAATGGCATAATCCGATACTTTAAAATATTGATGATTGACATCCTTAAATGAGTCGATGGATGCCCATTGGTCCCCACGGAATACTGAGATGGCTGAGTCTGTCGCTATCCAGCGGTTATGACGAATATCCACGGCCACGTTGGAGACGTTGTTGCCTGCAATGCTTGAATTATCCTTATGGTATGTTGTAGCTGAAGTTATACCATCTAAATTGTAGGAGGCAACGGTGAGACCGCTGTCGGTTGCCATCCAAAGTTCGGTACCATAGGCGGTGCGTTCATAAGCTATGTCCTTGATATTTCCATTCAGTAAAACAACATCACCGTTTGCCAGTGTGTCATTTTTAACAAATACGGTCCATGTGCTGTCATCATACCGCGCAAGTCCCTCATGGGTGCCAATCCATTTTACATTGGAAGAATCCACGTAGATGACATTCACATTATTGTCCGGAAGATCACTGTTCTCAGCAGTAAGGGTTGATGAAATGATAATTTTTTCGCTGTCAACCAGCAGAAGTTCAATACCATTGCCTGTTTTGAGGTTACGGGAATACTGCTTGTTAAGGGGATCGTTCCAATGCTCTTTAACCCCAAGGCTTGGCAGTATGGAACCATCTCCTTCGGGGTCATAATTGATATTGTCAGGCCAGTACGAGGAATCGGCTGACTGGAAGAGGTAATCGTCAACACCCGATATGTAAGGGTATTTAATATTGGAAGCCTTGTTCTTGTATTCTTCAAGCAGGAAATCAAACCCTACTGATTCTATGGCAACCGGATCCTGAGACAGAAACAGAGAATTGGGATAGTCGTTGCTAAATGGAGCCATTTGCCATTTTTCAACAATGCCTTCCCAGTTCCTGCCTGCCCATATACCGTCAACAATATAAAACAAGGTTTTTCCTCCCAGTTGCTCATGGCCTAAATAATCAACGGTATGCCTGTATTTACCGTATCCCTGACTGTTTGCAGGTAATGAGTAATGCATAAAATAGGCGTATTGTTCACTCGGGGACTGGTTGGAGGCAATTATGGAACCCTGGTGATTTTTGGCTCCCATGGTAATACCTCCCTCATTATGGGTTTTCAGGCAGGACATATTGATAAAGTAAGCCGCATTGACATATTCCTGAGGCAAGCGTGACTGATATTGTCCATCGCTGAATTTCATTAAAGCTTCACTGGTGGGGACTGTCTGTTCTCTTCCATTATATCCAAAACCGTCCATATAATGTACATCAGGGAACTCGGGATGCATCATATCCCAGTAAACATCATGAAATTTCCTGTAGGGGTCGCCCAGGTATATATCCGACTGTTGAACACCAACTACATTAACCAGCTGCCTGAGAATGGCCAGACAGAGCTGAGGTGTGGCATCCATGTGATCAAGCCAGCTGAGTTTCTCCGTCAGGTTTCTGTATCCTGAACTGCCGGATGTGGTAAGGTTAATTTTAATATAAATCTTCTCTCCGGCGGTATAACCGACAGAACCTTTGCCGTGGTTTTGATTATAGTATATAAAAACATCATTCCAGGCTTGTTCAATATCATTCTTCCCGGCCAGTTGTCTGATTCCTTTCGACAACATGCTTTCAACCGTTGGCAGATCGGTATTCTGAAACCAGTAATCGCCTGCAGTATTCGTACAGGTAGAATCAGTGGCGTTACGATCATAAACCCATACAACCCTACCGGGAAATATTCCTTTGGCAATACCGATCGGATTATTGGGATCCTCTTGTATATTTACAATATTAGGTCGTGCAGATCCCGGAGTAAAAGGAATTGTCAGAAATCCTGAAAGTGCGGCACCAGCGAGAAAAAGTAACGCCATTGTATATTTTGACATGCGAAAATAATGCCTGAATTTCTTCACTGAGAAAAATGTAGCAGTTATGCCCAGCAGGTATATTACAAATGCTGAGGCCAGCGGAGCGGTTGCCCGGACACAGGGATATGTGGCGCGGCTGGGTTTGGGGATAACCCTTATCAGGAACCATATCAGGGAACCTAAACCTAAAAAAACAAATACTATGAAGGAAAATAAACGTGATCTTTCTTTACGCGTTTTGTTCAATATCCTGGAAAAATAAATCCTGCATTTCGTAAATAGATAATTCATGATATTGGTATGTTAATGATTGAATGATAATATATTTATTACATAACCTCGATCTTTTTAAGATACTCTTGGGGTAAAGGGTATCCCTTAATGGATAATTTCAGTATACATATTCCTTTTTGATTTCCCGGGTACCATTCAATACTATGATCGCCTGCCTTCATCGGTTCATCCAGCAATGTTTGGATCCGTTTTCCATCCAGTGAATATGCTTCGAGTTTAACCGTAGTATTCTTATCAAGATGAAACCGGATGATGGCATGTGTCGTAACCGGATTAGGGAATACTTCCAACGTATTATCGGGTGCATTTTCTTCAACTGCAGTTGCGCCTGTAAATATTTTGATCAGCTCGATCCCTTCTCCTGTAGCAAGGTTACGTGAATACTGCATATCAACCGTGTTGTTCCAGTGTTCATGAACACCGAGGCTGCTAATTGGTGTGCCGGAATTATCCGGATCATAAGTGATACCTTCGGGCCACCATTCAGAACTCGCGGCCTGGTGAAGATAATCATCGACTCCTTCCCATTGAACGAAGGTATAACGTGGAGGATTAGCACCCAGGTCTTCCTCCGTAAATTCTTTTTGCATAATATCGAGACAAACGGATTCAATGGCAACCGGATCAAGTGAGAACATAAGGGAGGAAGTCCAGTCGTTATTGAAAGGAGGTGTCTGATACTTTTGCGGTTTCTGGTGTTCATAGGAAGTTGACCACAAAGCATCCATATAATATAATAAAGTATTGCCACCTAAATATTTACATGCCATCAGATCTACGAAAACGCGGTATAGCCTGTAACCGGTCCGTACGGGACCGTTTTCGACTGTTCTCATCAGTCCCTCATGTAATCTCCAGGATCCTTCAGGGCATGTATTGGATCCGAAATGATTCTTGGCAAAAAAGGTAACACCACCCCAACGATGCCCTTTCATGACAGGAACATTAAGCAAATAATCAGCATCCATCATGGCGGTAAAAAAGTAGTTGGTCTCCGTATCTTCACCCATGACCGTTCCTTTATCGGAGTATGTAATCCCTTTTACGGTGCTGGCTGTTATCTTTGTCCTGTTAGTGACGTTTCTTTTTGATGCATATTTAATATTGGGAAATTCTGCATAAAAATAATCGTACAGCGTATTCCAGATATCACACATCGGATCTCCAATATATATATACTGCTGCGGAATACCGGCCTGATTCACCAGTTGTCTTAACAAAGCCATAATGGCTTGCGGAGAAGTATCGTATTCTATCTCCTTATATGAGGGCATCTCACCATCGGGTTCAGCACCGCTCCATGCAGTTACAGCATTTATTTTAATGAACAGGGTTTCTCCGGAAACATATCCTGTATCTCCTTTACCATGATTGATGTTGAAATACCTGAAAACAGCATCCCATGCTTCGGCATGAGTTTCTTTACCCGTCAGTGATTTGATACCATTTGAAAACATTTTGTCTACCACCGCCTGATCACAGTTCTTTGGCAGCCAATAGGCATCACTGTGACTCGAATTTGTGCAGTTTTTATTGGTTGCATCCGGATCGTAAATCCATACAACTCTTCCGGGATAAACTCCTTTGGGTGTACCAATGGGAACATTGGGTCCCAGGGGATCAACAAAAAGTCCGATGCCACTGCTGGTCATGGCTGCCGAAGGAACAGCCTGGTATATGAGCGTACCTGCGCTTATCATAATACCAATGAGCAGGAATAAAAACGCATATTTATACCGGTTATTCCGAAAATGTGTCAGCGCTTTTTTAAATATCAATACGGATGCAGTCATCGTTACCAGCCAGGTGATAAACGAATAGGCCAGCGGCATAGCGACTTTCATACAGGGATAAGTGGCACGACTGGGCTTAGGTATTACCCTGACAAGGAACCAGAGAAGTGAAGTAGTTCCAACCGCCAGAAACGGGATAAATGAAAAAAAACCCGGTTTCCGAAAGGACGATGTCTTTCCTGTTTCTGGATCAAATTCGAAAAATCGCAACAATCGCTGACGAAATGCTTTTTTCATATTGTTTTGCATCACACTGCTGAATTAACAATATAGTAACTCTTAATTCCAGTTTATGGAATAATACAATCAATTATCCTGACTATATCCCTGCTTAGTAATAGGTTAAACCGGTCTGGTAGGGGAGATGTAGTAGGCTTGTTTTTAAATATTTCAATGAAAAGCCTGAATACAGTTAAAAACAAATGCAAGATAGAGAAATTTCACGATATCCCATGAGGTAAATGCTGTTAGAATTAATATAAATAATGCAAATAGGTTGGATTAATCTGTTGATAAAATAATCACGGAAGCTTTTTTCATTTCAATGCAATCTACCTGCCTGCTGATATAATTACCCTGTCAGGCGGATACGATTATTATCTTCCCGGAATCGTGATCTTTGTATGATACCTCCCGTCATCAAACAGAATCTCAAAGAGATACAGGCCACTGTGCAGGTGGGAAAGATTAACAGGGATTACGGTACCTGCCGTATATGCATGTTCTTTGTTATAATATACGATCTTCCCGTTGACGTTTCTTATGAAAAGCTGGAAATCACTATGATAATCCTTTTCCATAGACAAGTTAAAGATACCTTCCTGCGATGGATTGGGATAAATGCTGACCGGATAAACCAGATCTGCTTTTGCTTCAATAATTCCGCTGAGCGGTCCATTGGTCAGGGTTAAAGTAAATGTTCCGCTTACTCCTCCATACGAACCGTCAATTTGTACCCAGTAGGTCACTCCGGGTGTCAGTCCGCTTAATTCTTCTATACAGCCTGAATAATCCTCTTTGGAGGGAAAATCATCATTGGCAGCCAGCATTTCATAATTGCTGTTCAGAATATCATCGCAAGATGATGCGGAGTATATGGCAATCTGGTTATCGAAGCCATGTGATCCGATGGAAACCAGTCCATTATCGGGCGCAATAAAGGTAAACCACAGGCTGTTGTCGATACGGTCTTCACCATCGCACCATCCGTCTTGTGTCTGGCAGCCATCCCCGGATGAACCCGGAGGCGGAACCGGTTCAGTTTCTTCCTTTGTTGCACAATCGTTGTCAAAGGGTCCGTTAACACCATATTGCAGGGGAATGGCATCGCATACGTTATCGTTTTTGGTAACCATGACGGTTGCATTTCTTTGGGCACTGCATGTTCCGTGTTGTGCAGTCACCGTATAGATAGTGGTTTCATCCGGAGAAACCGTGAATTTGTTTTCATCCTTGGTTTCCAGTCCCCCGGAAGGTGAAACGTCATAACTAAAATTGCCGGTGACATAAACCGATACAGGTATTTGCTGGCATGAGTTAAAAATATTGGGTGAGACCACAAAATCAATTGTTGAACCAACCTCCACTACGCTGTTTTTTGTTTCATCATCGTTGCCTGTATCTTTAGTAACAGAAAGTGATATGTTCTTTTTTCCGGTTGTCGTATAGTAAACAGTATGTGGGCCTTTTGTATCGGCTGTTGCAGGTATGGCATTGGCGCCAAAATTCCATAGGTATCCGGTGGGATTTCCCAGTGAATGATCTTCAACGGTTATTGTCCCGTTCAAGCATGCATACGTGTTAGAAACTGAAAAATCAGCCCGGATAATATTCGGATCAAAAGCAACGACAGGGGTTTGCCATATCCCCCTTCCATAGGTAGCTGCCTTAAGTAACGAGGTGGAATAATCAATTTCCAGATCAGTGATGATCACATTGGGCAGGTTCCCGCTATAATCGGTCCATTCGGTTTGCTGTTCATCCCTGTAATACACACCAATATCTGTGCCTGCATACAATCCTCCCGGTGAGCCCTTCTGGTATACGATACAATTAACCGGAATATTGGGCAGTCCGCCGGAGTAATTGGTCCATGAACTGCCACCGTCAGAAGTACCAAATACCTTCATCCCTGCTGTATAGGAGGCGTATGTGATCCATAGCTTGTTGGGATCGGTAGGTGATACGGCTATTGAAGATATCGGTGAGGATGGCAGTTTGGTTGTGATGTTAATCCAGGTTTTTCCTCCGTCGGTTGATTTAACAATGGTAGAATAAGATGAGGCATAGAGATAACGATCGTTGCTGGGAGCAACGGCCAATGCATTGATTTTATTGCCGAGTATGCTAATGGGCATTTCTGTCCAGCTTTTTCCACCGTTTACAGACTTATAGATATCTTCATAACCAGCGTACAAAATCGTTGGTACATAAGCGTGCATGACAAAAGGAGTAACCCAGGCTCCTTCAGGACTCCCGGGTGGTGATATGGAATTAAAACTGATGCCTTTGTTTATCGATTTACGCAGATCTCCATTATACATAGTGGCATATATAATATTTTCATCGGTATAATCGGTAAAACATTCCATACCGTCGCCTCCAACAACTTCGAAGTAGTTCTCGCCATCCATCAGTATAGAACCATTGTCCTGGTTACCTGTTATGATAAGATCCGGATCCAATGCCGATAATCCAAACCGGTAGGTTTGTAATATGTTAAGGTCATTGCTAATGTCCTGCCAGCTTTCCCCGCTGTTGTATGTTTTTGAGATTCCTCCGTCGTTGCCGGAGAATAGGATTTCGCGGTGCGGGCTGTAAACGAGAATATGATGATCGGCATGGACATATTCATTATCATCGTCGTGAAACCAGTTGCAGTTCAGTGTCCAGTTTGAGCCGCCGTTCATGGAACGCCATACATTTACACCGCCAACATAGATTTCGTTAATATTGCTGGGAGAAACCGCCATTGAAAGATCATACCACCCCTGGCCCCCCACATCAGATCCTGTAACAGACCATCCCAACAGGTTGAGCTTGCCATTGCCATAAATTTCTGTCCATGATATCCCGCTGTTTGTCGATTTATAAAGTGCATAGAAGCCATCGTTTTGGACATCCGAGCATAGCGCGTAAACAACGTCGGGATCGGCGGGTGAAACGGCAAGTTCTATACGATTAACCTTTCCGGTTATATTCATTCCGGTCATGCTCAGGTTAAAGGTGGCACCCTGACTGGTTGACTTGTATATTTTAGCGTTTCCGCTACTGCTGTAAGAAGTTGCATATACCACTGCAGGATTTCCGGGTTTGAATTCCAGGTCTCTGAAGCTGCCGGCCACTACACGTGTATAAGAATTCCAGCCGGTAATCGTCCGGTAAATCCCATCCGTAGCAGTAGCGATCATAATTTCCGGGGAAGAGGGATACATGAGAATTTTCCTGAATGCATGCGTTTCTGAAACATCCTGAGTAAGTTTTGTGGCAGTCCATGTTACTCCGCCGTCGGTAGATTTGAGTATACCGATACTGTATGTGTCCATCGCATCACCATCACCGGTGGCAATGTATAGATTATCCGGATTGAGCGGATCGACAGCTATATCCGATATTCCAATGGCAGCCAGCTGGTCACCGGTTGGAATCCAGTGTTTTCCTCCGTCCGTAGTTATCCATATTCCGCCCGAAGGAGCTCCAGTCCACATGATGGATGAATCGGTGGGATGAAAGGCAATGCAATTTATCCGTCCGGCACCTCCTATTTTTTTTGAATTAATATCAACGGATACTTCTGACGGACCTAAAAAAGTCCATATCACATCGGCTGTCGACCATAATGATTTTGCATTTTGTTTTTCCTGAATGGCCTGCCATAATGTTATCGAAGATAGTTTTCCGGAGGGATGGATTCGGGGTTCCATAAAATATTCCCACCGCTTGAAGGGTTTATAGCCTTTTCCTTTTTCCGGTTCCTTGTTTTTCCAGTATTCGTTGAATGCCTGCTGGATATCATAAAAAGTAATCGATTCCGTGGATTTTTTACGGGATAGCTCATACATCCATGGTTGACAATATGTTACAGATATCCCGAACAGGAGCAGGTACAATAATAAAATAAAACTGCGCATGGTATGAAACTTAAATTAAATAATTACAGCTATATGCAAAGTTATTGAGATTTATTTCAACTGTTGCATAAAAACTTATTTACTTTGCAATGTAATTATCTTTGTATTCAAAAAGTTTTATAAGGTAAACGAAAAAATAAACATTAAGATTCAAAAATAGGTAACAATGGCAATTCAGATCAATACTATACTGAGAAGGTTTTTTGGCAGCAAATCCGAACGGGATATACGGGAGATACTTCCGGTTGTTGAGAAAATACGTGTAGAATTCGATGCCTTGCAGGGAATAAGCAACGATGCATTGCGTGAAAAAACCCGGGAACTCAGGATCCATGTGAAGGAATCCATAAAGCCGGCCGAAGACGAAATTACCGCTATCAAAGAAAAGATTGAAAATGAAGATCTTGATATCGAACTGGTGGAAGATCTCTATAAAAAGATCGAAGAGGTTGAAAAAGATATCATCAAAACACTGGAAAATGTGCTTAATGAAATACTACCTGTTGCTTTTGCCATTGTTAAGGAGACCGCCAGGCGTTTTGTGGAGAATGAGTACCTGGAAGCCACGGCCACTGATCATGACAAAAATCTGGCCGCCTCACGGGAAAGTATTAAGATTCATGACGATAAAGTAAGATGGTACAATACATGGATTGCCGGAGGTAATCCGATTAAATGGGATATGGTACATTACGATGTGCAATTGATCGGTGGTGTTGTCCTGCATGAGGGTAAAATATCAGAAATGGCTACCGGTGAAGGGAAAACGCTTGTAGCTACGCTCCCCGTTTTTCTTAATGCTATGGCAGGAAGAGGTGTACACATCGTCACCGTGAACGATTACCTGTCAAAGCGCGATTCAGAATGGATGGGGCCTGTTTATGAGTTTCATGGTTTGGTGGTGGATTGTATTGACAAACACCAGCCTAATTCAGAAGCAAGACGGAAAGCTTATCTGGCTGACATTACTTACGGAACCAATAACGAATTCGGATTTGATTACCTGCGGGATAATATGGCTATTAGTCCGCACGATCTGGTGCAGCGGAAACATCATTATGCCATCGTTGATGAGGTGGATTCCGTGCTTATCGATGATGCACGAACTCCACTGATCATCTCCGGCCCTGTGCCCCGCGGTGAAAATCAGGAGTTTGAAGAACTTAAACCCCGCGTGGAAAAGCTGGTAAATGCACAACGCAATCTTGTCAATTCCATCCTGGCTGAAGCTAAAAAACTAATCGGTGAAGAAAAATTTGAGGAAGGTGGTTTCAAATTATTGCAAGCCTTTAAAGGTTTGCCAAAGAATAAAGCTTTGATCAAATTCCTGAGTGAACAGGGTAATAAAGCGTTGCTCCTGAAAACTGAGAATTTTTATATGCAGGAGAACAGTAAAAATATGTTCAAGGTCACAGATGAACTTTATTTTGTCATTGAAGAAAAGCTTAATTCAGTTGAAATGACGGAAAAAGGTATTGATATGATGACCACCTCCGCGGAAGATGCTAATTTCTTTATAATGCCCGACATCGGATCGGAAATTGCGGAACTCGAAAAATCAGGGCTGTCCATAGAGGAAAAACTGACACGCAAGGATAAACTATTGCAGGATTATGCTACAAAATCAGACCGGATTCATACAATTAACCAGCTTTTGAAGGCTTATGCCATGTTTGAGAAAGATGTGGAGTATGTAGTGATCGATAATAAGGTTAAGATTGTGGATGAACAGACGGGACGTATCCTTGAGGGTCGCAGGTATTCAGACGGATTACACCAGGCCATAGAGGCAAAGGAAAAGGTCAAAGTGGAAGCCGCCACACAGACATTTGCGACAATAACCCTTCAGAACTATTTCAGGATGTACCATAAACTGGCGGGTATGACCGGAACGGCTGAAACAGAAGCTGCTGAATTCTGGAATATTTATAAACTCGATGTGGTAACGATTCCAACTCATCGCAAAGTCGTACGGGATGACCGTGAGGATCTGATCTATAAAACGAAACGTGAAAAATATAATGCGGTCATAGACGAAATCGTAAATCTCAATAATCAGGGCAGACCATCGCTGGTAGGTACAACTTCCGTTGAAATATCGGAGCTTTTAAGCAGAATGCTGAAAATGAAAGGATTGAAGCATAATGTATTAAATGCCAAATTGCATCAGCGTGAAGCAGAAATTGTAGCCGAAGCCGGCAAAAGCGGTACCATTACTATTGCTACCAACATGGCTGGTCGTGGTACAGATATTAAACTGACCACTGAAACACGGGGTGCCGGAGGTTTGGCAATTTTAGGTACCGAAAGGCATGAATCAAGGCGAGTAGACAGGCAGTTACGTGGTCGTTCAGGAAGACAGGGCGATCCGGGCAGTTCCCAGTTTTATGTTTCTCTCGAGGATGATCTTATGCGGTTGTTCGGCTCAGAACGGATTGCCGGTGTGATGGACAGGATGGGACTAAAAGAAGGTGAGGTCATTCAGCATGCATGGATTACCAAATCCATTGAAAGAGCGCAAAAAAAAGTTGAAGAGAACAACTTTGGTATTCGCAAAAGGCTACTTGAATATGACGATGTGATGAACTCGCAGCGTGAGGTCATCTATACCAAACGGCGTAATGCATTGTTCGGAGAGAAAATACAGGTTGACGTGGCTAACATGATGTACGATGCTTGTGAAAGCCTGTCAAACCAGTTTCACGGTCAGGTTGGTTTTGAAGAATTCCGCTTTGAGGTCTTCCGTACACTGTTTATCGAGCCCGGGTTTTCCGCCAGTGAATACCTGAAGTTTTCGGAGCGTGAAATTACGGAAAGCCTCTATCATTCCATAAGGGAAGCTTATAAACGTAAGCAGGAAGCTATTGCCAAACAGGCTTTCCCGGTTATAAAAGATGTATATGAGAAGCAGGGCAAATTATATGAAAACATTGTTGTCCCCATCACAGATGGTGTACGTGTTTACCATATTCTTACCAACCTCGAGAAAGCTTATAAGACGCATGCTGAAGATCTTATGCGTTCGTATGAGAAGAGCATTGTGCTTGCCATTATTGATGAATCATGGAAAGAACATTTGCGTGAACTGGATGACCTCAGGCAATCGGTACAGACTGCTACCTACGAACAAAAGGATCCGCTTCTCATTTATAAATTTGAGTCGTTTGAACTGTTCCGCACCATGATTGATATAGTAAACAAGCAGGTGGTGGGCGTTTTGCTGAAAGGCCAGATACCCATTCAGGATTCATCCGGCGTTCAGCGTGGTCAGGCTCCAAAACGAACCGATTACAGCCAAATGGAGGCTAACAAGAGTGAATACAAGCCCAATGCTCCTGATGGAGGTTTGCCCGGAAAAAGAGGCGACGAGAAAGTCCAACCTGTGAGGGTTGAAAAGAAGGTGGGACGGAATGAGCTTTGCCCATGCGGCAGCGGAAAAAAATACAAACATTGCCATGGTGCGCAAAGCATGGCGGCGAGAATATAGAATGCGGTGAACAGTAAGTGGTAATCGGGAAGAAGACCCTGACAGTGGTGTGTGCCGGCTATATGGGTGGTAACCCTGGCAGTGGTCGGATAAGTGATAGTAAAACCATCTGTAGTACTTTCCGAAAATATCATAAACTGATTCCTCAACCCTGCTAACTTCTCTTCCCTATTTCATCTTCTTCGCCAGTGCATCAAGCTTTGCATACAGCTTTTCACTTACCGGTGCAAGCGGAAGCCTCACGTTGTTGCGTGCAATTTTAAGAATCTCGAGAAGTGCTTTGATCCCTGCCGGACTTCCTTCTTCAAACAAAGCGTTGATTATATCCAGCAATTTATAATGCACCATATTTGCCTTTGACAGATCACCCTTTAGTGCCAGGTTCACCATGGTCGAGAACTCCTTGGGAAAAGCATTGGCTACAACCGATATAACACCGTTTGCACCGATCGCTATCATAGGAAGTGTGATCGCATCATCACCTGAAATTACCTGAAAATCTTTTGGCTTTCGTTTTATAATCTGCATGATCTGAGTAAAATTGCCGGATGCTTCTTTAATAGCAACAATATTCTGGAATTCAGCAGCGAGCTTTATAGTGGTATCTGCAGCAATATTCGAGCCAGTCCGGCCGGGCACGTTGTATAGGATAACCGGAACAGGACTTGCGGTGGCAATCGCTTTATAATGTAAATATATCCCCGTCTGAGAGGGTTTATTATAATAGGGTGAAACCGAAAGGATAGCATCAATATTATCATATTCAGTTGCACTAATAGTGCTTAGTATTTCCTGGGTGTTGTTGCCTCCAATACCCAGCACTACACGTATACGTTGATCAACGATATCATTAACAAAATTGATCACAGCTTTCTTTTCATCTTTGGATAGCGTTACCGATTCACCGGTTGTGCCCAGCACAACCACATAATCAACTCCGCCACTGATAATGTGTTCAAGGATCTTTTCAAGGGACTTGAAATCAATGCTGCTGTCATTCCTGAAAGGAGTGACAATAGCAACACCTGTACCGGTAAAAGGCTTTAGTGACATATCTTAGTTTTTTTTAAGGATGGAAAGATAGTGAACAATTTGGTTGATCAGAAAACTAAGCTGCAATTCCGTTTGTGTTTTCTTTTCTATTTCTTTTTCAATTTCATCCGGCGTTGATTGATCCTTGTGATCCTTTATGATCTCTTCATGAAGCTTTTTCATCTGCTCATTTTCTTTATCCATGTCGATCATCAAATCAAGGTATTTTTCGCCGGGTGAGTATTTCCCAACTTTGAATGAAGCGAGAGAAAGTGCAACAATATATTGAATCGGATAATAAGGTTCAAGGCTAAGATTGATTAATATGTCGAAAGGCTTTTTAATAAAAGCGTCCGTTACTGCTGACACAGGTCTATAATACCAGTTGAGGTCATTCCGTGAAAAAAAATCAAAACCTTTCCTGTACAAATAATGATCGATCAACTTTTTGCTGTTCACATATCCCAGAATACTGATATGGGGTGTATGTTGAGTAAGTTTTTTGGCAAAATCCTTAATGATTTCAAAACTGACAAACTCCGTAGCATTATATATTATTCCTATGTTCTGAGCATATTTTAAACTGCAAACAGAAACAATCCGTTGTTGATTTTTTAGTTTTCTTTCAAGTATCCGGACACCAAGTTTGTCTTTTATTCTTTCAGCAAATTTCATCCTACAATGTTATAAAAATATGCTGATTAAATAAAAAGATGACCAAGGATTTCATTTCCATGACGAAATTTTTTTATAGATGAATCTATACCTTTTTCTGTTAACGCCCTTACCCTTGACCCCTAACCCCTAACTAGCCATTAACAATTAACCACTAATACCTTCATTCATTTTTCAATGAAAACCCGGCCTGCGAATAGCAATGCCGGTACAAGCGCTGCCTTCCAGTATGCTCTTTCATGACCTCCTGATCGTATGTGGAATTCGTGGGGTATTTTATGGGTAATGAGCAAATCATGCAGGGCTTCATTTCCCGGTAATAAATAATCCGAAAGCCCGCAGTCAAAATACCAGCTGATGGTTCTGAGTGAATCCGGGTGCCGGCTGACCATGTAAATCGGATTGTTCTCAATCCAATGGTGAGTTAGTTGTTTGTATTGTTGAATGCTGTCACCAAAAATCGGACTGAAGTTTTGGCTATACTTGTCAGCCTTTTCGTTGATGATCATGCTATCGGTACGTACAGCTGCACTTAAGGCTATGGCTGCCGAAAAATACCCCGGATACCGGATACAGTATATCAAAGTTCCAAATCCTCCCATGGAAAGACCTCCGATTATCCTGAACGGTTTACCTTTTTTTGTTCTGTACATACTATCAATAAAAGGAATAAATTCCTGAATAAAAACTGACTCATACGGAAAATCATTACGAACATCGTTGATATAATATGATCTTCGGCCGTCAGGCATAACAATGATTATGGAAGGGATCGCACCATCGGCAATCAGGCTGTCGGTTACCCGGTGAACGGAAAAATCCTCTATCCAGCTGTTCTCATTACCTCCCAGTCCATGCAATAGAAATAAGACCGGGAAACCGTCCGGTGAAGTACTGTAATCCGGTGGAAGGTATATTGTGTAGTTTATTTCTTCTCCAGCTGCCATACTGTAAAAGGAAAGACTATGCTGTACCATCCCTTTTATTTCTCTATCGACACTCTCAAGCGACTGTGGACAAACAGTTGCAGAATGGGCGATAAGGCTTGATATGAAAATAAATGCAACCGGAAAACGTTTTATCATTGAAATAAGGAATTGCAGTTTTTGAATGATAAAACCCCTAAGGATTTTTCAAAATTCCGTTCAGAGTTAACAGTTATCGAATTTAGTAATTATTATGCATATGAAACAAATACGACTAGCATGGAAAAGGATAGAATCATTTTTCCTGACTGACTTATTACTTGTCACTTGTCACTTCTTCCTTACCATTCCAACCAACAGACCGATCAACAGGAGCACAACAAAAGCCCCTGAAACAATAACCGGCCCTTTATTAACCTTCTTTGATTCAACCATCAGTGTATAGTCTTTTTCGTAAAAGTCATCGGATTCAATATACCATGAAACTGTATTCCCATTAATTGTTGTGGAATTGGTTGAAATGATCACACCCGGCATTATTGCCAGGTTTGTATATGTGTCTCCGATATCCCACCAGCCAATACCCAGTTTCTTGTTTATACTGTCAAAGCCGCTATGGTTTGCCTGATAAAGAGTTGCAGTGTCAACCTGGTAGAATCTTGATGCCAGCAACAGTGGAAAGTCACAGGAGTCAGAGAACCATAATGGTTCATCGTTAGCATTATCAGTAAAAAATGCAAAAAGACTATCACGTGTCTTTTCCGCTTCCGGTAGTTTCATAATGCCGATTTTTTCAAGAGCCTTTTTCAGCATATCAAAGTAT
Organism: Bacteroidales bacterium; assembly: GCA_016928305.1. GTDB lineage: Bacteria > Bacteroidota > Bacteroidia > Bacteroidales > UBA10428 > UBA5072. The sequence goes on from JAFGKY010000004.1 coordinate 59,346, forward strand.
TCTTCGAAAAAATTAATATTCATCCATTCAAAGTACTTTTTTTCAAGTGCCTCTTTTATCTCTGCCATTCTGTTACTGTCAGCTTTCGATAAGGCATGCCTTACCAGTGTATCCTTTTTCAGCATCAACCGGTCGGATTCAGCTGAATAATATATTTCATCATCATCGGCATGGATCAGTTCAAGTTCTTCATCCGTCAAGTAATCGTTCACGGATTTCCGTGTGAAAGGAAATATTTGTTTATAGGTCTCGGTATACCGGTAAAATGTATGGAACCACCGGAATCTTTTCTCTACCTTAATATTTCTTGATACATGATTATCCCCGGCTGAATCCCAATTGATCTCTTTGTTCAGCTCGTCTGAGTTACAAAACATTTTACGGGCTCTGTAGTAATATATGGTGTCGTTGGTCGAATCGTTGATTGATCTTTCCTCCAAACCGGTAACTATTTCCCACGTGGAATCAGCCGGTACAGGAAGTGAACCGGCTAAAACCGAAGACGGATCTCCTTTTACCAGCGTCGAGTCGCCTCCTTCCACCAGCATGGTTCTTTCGATGGAACCATCGGGCAATATCCGGGTTGTTATGATATATTTAAGGTATTCCTTACATCCCGTTGCCAGAGTAATTAACAGCATCAGGCTGAACAGATGATGAATTGTTTTGATCTTTTTCATGGTATGATGTTTTTACTAAATCCTACCGTTGTAATAAACATGTCGGATTTATTTGTTTTCCATTTTATACGTTATTATCAGATCTTGTAATGAATGATTATCCCGGGTGACAAGCTTTTCCAGTGATCCGTACTGGCGATTGCACAGCAGCGACATATACAGGTTCAATTTTTCAGGATTTTTGGTGAAATACTGTTGCAGGTTTATATTCATTTCTCCCTGACCTGCTTTGATCTTCGACAGATAACGGGCTGACCTTTGCAGACAGTCTTTCATATCTTTGCTTTCCGCTGTCATTAATCCGGATTTTCCTGCTGCTGCAAGCTGTTTTTCCATGGTTGTGATACGTGAAAATATATAAAACTGCTGATAGCTGAAGGTTGCAATTAAGAGGACCGTAAAGGCTATAATAATACGCCGTGTAACAGGCAAGAACAGCAGGTTTATAAGCATATCCCATCGGTTGGTGATACTAATTTCAGCGTGCTTGCCTTCAAATTGAGCAATGGTATTGAGAATACGATCGGTAAGGTTTTCCGCATTATCCGGTGCAATAAGTTGAAAACGAATTTGCGCAGCAATCCGGTCATTTTGCCTATAGGCACGATAGAGTCTGCTGCATGATTCACATTTTGCAAGATGATCCCGGAGCCTTTGCTGAATTTTAACATCCAGTTCCCCATCCCGGTGAAGAGCAATCAACCTATGAGCTTTTTTGCATTTCATTTTACCTTTCCTCTGTTTTGATCAGATTCAGCCGGATAGCATTCCGGGCATGATACAGGTTGGTTTTAACCGAACCCTCCGATAGTTGCATAACCTGGCAGACCTCCTCGATTTTGAGATCCTGCAGGTCACGCAGAATAAACACCATTCGCTGTTTCGGACTCAGATGATCCGCCAGCATTTTTATATGTTCTGCCATATCTTTTTCTTCCAGTTTTTTCATTTCATCCTGCTGATTCATCCAGTCCTGACTATTATCCGCTGATGATGTCTGATAATCCGTAAACCTGTTTTTGCTCTTAAGCCTGTCAATACATAGATTCACTACGATCCGGTATACCCAGGTGGTAAATTTTCCCCTGAAATTAAAAAAACTGAGGTTCAGCCAGACTTTGATAAATGTATCCTGCACAATATCTTCTGCTTCCTGTCTGTGAAGGAGAGACCGGAATGCCAGGCTGTATACATAATGCTGATGGCGTTCCACCAGCCTGCGAAAGGCCGAAAGATCACCCTGGATGCTTTGCCTGATCAAGGTATGATCATTTTCGGGGTGATCTTCAATGGTATGTCCTTTCACAGATAATCTTGTTTATGGATGATACGATCGGGCACCAAAAAGGTCAAATTCCTATACTTCATTGGGATTTCAAACACTACAACGGAGTATATTTATTGACGTGCACTCAGCAGTTGCTTTTTCAATTCTTCCGGTTTTTCTTTTGTAGTATCATAAAGCCTGATACGCACCGAATAACTGTATTTCTTTACCGGCAACAAATACTGAGAGTGGGGAAGAGCTCCCCATGAGTTGTCACCACCTACTCCCATTTGTTTGAAATCAATATTCAGTGTGGTCCAGGGATGCTTTATTATATCCGTACAATGTTTTTGTTCTTTTTCGGGTCCGTTTTCAAAATCATCGATTGAAAAATGACTGGCTTCGAAACAAAAATACGATTTCCCGGCGATCAGTATTCCGGTGCCGTTGCCGTCATGCAATGAAAGCCATCGCACATCGGTTCTGTACCCCGTTTCCTGTGGCCGTATATAGGCATGATTCAAAGCATCAACAGTCGATGAATACAGTCCGACATGAGCTGCATATTTCCGGTCTTCGTAGTTTTCAAATGGCCCGCGTCCGAACCAGGTCACCTGGTTAAAGCTTCTCGGAAGCTGCCATTGCATTCCCATCCGTGGTATTTCAGAAAGCGTGTCGGTTGATGGAACAAAAGTGTTGGTGATCATAATGTCTCCTGAACCATAAATGGTGTATTCCATGTAATATGAAGCCTTTACATCGGTTAATGCATATTCAACCCGTATTTTCACTTCTTTCGGGCTGACGGTCGTGGCAGTGATCGATTTCAAGGTTTTGTTTTTGCCGGCGTCTTTCCATATGGCACAGCGCCTCGGCATACCGTTGCCAAAGTCATTATCGGTGGGTATCCTCCAGAAATCCGGTTCAGGTGCTTTGACAATGGTTTCCACATTCCTGAAACGAAGGGAAGTCAGAAGACCTGATTGCCTGCTGAATTCGACCTGGAAATCATGGCCTTTCAGGGAAATCATTTCATGGTTCTCCGTAATAGCAAGGTCGTGTAATGATTCCAGGATGATTTTGTTTTTACTTTCCATTGCCGGTAGCGCAAATTGTTCCCATGCTACTTCTTGGTCTTTTTCGAGCAGGCTGAATGCCTTATTTATACTATAACGTATCGATAAAAAGTATTCCGTGCCTGGCACTTTATTTATATCCGGCAACAAAATCTTCACGTAACAGGAATTTCCAGGTGTGACATCCGGAAGATCGATGGTCCCCGTTGCCAGTTCGACGCCATCGGCTGTAAAATCCCATTTGAGCTTGAAAAGTGAAAGATTCAGAAAATCATAATGGTTCTGTACTTCCACAGTTCCTTGTACCAGGTCAACAGGCTTTGTCCTGACGTATTGATATACTTTCTGAACTTCCCGCGCATGCGGATTCAATCTCCTGTCGGGTTGAACCAGCCCGTTGCAGCAAAAGTTGCCATCGGATGGCACAGTATCCGGACCAAAATCGCCTCCATAACAATAATAATTTTCTCCTTCTTTTGTGGTGCACTGAATTCCCTGGTCAACCCAATCCCATATAAAACCGCCCTGCAGCTGATCATATTTTTCAATAACATCCCAGTAATCCTTGAAATTACCTTCACTGTTTCCCATGGCATGCATGTATTCGCACATGATGAGAGGTCGGGATTGCTGTTTTTGTGCATATTTTTCGATTTGATCAATACCGGGATACATGGGACAGTATATATCGGTATTCTCTTCGAGTTCCGCACGCTCATACTGAACCGGCCGGGTATTATCACGCTTTTTAATCCATTGGTAGGTAGCACAGAAATTTGAGCCGTTGCCGGCCTCATTTCCCAGTGACCAGATTATTACAGACGGATGGTTTTTATCCCGTTCCACCATTCGTTTTGTCCGTTCCATATGCGCATGCAACCATTCGGGTTTATTTCCCAGGGTTTTTTCGGGATCATAGCCAATACCGTGCGACTCAATATTGGCTTCATCAATCAGGTACAGGCCATACTGATTGCACAATTTATACCAGACCGGATCATCGGGATAATGGCACGTTCGGACAGCATTGATGTTGAGTTTCTTCATTAACCGTATATCGTTAATCATGGATTCCTTACTGATCACATGGCCTGTCAACGGATCATGTTCATGCCGGTTGACTCCCTTTATGAGTATGCGCTTTCCGTTTACCAGTAAAACCCCGTTTTTGATTTCGACCCTTCTGAATCCGGTTTGTGTTCCTAACACTTCCAGCACTTTGCCATCGGTGGATAGCACCGAAATGACAGTATAATAAAGATTGGGTGTCTCGGCAGTCCACTTCAACGGATTTGATATTGCGGTGTTATAACGCATTGTTTTCTCTTTTCCCGGTTTCAGTTCAATGATTTGCCTGGCAGGTTCGATAACAGGCTTATGATCCGGCCCCATCAGGTTTAATACTACTTCGCAATTACCAGCCAGAAGTGTATCATAATTCACAACATTGTATTCAACTCTGTAAAGGCCATTCTTGTATTCATCATTAAGGTCAGCCCTGACAAAAAAGTCACGGATGTGTATGAGGGGCACTGCGTACAGGAATACTTCCCGTTCAATGCCGCTCAGGCGAAAGAAATCCTGATCTTCGAGATAGCTGCCATCGCACCATCGGAAGACCTGAACAGATATGCTGTTCCTCCCCGGTTTTACAAAATTCGTTATGTTAAATTCCGAAGGTGTTTTGCTGTCTTCACTGTAGCCGATGTATTTACCATTTATCCAAACATAGAAAGATGAATTAACGCCTCCGAAATGCAGGATTATTTCACGGTTTTTCCAGTTATCCGGCAGTATAAACATTCGCTTGTAAGATCCTACCGGATTGTATTCCAACGGAATCTGCGGATAGCTCTCATTCCATGGATACCGTATGTTAACGTATATCGGATGATCATATCCCTTCATTTGCCAGTCGGATGGTACTTCTATATCATCCCACCGCCGTGTACTGTATTTTCTTTTATAGAATCCGGCAGGTCTATCATCCGGTTTTGAAACCCAGTGAAACTTCCAGGTGCCGTTCAGTGAAAGGTAATAAGGACTTTGTGAGGGGTTATCCTGAATGGCGGTTTCAATACCGTCGTAAGGAAGAAAGGTACAATGGGGTTTTTCAGTATTCACACTGGTAACCCGAATGTTGGTGATTTCATCAATGGATGTCTGAATAGCAGGTTTACAACTTACCATTGCTAACAACAGGAAAAAATGGTTGATTTTCATGTATGAATAGTATATGATTTAATATAAACACATCAATCTTAATCTTTGATGTCAATTACCGGTTCTCCCGGTTTTCTTTTTCCCAGCATGCCGATTTCCACAAGCCGATTTTTTTTATTCAACGCAAGGAATTCATCACCGGGTTCCCGGTCAACTGCAATAAGTAAACCTCCGCTGGTCTGTGGATCTGCAAGCAGGTATTTTTGTATTTCATCAATGCTGCCGATGCTGGATCCGTAGCTCTTCCAGTTACGATATGTTCCTCCCGGGATACAGTTTTTTTCGATGTAATGTTTTACGTTATCAAGCATGGGAATCCTGGCGAATTCGACAACAGCTGCTAGTCCGCTTCCTTCGCATATTTCAAGCAGATGACCCAGTAATCCGAATCCGGTGACATCCGTCATGGCTCTTACAGAAGCTATTTTACCCAGTTCAATCCCCATGGTATTGAGCTTTGTCATCCAATGAACCGAGAGTCGGTAATCATCATCTGTCAGGAATCCTTTTTTGCCGGCTGTGCTTAGTATGCCTGTTCCGATAGGTTTTGAGAGAAACAGACGACAACCGGCTGAGGCGGTGCTGTTACGTTTTATCGATGATGTTGATGCAATGCCTGTCACTGCCAGTCCGAAAACCGGATCGGAGATATCAATACTGTGACCGCCGGCCAGGGGTATTCCTGCTTCGAGGCAGATTTCTCTTGCTCCTTCAAGGACATAACCAGCTGTTTCGGTAGAAAGTTTTTCGAGTGGCCACCCGAGTATCGATATGGCCATGAGTGGATCACCACCCATGGCATATACATCACTAAGGGCATTTGCCGCGGCTATCTTTCCAAAATCATGAGGATCGTCCACGATGGGTGTAAAAAAATCGGTAGTGCTGATAATGGCCTGTCCGTTACCGATATCGTAAACTGCAGCATCATCTTTCGTTTCATTTCCGACAAGCAGCTTCGTAAATGTCTGGCGGGAGTGTTTATCACGCAATATCTTTTCGAGTTCGGCAGGAGCGATCTTGCATCCGCATCCCGCTCCCGGACTGAATTGTGTTAGGCGTATTTCGTTCATTTACAAGAGCTTATTTGTGTTTAAATCATGGATGATTTGTTGTATGCTTTCAGTCATTGCTTTATTGTGAAGCTCTAAGGTAATGGTTTTTTTCTCTTTGTGATGGCGTTGCATGGTTTTATAATAGACTTTATCATAGTATCTCAGTACGATAAAAACAGCTTCCCTGAAGTTATGCTCACGGATATAGTCAATAGCCTTACGCGTATTTTCCATACCGATCCGTTTTTCAATTTTTTTTAATGCTCTGTTAAGTATTTCAGTATTGGCACCGGCATACAAATTTACCAGCCTGTTGATCCGGTCTTCAAAAGGAACTACCAGGTTTAATAAGGGACATTGAAGCATCCGTTCATAAAAAGGCTTTGGCAGGAAAACCGATCCGATGGCGATGCTCTCATCTTCAATAAAAATGAGTTTTTTTTTATCGAAACGTGCAATGTTTTCAAAAAGAAGGTTTTCAAATTGTTCAGTCGAAGGCTGTCCGGATTCCCCTATAGCCCCGAAGACAGAACCTTTATGGGAAGCCAGTTTTTCAAGGTTGATCACCTGATAACCCATTCTGTCGAGTTCCACCAGTATCTCTGTTTTGCCTGATCCTGTCATACCGCCTATAACAATGAAATTAAAGGAAGAAGAAAGGTATTTGTGTATGAAATGGCGGTAAGACTGATATCCTCCTGTCAACACCGAAGCTTTACAACCAATGGTTTCAAAAAGCCATGCCATGCTTGAGCTGCGCATACCACCTCTCCAGCAATAAACCAGTATCTCATGGTTTTCAGCTAACGAAAGCCCCTGCCTGGCAAAATCCTTAAGTTTCGGACCAATGATCTCAAGACCTCTGGATAGGGCATCTTCTTTTCCGCTCTTTGTATATAAAGTGCCGATCATTGCCCGTTCTTCGTTTGTAAAAAGAGGCATATTAACCGCTCCGGGTATATGCCCCTTTGCATATTCTGCAGGTGAACGGACATCGACTATAGGATTACCGGAATTTCTTTTCCCCAGAAACGTTTCAACGGAGAGACTGCTGTTTTTAATTGGCTGAGGAGGCTCCGTTGATATAATCGGATTCATGAAATAATCGGGTGTTTGGGTATGACAGATAAAGGTAAGGAAAAAGTGAGAAAGAGAGAAACGGCTGAGATGGTTATGATGATTGTTATTGTAAAGACGTAATATTTTACGTCTCTACAAAATTTCGTTTTTTGGTTTACTCTTTCTCCACAATCACGGCTTCAGTTTTATGCTTTTCCTTATGCGGAGCATGCGGATGCCAGCCAACTGTATAGATCATTACCAGAAAGCCAACCACATAGGCAATGATAACATGCCATCCGCTTCGGATATATTTAACGGTATTCTTGGCTTCTGGATACAGATTGGACAAGGCAACGCCTGCTGAAGATCCGAACCAGATCATCGACCCGCCAAAACCGACGGCATAAGCCAATACACCCCAGTCATACCCGCCCTGCTGGAGGCATATCTTGGTGAGCGGAATATTATCAAAGACCGCTGAAATAAAACCCAGCGAAAAAACAGTCCACTGGGAGGCTGGCGGAAGTTCATCCACCGGCATCAGCGAAGCGATCGTAACCAGTGACATAAGGAATACTGTTCCCATCCAGGCTTTTTTCAGCTCATGCCAGGGTGTCTTACGAAAGAAGGTTCCGATCAATATGCCGATCCATACTCCAAACGCAGGAAAATCCAGCGTATAGTTAGTCGTTATGGCACATACAAGGATAAAGAAAACAATTAGTATTTTTCCCCAGTCAACCTTAATACCAGTCGCGGGATCCTTAATAATGGGCTGATATTTTTGTTGGTGAATCGATCCTATGATGCCGAAAATAATAAAAGCACCGAATGCAGCAACAAATGCATGCAGCACATCAAAGGGGCTCACACCATCGATCCACATCAGGGTTGTTGTGGTATCACCCACCACACTGCCTGCTCCTCCGGCGTTGCTGGCCGCAATAATGGCTGCCAGGAAACTTATATGTACTCTGCCTTTATATACAACAAAGGCTATGGTACCGCCAATCATGGCAGCGGCAATATTATCAAGGAATGAGGATAGTATAAAGATAAAAAACAGCAGTACAAATCCGCCTTTCCAGTCGTCCGGCAGAAACTTTGGCAGGATATCCGGAAACTTCGATTCCCTGAAGTGTTCCGCCAGGATGGCAAATCCAAATAACAAGCCCAGAAGGTTCAGCAGTATTCTCCATTCCCCTTCATGCTCATGTGTTCCGACAATATGCTGTAGAAGGGAAAAATCGGTGAAAATATATTTCAGGATTAAAATAACCGCCAGTCCGGTTAAAGCCACATACATGGTTTTATGATGAAATATGGCTACACCGATGAGGGTTAATGCAAATACAATGAATTCAATACGAATTCCTGCAACAGCCGGCATACTTCCGTCAGCGGCTGAAATCAAGGGACTGAAAAAAAGGAAGAAAAATATCAAAAGGATAGCGCGTAATTTCATGGATTGAAATTTTAGGGCGCTAAAGTAATAAACATAGTTTAATTAATCTATTGCAAATATCAATATTTATGTCATGTCTGGTTGTAGAGACATTGCATGCAACGTCTATACTAATGATACAGGAATTTCTTGATGCTTTTCTTAGGTGTCTTTTCAAATTCCTCGTTAACGACTTCGATCTTGGTAATGCCCATATAATTCGGAAGGATTGCATTCATCTCACGCCGGTATCCTTCCATTTTTTGCTGTATCTGTTCCCTGGGAATTCCGTCGGCCTCAAGTGCAGCAAAATCAGGGTAGACCATAGCGACAATCTTTTTGTCTCGTTCTATTACAACGCATTCCTGGATGTAGGTAAGATTGTTCAGCCTTGCCTCAATTTCTTCGGGGTAAATATTCTGACCGGAAGGACCGAGGATCATACTTTTGCTTCGGCCTTTAATAAATACATATTGTTCCTTATCGATAACACCAAGATCTCCGGTGTGAAGCCAACCGTCTTTGTCAAGAGCTTCAGCAGTTGCCTTTTCATTCTTGTAATATCCGAGCATCACGTTTTCACCACGCACCAGAATCTCACCGACTGTATTGTAAGGATCTTCCGAATCGATAGTTACCTCAATGGTGTCGATCGCTTTACCAGCTGCCCGTGATTTTCTGATTCTCCATCCTGCATAGCTGATAAGGGGTCCGCATTCTGTCATGCCATAACCTACTGAAAACCAGAAATTAATCTTTGACAGGAAATCTTCAACTTCGGCATTCAGGGCAGCTCCACCAATGACAACTTCATAGAAACGACCACCAAATACATTCACAAGCTTTTTTCTTATTTTATTGTAAATCAACTTGTTTAATAACGGAATCCTGAGAATGGTTTTAACAGGATTTTTACTGATTGCCGGAAGTATTTGTTTTTTGTATATTTTTTCAATGATCAGCGGAACAGCGAGTACCAGATGGGGCTTAATGACTCCGAAGGCCTCGATAATAACCTGTGGAGAAGGGGATTTGGTCAGGAAAGTAATATGACATCCGATTGAGAATGGAAACAAAAATTCGAAGGCACAACCATATACGTGAGCTAAAGGAAGAAAAGAAACAATGGACTCACCCGATTTCAGGGGTATGTTGTTTTGGGCAAACCACACGTTGGCACTTAAACTGTTGAGATTCAAAATAACACCTTTTGAAAATCCGGTGGTACCTGAAGTATAATTGATGACAGCTACTTCTGCATTAGAAACCGGATCAAAGAAATACTTTTCTTTGCTGATACCATCAGGGTTTTCTTTCTGGAATGCTTTATCGAGTTCATCAGCTGTTCCGGGCAAGGAAGGAAGTGAAGTACTGATGACCCTGAAATTCTCAAGAGAAACCGTGGCCTTTATTGCGGGCATCTTATCAGCAGAAAGGGTTTGATAGATGGAATCGCTGCAGAAAAGAAAAACGGAATCACTGTGGTTTATGATGTTCTGAATATCTTCTGCCGTAAAATCAGGCAATATGGGAACAATCACGGCACCATAGGTTATCGTTGAAAGAAAACTCATACACCAGTTAGCGGAATTTTTTCCGATCAGGGAAACTTTATCCCCTTTTTTTATCCCCGCAAGTTGAAAAAGCCGATGTAACTTCTTAATCTGTGTGCCTACCTGGGCGTAAGTATAGGTGGCTCCTTTATAATCCGACAAGGCAGGGAGATCCCAGTTTTCTTTAATACTTGTTTCAAAATATGAAACCAGATTTTCTTTCAGCATATGCAAACAATTAATTAATACCTTCACTAAGATAGGTTTTTTTTATCAACCATCAACATCATTATAAATGAAAGTTCTGTTGCCGTATGAGGACGTCAATCCTGTTATTTAATTCCTCAGCGTTTCCTTTATGCAGTTAAATGTATCATTTGAATAACCGATAGGCTTTTGTCTCATCACAATCATCTGGGGTGACGCTGAGGGTGATTTAACAGCATTCTATCATTTACAGATACGTTACTGCAGGGCTAAACGTATCACCCCTCTCCAGGTTGGAGAGAGGACGGGGGTGAGGAGGAAGCAATCCCAAACCAGCAGTCGATCATTTACAGATACGTTACTGCAGGGCTAAACGTATCACCCCTCTC
>JAFGKY010000044.1 GCA_016928305.1 Bacteroidales bacterium
GTCATTGCCACCCTTACCGAAGGTAACCCCGGCGAGGCTTCGTGTGCCGATATCCACATAACCCCATCGGGAAAATACCTTTATGCCAGTAACAGAGGTTCATATAACAGCATAGCCATGTATACTGTTGACGAAAAAACCGGCGAACTCACCTGGATTGGAAGCCAGCACGTTAAAGGGAAAACACCCCGCAGCTTTATTATCGACCCCACCGGGCAATTTTTGCTGGTAGCCAATCAGGATACGGATAACATTGTAACATTCCGGATTAATCCTGAATCGGGAATGCTTATGGATACCGGTATAGAATCCAATGTACCCACCCCCGTTTGTCTGAAATTTATGCCCCGGTTATAATGGATTAAAAATATGGACATTCCGCAAATACCGGTGACCGAACGGAATTTCTCACCTGAATTGCATTTCAGTGCTTCACGAAGCAGCGGGCCGGGAGGCCAGCATGTGAATAAGGTCAGTTCGCGCGTTGAATTGCGTTTTGATGTAATGGCTTCCGGCATGTTAACCCCGGATGAAAAAGAGCTCATCCTTTCAACCCTGGCCAAAAGAATCAACAGCAGCGGTGAACTTATTCTGGTATGCCAGACAGAACGCTCACAGTACGAAAACAAGGAAAAGGTAACAGAAAGATTTTACAGATTGCTTGCAAAAGCACTCACGCTGCAAAAGAAAAGAACTCCCACAAGGCCCACACGGGCATCCAGGGTAAAACGACTCGAATCCAAGCGCTTACATTCCGAGAAAAAGAAAAGAAGATCCGGCACGCTCCGTGAAGAACAAACCTAACGTTCTTCGATGCTGAAAATCTCATTACGGTCGAAGTTTTGCCAGTAACGAATAGCTTTCATCCTGACAAGCTCCCAATAGATGTCGCTGTCGAGGCCATAGATTTTTGTTAATTCCCTGATATCCCCTTCAATTTTATTGCGGATATCATCGCGTAGAGTTACCCGGATGGTTCTATTCATATAGGTAAAATCGGCCATTGGAAGTCGTAAATCTTCGGCAGCAATTTTAATCAGCCCATGTCCCAGGGTTGCACCGGTACTTATCTGAAGTCCGTCGTTCATGCAGCTGAAAGGTGGCACAATTCCGGCATAGGACAACACTGTCATCTCATCAATACCCGCCCTAAAGTATTCCTTTGCCCTTAAACCCATTTTCACCCCAATAATGGCATAAATGCCAAGATGACGGTGCATTTCATTTGCCATAACCCCGGCAATCCATTCTTCCCTGCCATATTTTTTGATTGCAATATCCGCAATTTCCTGTACGTCGTGATAATAGTAAGCCGTATCCATAGGGAAGAACTCCAGCACCTGGTTATGATTAACGGTTTCACCCCATAATATGCTTTTGCAGGCCATATGGATTTCGTCAGCCGTGGTGGACTCGTTTAATTGATAACCAATCAGTGTATTTAAGGTATCACACCTGAAAAGCGAAGGAAAATGCAGGAACAGGGCCAGCGATTCATCAAAAAATGCCTTTGAATATGGTGTTTCCTTAATATTCAGGCTTTCAAAGACCTTTTGGGCATGAATACCGGGAATGTTCTTAATCATATCCGTGAAACGATCGTCGTAACGATTATAAGACACGGTATTTACCGACACAAGGGGAAGCTTTTGTGCCAGCAAATTGGATAACGAACCTGTGTCGATGCTAAAATTAAAATTTCGGGCATTTAACTCCATAGGACTACTCCATAAAATTCGCTCCACCTGCTCATGAAAGCCTTTATAATACTGAAAAATTGCATGAATGCTGCTTAAACCACCCAGGCACAGGTAATCGATCTTTTCGCCCTCCAAATTGTCCAGCACTTGGCTTACCAGGGAAACAGCATCGGGAGGCGCAAGTGTATCGCAAGGACTTGCCCCCCATTTGAAATCAAGTGCCGGCATACATCCCTTTTTACCTGCCTTTTGATCAAAAAAGCAGCCAACCGGCAAACCCTGGTGATGCAGATCAATGAGCAGGCTTTTTACCTTATGGTAGGTTGCTTTGGCATCCAGTACACCCGTGGATGTTGTTATGGCAAGCACCCTTATATCGGGCGATGCCAGTAACATGCAAATGGTGCGGAAGTCATCCAGTCCCCCATCAGTATCGACAATTACATAATGTCCTGCCTTCCAGGGGTGTGCCTGCAAAACTACCGGTAACAGTGCCAGTATCAGCCAGAATAAACCTTTCTTCATTTGAATAGCAACATTATTTGGTTAACCGGGTATCGCCTGCTAAAGTCCAAGAAAAAGAATGGCCGCACCACAAAGAGCAATGGCCACTCCGGCAATAACATGCTGATATTTTTCCAGTGCACTCAGTTTTACAAATGATATACCTTTCAGCAACAGAAGTACCATAATGACCATGGTTGCAATGGTAATCAGTGCAAATAGCGATGAAATTATGGCTACTGCACCATAATTATGTTCAGCAGCAGGATACATTAAAATCGGAATCAACGGTTCGCAGGGACCGAAAACAAAAATGGCAAACAGTATCCAGAAGGTCATTTTTTTGTTGGCATCTGCTGCTGGATGGTGGTGGTGATTTTTTCTGTTTAACAAACGAATTATTCCCCAACCCATATAGGCCAGCCCGAATATGAACAACAGCCAGGCAGCCAGATTTCCCCGGAAACCCTCAACATGTTCAATGCCTGAAATGGCTATGCCTGCTGCTATGCCAATAAATCCAATAACAATAGAGCTTAAAACATGACCCAGCCCGCAAAGTATGACAATATTGATGGTTCGGGCAACCGACCAGTTCCGTGTTTTAGCCATGGCCACAAAAGGAAGGTAATGATCCGGTCCGGCGACAGTGTGCAGGAAGCCAATTGTTAAGGCAGTGCCGGCGAGAAATGAGAAAGTAGGTTCCATGCAAGGATAAATTATTATTACGCTAAATATCAGCTATATAAATAATATCACCATTTACAATATCGTGTTACCAAGATACTACATTCCCGTTGAATACCAAATGGCGTTTTTATTACCTTTGGTATCTCAATGATATACCATGAGCGACATAAAAAACCGTAAAAAGGCCAGGTACCAGCGCGTTTACAATCAGCTGAAATTACTGGTGATAAAAAGCGAAAACCTCACCTCGCGAATGGCCACTATCAATGCCATTTTATACCACAAGATGGATGGTTTTTTCTGGGTGGGATTTTACCTGCTCGACGATAAAAAACTACAGGTTGGGCCCTATCAGGGTCCAGTAGCCTGCCTTGAGCTGCCCTACCAGACCGGGGTTTGCTGGGAAGGCATAAAAACGGGTCAACCTGTGCTGGTACCCGATGTGCATTCATTTCCGGGACATATTGCCTGCGATGCCCGGTCGAAATCCGAAGTGGTCATACCTTGCAGGAACAAAGCCGGACTGATAACAGGAGTGCTTGATATAGACAGCAACCTGTTGGGAAATTTCGATGAGTCAGATGTGCAGGAACTGCAAAAAATTGTTGACCTGCTGAATCTATAAACGGAATGTTCGTTTTTTAACTGCGATCAAAACACTCGAGCAATTCAACAATTTTTTCTATGGAATAGGGTTTCCCCATTATTTTGTTAAATCCGTTTCCCGGGCAGTCCTCAATAAACATACCGGGTGTATGAGCGGTTAAGGCAACAATGGGAATATCTTTTTTGGGCTGCATGAGATTTTCCCGTATATACTTCATGGCTTCCACACCGCTCATTACGGGCATTTCGAGGTCCATCAGCACAAGGTCGATATCGTTATGTTTTTCCAACGCTTCCAATGCCTGCTTCCCATTCTCAACCTCAATAAAATCGTGTCCCAGGCTCTTTAAAATCTCTGAAACCAGCAAGCGATTTGTGTAATAATCATCTGCAACAATAATCTTCATCTTTACTTACGTTTGGGATATGATCAACCCAGTTCACTCAGGGTTTTGATAATTTTCATACTTTTAATGGTAACTGTTGAACCATCGAGACTTATTATTTTATCGTTTTTAAATTCAGATAGTGTTCTGATAAAGCTCTCCTTTGTAGTGCCTGCTAGTTCAGCCAGTTCACGTCTGGTAAAGGGAAATTCAAACACATCGCTCTGGTAAATAATTTCCGAAAAATAAAGGATGACATCGGCAATCCGGCCGGGCAATTGCTTATGCGACTGCCCGATAAGCCGCTCAAAAATAAACAGTCCTTCTTCGCTAAGCGAATGTATAACACTACAGACAAATTCGTTATTGCGCTGAATGACACTTTTAAACTTATCCAGTGCGATATAACCAATGGTGACACTGTTAACAGCCGCCGCAGAAAACTGATTGACCGCTGTGCTGAAAGCGGACATAAGTCCAATAAACTCTCCTGCCCGGGCTATCTTCAGAATAAAGTTCCGCTTGTTTCTGCCCTCCTTATAAATCTTAACCAACCCCGATTTCACAAACATCACATGTGAAACAGGGGTGTGCTGGCGCAGAATGATTTCTTTTCCTTCGAATCCGACAACCTGAATATGATCCTTCAGTTCATCGATTTCGTCAGGTAAAAGACAACCTTCCATGGGTAACACGGAAAATAGAGCAGATGCATGCCTGGTGGCCATATAAAATTGATCTGGTCTAAAAGTAATAAAAAAAGAAGCCGGGAACAGACCAATTTATGAACAATCGAAAAGCTTTGTATCAGAAAGTTGTTTCTATGCCTTGTGTAGCAATTCCAGCATGTTGCCAACCGTGCTGATTTCAATGAAAGAAGCACTTTGTGTCCA
>JAFGKY010000045.1 GCA_016928305.1 Bacteroidales bacterium
GAATTTCCATCCGTTTCATACGCAGTTCTTTCATGGAGGCTCCGTTAAAGCCAATCAGGTAACGGATTCGCGAAATAAGTTTTTTAATTCCGATATAGTAATGGAAAGCAAGAATGCCCGTGACCGGCATGAGCAGAAAATAAAGCAAAATCAGCCAAAGGGGAGCCGACAAAAAGGCCAGCACGCCAGCCACGATAATATACCATAGCGGAAATACAACCATACCGATAACATACTTAAAAGAGCTGTGAAACTGTGTATCTTTTACATTGGTTATTCTGCTGGCCGTAAACCAGTAAGGTAAGTAATTATTCAGCCATCCAAAGGCAAAAACAGGCAGTGAAATCAGCTTAAACAAGGCCGAACCTGCCAATGCAAGCCAGGATGGTTTTCCCTTTTTCACTACCCAGTCGCGCAGCTTATGAAGCCCCAGTAATTCATAATATTTGTCGGTTACCAATTTAAGCTGTGGCAAATTATCGGGATGCCGTTCAAGTTCCGCATCAAGATGGCTGATCATTTTTTTATCGGCGAAAAAGCGGGCAGCCAGACTGGTATCGCTTATCCCCAGGTGCTGCCGCATATTGTCATTGTAAACCTCGCGCATATGCATATACAGCTCGTAGTACGTTTCGGTTTGAATATCAATCATCAGCTTGCTCACTGCCGCTGCAAAGGCATCCTTTAGCTGATTGACAGCAGTAACAGGATTTTCAGCATAGGCATTGTAGAATGCAGATACTTCAATAGGTTCACCAACATTCACAAAAATGGTGGAACGGAAATGCTGGTAATGTCCATAATCGAAGCCAACGGGTACAATTTTAACGCCTGGCTGATTACCAAATTGTTCCTGTGCCTGAAGGGCAATACGGAACAATCCCTTCACCAATGGTCGCAGACGGCGCTTGTCGCCATGATTTCCCTCGGCAAATAAACACAGGGGACTCATTCGATTATTCAGTACCTGAACGGTTTTTTCAAATACCTGATCATTGCGTTTGACATTTTCAATACCATCGCGCATCCGGTAAATGGGCATGATGTTGAGGTAATTCAGGAACCTTATCATGCGTTTGCCTTTGAAAATATCTGCCCTGGCCAGAAAGACATTCTGAGAGGAAGTATTGCAAACCAGGGTCATGGCATCCATGAGTGCATTCTGATGATTAGGAGCCAAAATAACAGGCTGACCGGAAGGAATGCGGTGTCTATTTATCAGCTCAATTTTCCGGTAATAAATCCGGAAACATAATTTGGCATATTGCTGTAAAATCCAATAATCCAGCGCCCACTCGTCAATTGCTTTTCTTCTGAACAAAATGCTAAAAATTTAAAACAGACAACAAAGTTAATGATGAATTTTAATTGTTGAATTGTGAATGTCGAATTATGAAGTTATAGCGATTCGAGCTTTATTTTTTCCACCTTACCCAGGTCTTTCTCATAGAAAAATGAGCCCGAAAAAAACATCAGCGAAGCGATGAGTAAGGCGGCGGGTAAAACCGACAAGGCTGTCTCTATATTTGAAAAGTCAGATATAGCGCCGATAACAATAGGCCCCATGGAGGCACCCAGCAGATTCTGCACCACAACGGCCACAGCATACGACATGGCACGCATACCGGCATGTACAACGTCCTGGGTAACTGCCGAAGCAGCCGATACAAAAGCAGTGATGAGTACACCCAACGCCAGCAGCAAAACATATTGCAATTTTCCCGGGAAGACCACGAGGGCCAGAAAAAGCAAAATTGCTGAAAGAAAAGTACTGATAGTGGGAAACAGCAAGCGGGCATTGATTTTGTTTTTTCTCCAGCGGTCGGCAATATACCCTCCCAATGGGGCCCCAATGAGGGCGAGTACCATAACGGCGCTCGACTTAAGGCCGGCCTGGCTTTCAGGTAGTCCCTGTACGCGGTGGAAGTATGTTGGCAGCCACGTCAGCAGTGAGGTAGTGGTAAAAACCACGGCTGCCATGCCAAAATAGGTAAATATCAGGGAGGGCTTGTCGAAAAACTCCCGGAACATGTCCTTTATCGTCATTTTCACCACTTCGGATTCCTGATTTTTTCCCCCGTTGCCAGCCGTTTTAGTAAGTCCCACCGTTTTGTAGTCCTTTACAAAAAAGAATAAAATGGCTACTATAAGTCCCGGTATGGCCACTAACCCAAACGCATGACGCCAGCCCCAGTTGGTAGCAATAATACCTCCCAGTGCTATGCCAATGGCACTGCCCAGGGGAATGGATGCATTCCACAGGCCCATCATCCACGAACGCTTCTCCTGGGGATAGAGCCCGGCGATCATTGCGGTGCCGCCGGGAGCGTAACCGGCTTCACCAATGCCAATAAAAGTACGCGTGGTAAGCAAATGGGGAAACTTACGGGTTAAAGCACAGGCTGCTGTGGCAATACTCCATACCACAGCCATCAGGCCAATGGTCTTTCGCCTGCTCCAGCGGTCAACCAAAATGGACACCGGGAATGTAAGTGCAACAATGGACCAGTAAACCGCTGAAACCAGCAGGCCACATTGTGTGTCGGTAAGGTTCCAGTCGGCTTTCAGAAACGGGAAAAGCGAAGTCACCACCATCCGGTCGACATAATCGAACATATAAAGCAAAAAAAGCAGGATGAACACGTAGTTGGTGTACGACTTGGAAAAGAGATAACCTTCAGGCACAGCAGCTTTCTTCATGTCAGCAGATATTGGTTTATCACAGTCACCCGGCGGGTAATGCCGGATGGGTATGCAATGAAGACACTAAAGATAATAAAAAAACAATAGCCGCTACCGGGGATGATCATTTTGCCTGTGTTAACTTACTATCGTTTCCCATTAACAGAATAACTACCTTTGCATTAGAAAGGCCGTTGGC
>JAFGKY010000046.1 GCA_016928305.1 Bacteroidales bacterium
CTAACTTCTAACTTCTAACTTCTAACTTCTAACTACTAGCTACTTATTAAAAAGTAATCCTGTACTGCATCATCGGATAAAATCCTAATTGATTAATCGTTGTAATCTCATCTTTACTTTTCTTGTAATATTGCATCAATGCATTTTTGTGGTTGGTGATGTTTTCAATGAAGAACAGGAATTCATGGGTCAGGCGTTTACCATTTAATTTATAACCAAACTTAATATCAGCCTTGAAATAATCGGGGTATTTGTTTTCGTATGGATCGCTGATATCGAGAACGGTAGCCTGAATGCTGAGTGAAGAATCGACATCAATCGGTATGTATCGTATACCTCCGGCCCAGGTAACTTTCAGATCCAGGGTGAGGGTCGATTTCTTCCTTATGGGAAATTCTTTTCCTGCCAGTGCATTGAAGACATAGTTACCGTTAAATGCAGTATTCCTTTCTATTCCGTCGCTTCCCTTATACTTGGAATCGAACAGAGAAGCTGTGACCAGATAATAATAGCCTTTGCTCAGGAATTTTTCCAATGTTATTTCGAGACCGTAATTCCGTCCGGTACCCTTGTTAACGAGACTGTCTTCAGCACCTACACCCCACCCGGCTCCGGTATTTAACAGGCTGAAATAAGTTGGACGTTGTTCAACGGGAACGTTATACAGGTACTGATAATACAATTCTGTTTTCAACCGCATATTTTGTGTGATATTCCAATCATGACCAAGCACTATCTGCTGTGATTTTGTATATCCGATTCCGGTATTGGTTTCAACGAACCTGCCGTCAGGCAGATAGGTTCCAAGGAAATAAGTGCCCAGCGAATGTGTTTTGGCATGCGTGCCATAGCCCAGATTGATGCTGCGATTTTCTCCGTATCTCCAGGATATTCCCATTCGGGGTTCGATGGATGGTTTACCGGTAAGTGTATAATAAAGCGCGTGGATTCCGGGTGTGAATAACCACTTATCGGTTAATTTATAGTTAAGTTCAAAAAATGCCCTAAACAGGTAACCACCATCACCCAGGTTTTTATTTTCCTCAATTCTTCTGATCATTCTTAAGGAATCCTGGTCATACTGGGTGGTATGCATATCATAACCCATCTGATCGATGATTAAACCTGCTTTGGATGACAGTCCGGCATTGAATTTTGTTCCGGTAAAAGCCGAAAAAGTCAGCCTGTATTCCGAAATACTATGATCGTAATATCGTGTTTTGTTTTTTTCAGCATCAAGGGTATCGATCTTTGTCCCACCGTTCTGATAAAAACCTGAAAGAATAACTTTTGCATACGTCTTTGAGCTTAGGTAACGCAACCAGGAAAGACCTGCAGAACCCATTGTAGAACCATTATACAAGTCCTGGCCCTCGTTGGTATACATGGCCTCATCATCAATCTTGCTGTCCAACATGGCAACGCTGCTGATACCCCCTATCCCGAAGAATGTGACAACACCCTTTTTTACCGGGAAATTGAATTTGAATGACAGGTCCTGGTAATGCGGTACGCCCGTTGTTCCGAAATTTATTCCCAGCAAACTGACAAAGTCCATAACCGAGAACCGGTAATTTAAAAGGTACGAGCTTCGGTGTTTTTTTGACAAGGGACCTTCGGAACCCAGCTCAAGTCCGTTAAAGCCAATCTGGAAAAGATGCTCGTATTGTTCATTATTCCCGTTTCGCAATTTCAGATCAAACACACCCGACAAAGCATTGCCGTATTCAGCCGGAAATGCGCTTGTGATAAAGTCAGAATTCCGCAATACGTTATTGTTAAGCATGCTGACCGGGCCGCCGGTTGTACCATTCTCAGCAAAATGATTGGGATTGGGGAGGTCGATGTCATCAAGCCTCCACAGCAGTCCGGAGGGAGAATTACCGCGAATAACGATATCATTGCGTGAATCGTTTGCGAACGATACGCCTGCATAGCCTGATGCCATCCGGGCAACATCACCGCGGCTTCCGGCATATTTTTCCGTTTCTTCAATGGTAAAGGAACGTGCACTGATTACTGCCATTTCATTTGCAGGCAAGCTTTTCTGGCGATCATATTGAACGACAACCTCCTCCACGCGTTGCACCATTTCTTCCATCTCAACATTCAATACCGTTTCCTTTCCGGATATCAGGAAAAGGTTATGGAACGTTATATGCTGATATCCGAGGAACGAAATATCAAGACTCACACGCCCCAGCAGAACGCTGTCGAGTTTAAACCAGCCGTCGGAATTGGTTGTAGCACCTTTTACCGGTTTGGTGTTCAACACCACAACATTGGCACCCGGCAGCGGCTGTTGGGTGGCTTTGTCGATCACTCTTCCGCGGATGGTTTGGGAATATGGCTGGGCAAAGAGAACGGAATGAAAAATAAATAAGCTGGTTACCAGCAAGAGTACATTTTTCTTCATGGAGTAAGGCTAATTTTTATTAATGACAAATATAAAATTAACAGGTTGCATTGAAGAGAAAAAGGTAAGAATAGTTTAATGACGGGCACCGGATAGTTTTTTTGCAAGCCTTCTATGCTAATTCCGCACACCCTCTATTTTTTCCTGTATTTTGAAAATACATTCCGATCAGCATGACGATGAAAAAAAAATAAACTATATTTAATTTATCAAACCAACTGTTAATTGCGAAATATGAAGGCTAACGAGAAAAGCAGGCAAAAGAAACATGCAATCAAACGCCTTTCGGCCCCCGATAAATCACAACGTAACGGATTTGCCTCAGTTGTTCAGTCAGGAGATGAATACTATAAACAAATTGTTGATTTCGCCAACGTGGCCATAGTGAAATTCGACCGGAATTTAATATTGACTGATTTTACAGGTAATTCCGAGAGTATTTTTGGTTTCAGTAAGGAAGAAGTAATTGGGAAAAGCCTTGAAGAAACCATCGTGCCCAAAGTGGAAAGTACCGGAAAAGACCTGGGAAAATTTATCAAAAGCCTGGCAAGAAAGCCCGAAGCATTTGAATATAATATCAATGAGAATATCACAAAAGACGGCAGAAGAATATGGATGCAATGGCATAACAGTGCGATAAAAGATTCCGGGAACAGGGTAACCGGTATCTTATCCATCGGCATCGATATTACCGATCTTATCAATACCGAGTTAGCCCTCAAGGAAAGCGAAGAACGTTTTAAGACCTTGTCCGATCTTACCTTTGAAGGCATTCTGATTCACGATAATGGCATAATTCTCGATTGCAACCTGTCGTTTGAAAGACAAATTGGGTACAGCAGGGAAGAACTTATCGGTACAAATATGTTGGAAAAACTGATCCCCCAGGAGTATCATCATACGGTGCAAAATAACTTCAGGAAGGAAACGTCTCAATATGAAATAGAGGCTGTCCACAGAAACGGTACCCGTATCCCCGTTTCCATTGAAGCCAGGCGGGCAAAGATCGGGGAAAAATCTGTCCGTGTCGCTGCCATCAGGAATATCAGTGACCTGAAGAGGACCATTAAAGAACTGGATAATTATAAAAACCATCTGGAAGAGCTGGTCGCAAAAAGAACGGCAGAAATAAAGCTTCAATCCGAAAAACTGGCAAAACAAAACGAGTTACTCCAGTTTGAAAGGAATCAACTAAGGATCATCATCGACAATATCCCTGACTTAATTTATATTAAAGACAAGAAGAGCAGGTTCTTAAATGCCAACAGGAAACAGATAAAGCATCTGGGAGCAAAAGATTTGCAGGATGTAATCGGAAAAACTGATTTTGATTTTTACACAGAACAGTATGCCAGTGCATATTATTCTGATGAACAACGGATTTTTAAAACCGGTGTACCCATTTTCGACAGGGAAGAACCTACCGTTAACGAAGAGGGAAAGATACTATATCTTCTGACCACCAAAGTACCATTACACGATACGACCGGTAAAATAACCGGCATTGTTGGCATCGGCAGGGATATTACAGAGAAAAAGCTGGCAGAGAACAAGCTTAAAGAATCGAACAAAAAGCTGGAAGATGCCAACATAATACTGAAGGAAAAAAGCCGCGAGATAGAACTGGCGCTTGATAAGCTTAAGAATGCGCAGTCGCAGTTGATACAATCCGAGAAAATGGCCTCACTGGGAGTTTTAACAGCTGGTATTGCGCATGAGATCAATAATCCGGTTAATTTTGTATACGCCGGAGTTAACAGTTTAATGAAAGATTTCAACGATATCAAGCCTGTGCTGGAAGCCATCAACCGATTCAGTGCAACGCCTGATATCAATCATCCGGCTTTTAGAAATATTGAAGGACTGAAAAAGCAATATGACTTTGAGACAGCATATAAAGCCATCACGGAAACACTTGACGACATAAAACTTGGTGCTGCACGGATCAGTGAAATTGTAGCCGGATTGAGCCGGTTTTCAAGAATCGAGACCGAAAAATGGAAGCGATCCGATCTGCATGAAGAAATAGACAGCGTACTGGTGCTGCTGAAAAACAAGTACAAACATCATATTGAAATACTAAAAAAATACCATGATCCATTACCCGAAGTCGAATGTCATCCGGGCAAAATGAATCAGGTATTCCTGAACGTTATTAACAACGCGATCGATGCAATTGAAGGGAAACCCGGTGTGATTACTATTGAAACAGGGGTTGCGAAAGACAGGGTAATAATTTCTGTTAAAGATACCGGAAAAGGAATAAGCGAGGATGAAAAATTGAAAATATTTGATCCGTTTTTTACCACCAAGGAAGTCGGATATGGTTTAGGACTTGGACTTGCCATAACTTATTCGATCATCCGCGAACATAATGGTGAGATAACAGTTGATTCGACGGTTGGGAAAGGCACAACATTTAAAATTGAAATTCCTGTGGCACGATCCTGATGCATTAACAACAAAAATCACGAATATGCCGGAATCAAAGTATAATATACTTTATATCGACGATGAAGAAAGCAATTTAAGGATCTTTAAGAACACTTTCCGTAGAGATTTTATAATCTATCTTGCCAACTCAGCTCAGTCAGGGATAGAAATCCTTAGGAAAAACAAGGTAGATGTCCTGATAACCGATCAGCGAATGCCGGGTATGACCGGACTGGAATTGTTAAAGTACATCCATGAATTGTTCCCGGAAATACCGCCGCACCGGTTGATGATCTCAGGCTATGCTGAGCCGGTCGATATCAGACAGGCATATGATCATTACGGTTTATTCGGTTTTATTGCCAAACCGTGGGATGCCGAAAACCTGAAGCAGATTATTCTAAATGTAATACAAAGACATCATGAGTAAGAAATACAGCATTCTGTATGTTGATGATGAAATCAGTAACCTGCATATTTTTAAAAACACTTTCCGGAGAAATTACAACATATATACTGCCGAAACGGCTCAGGAAGGTTTAAGAATATTGGATCAGGAAAAAATCGATCTTATCCTCACTGACCAGCGAATGCCGGAAATCAGCGGTGTTGAATTTCTTAAAAGTGTAATGGTCAAATATCCACAACCTTACCGGATATTGATTACTGCCTACACCGATTTCGAGGCATTGAAAGACGCTGTTAATGAAGCCAAGATCTTTCAATACATACAAAAACCCTGGGAAGAGAAGGAGATACAACACGTCATTGATAGCGCCCTGGATATGTACCGGTTAAAGCAAAAGAATATTGAGCTTACCGAAAAACTAAAGGAAAGTAATGAAGAACTGATACGTATAAACCAGGAATTGATTGAGCTGGACCGGCTGAAATTTCAGTTTCTGAACATCATCAGTCATGAACTCAGAACACCACTGAATGGATTGATCGGGGCTACTACTTTATTTAAAATGAAGTTCAGGGATGAAGATTTCACCAAATATGAAGAATTGTTTTATATACTCGAAACCTCTTCGAAACGGCTGGAACATTTTCTTCTTCTTACCGAACGCATTACCGCATTCAAGGCCAAACGGTATCAGTTGCAACCGGATGTGTTTCATATTGGCGATCTTATTCATGAATCTGTTAAAGCACTTCAGGATAAAAGTCTGAAAAAGAACATCAGCTTTCTATATGATCTGAAGGATGAAGGCAACTGCTATGCTGATAAAGAACTAATTGAAGTATGTATAAAGGAACTCATTGACAATGCCATTAAATATTCTCACCAGGGCGGAACCATCCTGATACGATCATTTTGTCGTGAGAAAAAAAGAATATTTGAAGTAATTGATCAGGGTCAGGGATTTCCGGATATTGTCCTTAAACATAAATACAAGGCCTTTATCACCAGCGATGAATTCGGCGAACTGGGCACAGGGTTGGATCTGGCTTTGATTAATCTGATCGTTGAAGCGCATGAAGGAAATATCGACATCTGCAATAATCCCGGTGGAGGAGCTACCGTACGGATTGTTTTCTGAGGCACCGGATGAAATACCTGGTTCACGTTGTAATGCATAAAACATACATGAATTAACGGAATTACGATTGAAGAATGGTGATTAACATTTAAGAAGTGAAATGCACGGATCTGGATAATCCATACAGCAATAACCCATATTCATTTTTAGGGATTCAAATTGGTATTCCCTTGCTAATTTAATTGCATCATTATGAAAATAAGAAAAATATCTTACCGGCACCTGATGATACTGCCGGTTATTCTCGCCCTTGACGCATGCAATCCAGCAAAAGACAAGTTTGCTGAACCAAGTTTTCCTCACATTCCCCACCTCGAAAAACAGGGCACAGCGATGAGACTTATGGTTGAAGGCAAACCTTTCCTGCTGATAAGTGGTGAACTGCATAACTCTACCTGTGGTGGCCTTTCAACCATGCGATCGGTATGGAAACAAATGGCTGCCAAGAACCTGAATTCCGTCATTGCCACGGTCTCATGGGAACTGGTTGAACCCGAAGAAGGGAAGTATAATTTTACCCTTGTCGACAGCATTATTGCCGGAGCCAGGGAAGCAGATCTCAAGCTGGTGCTGATATGGTTTGCCAGCTGGAAGAATGCAAGTTCCGTTTATATCCCGTCATGGGTTAAGAAGAATTATGAAAAATATCCACGTGCCAGGGATGAATATGGTAAGCCCCTGGAAATACTATCAACGTTCGGTGAAGCTTCCTGTGAAGCCGATGCTTTGGCATTTGCAGCACTGATGCGTCATATCAAAGAGATTGACGGCGACCAGCAGACCATTGTAATGATGCAGGTTGAAAATGAAATGGGAGTCCTGGATAACCTTGGCAAGACCCCGGGAAATGCGAGGAGGGATTTTAGTGACAGAGCCAATCGGGCTTATAACGGACCTGTTCCAAAGGAACTGATGGACTACCTGATGAAAAACAGGGATGAGCTTTTCCCTGAATTGCAGAAAGTATGGGCATTGAATGGATACCGGACTTCCGGTACATGGGAAGAGGTATTTGGGAAAAGTGAATTCAGGCCCGGTAATAATGAATGGCGGTTTTATTCGTATTACACCGAAGAACTGTTTATGGCCTGGCATTATGCGCGGTATGTTGAAAAAATCGCTGCCGCCGGAAAGGCTGAATATCCTTTACCCATGTATGTGAATGCATGGCTTAAACAACCTTTCAGTTACTGGCCGGGAAGGTATCCGTCCGGTGGACCCCTGCCCCAGGTGCTTGACGTATGGCGTGCCGCTGCGCCATCCATTGATTTTATTGCTCCTGATATTTATACCGATGAATTTATCTGGGTTTGCCAGGAATACACCCGTAGCGGAAATCCACTGTTCATACCCGAAACACGGGGCGGGGAGGTTGGTGCCGCAAGAGCATTTTATGTTTTCGGGGAATATAACGCCCGATGTTTCGCCCCGTTCGGCATCGATAACGACCGTTTTGCGAAAGATGACCCGCTGGATGAGAGTTATGCCGTTTTGCAGCATATGGCCCCCATAATACTCGAAAACCAGGGCAGGGGAACCATGAGAGGATTGCTGGTTGATACAGTTACTCCGGTTCAGCAATTCAAACTGGGAAAATACACGGTTGAAGCCAGGCTTGGCGGATGGAAAAAACCAGCCGTTGCAGGGGGCCTGATCATACAGTCGGGTCCCGATGAATTCATTGTTGCCGGAAGAGCGCTGGATGTCTTCTTTATTCCCGCTTGCGATTCACTGCGCGTTGCCGTGGAAGCCGTTGATGAAGGAACGTTTGCAGACGGGATATGGATCGCTGAAAGAAGACTTAACGGAGATGAAGTACATGCCAGCACATGGTCGGGGACCGGACTCAAACTGCCGGCAAACAGGGTAAGTATCCAACGGATATCACTTTACCTTTACAAATAACAGGTTATCCCTCGCTAATGCTATACTGCCGAGAGACAGACCGTGGCAAATGAATATATGCAGTAAAACATCAGCATCTATTGCCCCTGACTTCAGGGTGTTTCAGGAATCCATTGATTTATCCTATCCTATTTTACACTATTTTTATCGTAACGATATGAATATTAAAACCACCATGAAAACCATCACTACATTCTTTATTGTTGCTTTCACTGCATTCCTTTCCGTCGCATACACTCAGCCTGCCTGGTTGGATCAGTGTAACGTCGTATGGACAAGCCAGAGCCGGAATTCTTCCGAATCGATGCCTTGCGGCGGTTACGATATCGGTTTGAACGTATGGGTAGAAAACGGTGAGCTGCTCTTTTACATTTGCCGGAGCGGCTCTTTCGACGAGAACAACGGACTTCTGAAATTGGGACGGGTACGGGTGAAACTCAGCCCAAATCCGCTTGAAGGAGATGATTTCCGGCAGGAACTGGTGTTGAAAGAAGGTTGTGTTAAGATCTCAGGTTCCTCAGGCGGCTATACAGCCGAGATCACTGTCTGGGCCGATGTCTGCCGACCTGTTGTGCATGTCGATATTACCAGTAATAAACCGCTTAAAGCCGAAGCCATATTCGAAAGCTGGCGTTACACCGACCTGGTGCAGCGCAACGGTGAACACTTCGCCAATTCCTATAAATGGGGGCCTGTGCAACATCCGGTGACCTTCCGGGACAGCATATCCTTTCAGAACGGGGGCGTTGCTTTCTGGCACCGCAACAGGGAATATACCGTATTTGATCCGACCGTTGAACAACAGGGTCTCGATTCAGTGAAATCACTTTTATACAATCCCCTCCCTAACCTCACCTTTGGAGGTTTTATGGCATGTCCTCGTATGGTCCCGGCAGGAAAGACTTCAGGAAGATACACCGATACCGGTTTTGAAGGATGGAAGCTTCAGAGCCAGGCGCCGGCCAAAAAACACAGTCTGACGTTATGCCTGCACACCGATCAGACCCCATCGCTGACAGAATGGCAAAACGGGCTGAAAGAGGTTATCAGGGAAGCCCACACCGTAGACAAAAAGGCGCTTGCATCTTCCCGACTGTGGTGGAGAAGCTTCTGGAACCGGGGTTTTGTTTTTATTAATCCGGATTCGGTTAACCCTTCATCGCCAGTATGGCAGGTAGGCCGTAATTATCAGCTGTTCCGTTACATGCTGGCATGCAATGCCTATGCCGACTGGCCTACAAAATTCAACGGCGGGCTTTTCACTTATGACCCCGTTTTTGTTGATCCGCAGAAATATTTCACCCCCGATTACCGCAACTGGGGCGGAGGCATCCACACCGCCCAGAACCAGCGCCTGGTCTATTTCCCCATGCTGAAGAACGGCGACTTCGATATGATGAAGGCCCAGTTCGATTTCTATAAACGCATTGTCCGCAACGCCGAATTGCGCAGCGAGGTTTACTGGGGACACAAAGGCGCCTGTTTCACCGAACAGATGGAAAACTTTGGTCTCCCTAACAGTGCCGAATACGGATGGGACCGTCCTGCTGATTTTGATAAGGGCGTGGAATACAATTCATGGCTTGAATATGAATGGGACACGGCCCTTGAATTCTGCCTGATGATACTGGAAACTCAACGATATAACGGCGATAACATAACATCCTACATGCCAATGATCGAAAGCTGCCTTACATTTTTTAACGAACATTATCAGTACCTGGCAAAAAAAAGGGGAAGCAAGACTTTTGACGAGCGGGGTCACCTGATCCTGTATCCGGGATCAGCGGGTGAAACTTACAAAATGGCCTACAATGCCAGTTCCACTGTTGCCGCCCTGCATATCATACTGACACGATTGCTTGAACTACCGGATGGATATCTCTCCGAAAGCCACCGCAGCGAATGGGAGACCATGCTGCGAAGGATACCTCCTGTCAGCTTCCGCGAATGTGAAGGACATGTTACCATTGCACCAGCCAGGTTGTGGGAACGTATCAATAATA
This sequence comes from Bacteroidales bacterium, assembly GCA_016928305.1. GTDB lineage: Bacteria > Bacteroidota > Bacteroidia > Bacteroidales > UBA10428 > UBA5072. The sequence goes on from JAFGKY010000046.1 coordinate 10,308, forward strand.
CTGAGACCATGCAGCTATATCCTGTCTTTCCATGGGGCCTCTTTGGCGTGGGCAAACCGGGTCTGGATACCGCCATCAATACCTGGAAATACGATCCCGATGCCCTTAAATTCCGGAGTCATGTGGGTTGGAAACAGGATAACATCTTTGCCGCACGGTTGGGGCTGACCGATGAGGCAGCCGACCTGGCCGTTAAAAAATATAAAGACAGCGAACGCCGATTCCCGGCTTTCTGGGGCCCGGGAATGGACTGGACCCCCGATCACAACTGGGGTGGTTCGGGCATGATCGGCCTGCAGGAAATGCTGATGCAGGTTGACGGACAAAAGATCTATTTATTCCCTGCCTGGCCCGGGGAATGGGATGTGCATTTTAAGCTGAACGCACCTTACAATACCACTGTAGAAGCTGTTGTTAAACAAGGAAAAATAGTAAAGATTGAAGTTCTGCCGGTTTCAAGGACAAAGGATGTTGTATTCATGTATTAGTTTTCTGAATCGGGATTAACAGAATCTATCGGATTCTTATATTCGTAAGTCTTTTTCTCAATCCATATTTTTATATCGGGTTAATCAGTTTCGTAGTATGTGAAAGGAAATTCTATATCTTTGCAGACTTGTAATGCCAAAATATAAAGTATGAACAGTGAAGATGAAATCCGATCCGTCATAGTATTCGCGGGAACAACCTGGGAAGCTTCCATCGTTAAGAGTCTGCTGGAAAATGCCGAAATACAGGCTTTCCTGAAGGATGATATCTATGGAACCGTGGAGCCATGGGTTGTGGCACCAGGGGGAGCCGGTGCAGTAAAGGTAGTGGTCTCAAGTGCCGATGCTGAGAAAGCCAGACAAGTTGTGGATGAATATGAAAAAAACACTAAATAAGAATAACAAACATATACGTTGTTACATCGAAAGGTATAGTTCAATTTCAAATCTGAAAAAGTATGAGAAAAGTATTGACATTAGCACTGATTGCCGTATTGCCGGTAATGGTTATTGGTCAGGTCAACAAACCGGTCAAAAGCAAAATTAAAAAGATGACGGTGACAAAATACACATATGATAAAGGTTCTGAAAAAGCCTTTCCCGAACTTGAAATCCTTTATGATGCAAAGGGGAATGTGATTGAGGAAAAGGAATTTGACGAGGGAACCTTCGTCATGCATCTCCAATACGAGTATGATGCTGCCAACAATAAAATCAAAGAAACCGAATTTGACGCTTCAGGCAAAGTAGCGAAGATCACCACATATAAGTATGATGCCAACAACCTAAGGACCGAAAAGCTGGTTTATGATGCAAAAAACAAGATGAAATCGAAAAGGGTATATAAGTACGAGAGTTATTGAGAAATAGTAGTTAGTAGTTAGTAGCCAGTAGTTAGTAGTTAGGGGTTGGGGCTTAGGAAATGCTCGGATTATACAGATAGAATGCACCGGAAAATAAGTCAATCCGGCCCCCACTTCCGTAAATTTCTTTGATTCGTAATTGAAGAATTTTAGATAGCTTTATATCCGAAAACAATTCTAATTTTTTTTGGTGATGAAAAGAATGATTTCCATAGGGTGTATTTTTCTTTTTATACAACCGGTAATTCTTTGGGCTCAGGAGGGACTGATCATCCAGGAAGAAACCCTGGGTGTCTGCACCATGGATGGGACGGTGGATTCAGCCACAACAGCACAGGGATATACCGGCATAGGATATGCCAATATTGACAACGGCATTGGTGTGGGAATGAGCTGGAGCTTTACGGTTGCTACGAGCGGAACCTATAAGGTAACCTGGAGGTATGCCCTGGGAGGCACCGATACAACCAGCAGGGATGCCAAACTGCTCTTGAATAATAATTTTAGCGGGGACACTGTGAGATTTCCACATACCGACAGCCTTTTGTGGAACTATTATGTAACAACCGATACAATTTTCCTGAGTTTGGAGACAGGACTGAATAAGATCCACTTATTTGCCATCACGGAGAAGGGATTACCGAACATTGACTATTTTCATATACTGGGGAGCGGACTGGAACCGGCGCAATGTATCCCTTCCTTTATCTTCGACGTTACCGCAAACGATACGAATTTCGGAACAGTGCAATATTCCCCGGTGAAAGAATTTTATGATGCCGGCATGGAAATAACCGTATCTGCTGCAGCCAGGCCGGGGTATTTTTTTCACAGCTGGTCGGGTGAAGAATCGGATACATTAAATCCGTTTACCTTTATGATTGGGGAAAACACGAATCTGACGGCTCTTTTTTATTCCGAAGGCACAACACAGGCAGCCAATGCAGCGGGTTATGTTACGGTTCAGCACGATAACGGCACTCCGTACCTGCTAACGGGAGGATCTGCAGGTTCAACCGTTGACGCAAACACGATCTATGAACTGATCAAATACCTTGGTGATGACAAACCATATACGGTTCGTCTTTCGAAATTAGTAACGGGGAACAGTGCTGTTGAGATAAAAGTTAAGTCGGATAAAACCTTCATCGGGACAAATGATACAGCCCATCTTGAAGGTCTTAAAATTTCTCTTGAAGGGGCCCGCAACGTGATCATACGGAATATAACTTTCTCCAAAGTACTGGGAGATGATCTGATGGAGCTGAATACCGGGTCAACGAATATATGGATTGATCGTTGCGAGTTTTATACCGACCGTGACCATGATGACAACGAAGATTATTACGACGGCATGCTGGACATAAAAAACGAATCGTCCTTTATCACCGTTTCATGGTGCCATTTCCATGATCACAACAAGGGGATACTGGTGAGCTCGGGTGACGACAGTTACCAGGACAGCATACAGCGGATGACCTTTCATCATAATTATTTTTATAACTGCAATTCCCGGCTTCCCAGCATACGATTTGGTAAGGCACACATTTATAACAATTATTACGAGAAATGCAACACGGCCATCAATACCCGCATGAATGCATGTGTAAAAGTGGAAAATAATTATTTTAATAACGCCGGTACAGGCATCGGAATGCTTTACAGTCCCATTCCCGGAAGCGTTGACCTGGGTGAGAATATATATGTAAACACCACATACACGACATCGCCGGTATGCACGTTATACCCGCCTTATAATTACGCATCAACTGTTGATAGTACAGAAGATCTTCCGGAGCTGATCAAAAATAATATCAGACGTTGTGCCGGTGCATCAACCATTCTTCAAAACATCACCCATGATCCTTTTTTGTTATGTGCCTATCCTAATCCTGTTGAAGGTTTGCTGAACCTTTCGTTTCAACTGCCGGAAGACCAGGAAATCGCAATATCGGTTTCGGATATTCTCGGGAACGACGTCCTGGTTGCCGGAGAAGGGATTTATTCAGGCTGCAGTGAGGTGCGTCTTGATGTTTCAGGTCTTAAGTCCGGACTTTATTTGCTAAAGCTGAGAGCAGGGGATGTTGTTGCAACAGAAAAACTGGTGATACCATAGGAAAATGCAGTGACGAGTGGCACCCGCCTTCTCCCGATAGAATCGGGATTCGGTGGGTAAAAGTGACGAGTGACAAGCAAGAAAGACCTTCCAGGGTCCGCAGGACATGGTAGAGTCTGGATCGGGAAGATTGATTAAGATAAGAAGATAAAGGTTTTGAAGGGAAAGAATTTGACCTCGTAAACCTACCTGCTTGTTTATTGGCATACAGGTTTTCATCAAACTATCATTTCATTCTCTGTCCTTCTGACGCTGGAGTATGGAATCATTTATCGATTTATTTATCAGAAATGAATGATTAAATTGAATTTTCTCAAATTTTGTAGAATTTTTTACCTTTACGCTCTTTCCATAGCAATATTTTTGGTTAATTTCTTAAGGAGAAAAGCAGGTTCCTTTTAAAAATAAATAGGATATGAAAGAGAAAGATGCTTATATCGAAAATAAAGATCATCCGGTAATACTGTACACAGAAAAAGATGATGATACTTATGGCCCGGTTTTTTCCGGAGCTGTTTCGTCGAAGGATTATATTGACGATTTCCGCACCAAGTTTAAGCATCTGGAAGAGTCTATCCTCACTAAAGTCAGATCGGGTGATACCAGCATGATATATTACTATATGATGTTACAGGAACTGACTCCATCCGAACTGGCACATCGGATTGGTATCAGCAAATCAAAAGTTGAAAAGCATTTTCAAACAAAATATTTCATAAGAGCCCGGCTGGAAACAGTACGCAAATATGCTGAAGTCTTTAATGTTCCGGTCGCAAATTTGTTTCAGCTCATTTTAACCAAAGAAGATAATCGATGGAAGGCTCATTATGTTGAAAATGAGGTAATAGTTGATAATCATTGCATTTCGCAACACAAAACGGATAATCCCCTTATCGTGGTCACAACAATCGAAGAAAAAGAATCATGACGCGTATTCCCTATCAGCACAAAATGGCAGCCCATTGTGAAACCGGCACGGTTTCCGGTCTCCTCAATTATAATGGTTTGTCAATTACAGAACCCATGGTCTTTGGTATTGCCAGTGGTATCTTTTTTGGATACATGAAGATGTCAAGTTTTATTTTTCCGGTATTTTTTGTACGAACCAGACCAGGAGAGATCCGTAAAAAAATTTCCAGTCGACTTGGAATTGATTTCTTTACAAAATCTTATAAAAAACCGGAAGAAGCTCAAAGAGAGCTGGACCAGTTATTGGAGAAGAATATTCCGGTAGCTGTGAAAGTGGATTTCTTTTATATGAATTACCTTGCGCCCTGGTTGAGGGTCCATAATAATGCACATTTCATCACGGTTGTTGGAAAAGAAGATTCAACCTATTACGTGAGCGATTGCTACCACAGGGATGTCGCGGAATTGGATGCCGAAACCTTATTAAAAGCCAGGTTTGCAGGAGGGATGGAGAGTCCCAGGGGTTTTATGTTTTACCCGACCCGTATTCCAAAAGAAATCGAATTTGAGAGAAACATCATAACCGGCATCAGAAAGGCTGCTTTCAATATGCTTAAAATTCCGGTCCCTTTTCTGGGTGTTAAGGGCATAAGCCGGTTTGCCGATAAAGTGGTTGGCTGGCCTAAGCTGGCACGAGACATGGAACATTTGTCACATGAAGTGATGCGTATCAATGTACTGCTCGAAGATCAGGGCACCGGTGGTGGTGGTTTCCGGTTTATGTATGCTACTTTTCTGCGACAGGCGTCTGAAATGCTCAGGGATGATAAGTTGCTGGAATTCTCCAAGCGGATGATGAAAATCGGCGACGATTGGAGAGGAGTCTCTGTTTATGCAATTCGAATGAACAAGGACAAGGATTTTAGTGAAGGAAGGTTTAAAGAGCTAAGCAATCGTATCAGAAATTGCGGATTCGCCGAAAAGGAAATTTTTACAGACCTATACCTATATGCCAAAAATTACAGTAAATAATTTTCGTATCACCCCAGATTTAACTCCATAGCATGAAGTTTAAGCTTATCTATCCAAAATGGCAAAAACTGGAAAGACAAACTGTTTTTAACCTTCCTCCTCACGGACCTGTGGTGTTTGCGGCATCATTACCGGCGTATGTAAATGTTGATTTTGTTGATGAAAACGTACAACCATTGGTCATCGATGATGACGTTGATATCATTGGCATTTCGATGATGCTGACTATACAGATAAAAAGGGGCTGGGAGATTGCCACCGAATACCGGAAACTGGGGAAGAAAGTTATTTTTGGCGGAATATCGACCATGCTTCATGCCGAAGAGACTATGCTATATGCCGATTCAGTTTTTCTTGGAGAATCCGAAGGCCGGATGGAGAAGGTTTTGGATGATTTCAGGCATAACCGGTTACAAAAAGTGTATGATTACCTGACGGTTCCTTGCGATATAAGTCTGGTTGGCCCGGCAAGAAGGGATATCCTCAACCATACTTTATACAATCATAAGGGAACGCAGATGGTCGACCTGTTTCATGCATCCAGAGGATGCAGGTTCAATTGTCTGCCGTGTGCTGTTTCGTATCTTGGGGGACGGCGTTTCAGGCCCCGGCCGATAGAAAAGTCCGTTGAAGAACTGGAAAAAATTGATAATAACCGGCTTTTCATTGTCGACAATTCGCTGGCACAAGATACCCGGTGGGAAAAAGACTTGTTTAAAGCCATGATCCCCCTCAGGAAAAAATGGTGCAGTCACCCTATTGAAGATAAGCCCGAAATTCTTGATCTTGCGGCACAGGCCGGTGCCTGGTATGTGTACCAGGCAGTGTTTGATACATCCGATTTCATCAAAGAAAGGATTAAACGGTACCACGATTATGGCATTGCTGTTGAAGGAACAATTCTGCTGGGCTTTGATGATCATGACGAAGATTATATAAGGCGCTTAATCGACTTCCTGCTGGAAATTAACCTCGACCTTGCAGAATTTACAGTGCTGACGCCGTTCCCGCATACCAGGATATACGAGAACTTAAAAAAAGAGAACCGCATTTTTAATTTCGATTGGAACGACTATACAGCCGGAAAAGTAGTCTATCAACCCAAACAAATGACCGCCGAGCGATTGCAGGAACTCTATTATTATGCATGGGATACGTTTTATAAAGAGGAAAGTCAGAATATTAAAATGCTGAAACTATTTCATAAGGTCGTCATGAAAGAAAAGGCTGATGGTTCTTATAAATCAAGAAAAACAGAACTGATTACCGCCAGTTTCGGAAAAGATGTATTCAATACATAACATGAAGTGCAATGTTTCTTATCCTGAATGGCATGCCGTAAAAATTTTAATACGTTGTAACATGAAATATTCTTGTAGATAAAAGAATTTCACAAAATGGATATTGTTAAAGAAAAGGTTTTATTTTTGCATCTCACCATGATTCGGGTGACAGGTTGTGTAACTCAGGATATTGAAAACATTGCCGGTTACGAATGAATGGAGGGGAAAGTATTATCATTATAATTGATTGTAAATGTCAGACAGTAACGTAACGGAATTAAAACGGGAGATTAAAGTTTTAATAATAGAGACAACAAAAATACCAGGTATAACACCCGAGACCATTGCGAATGATACGCCGCTTTTTGGAGAAGGTCTGGGTATTGATTCGATCGATGCCATAGAGATTGTGCTGGCGCTGCAACAAAAATATGGTATCCGAATTGACGATCAGAACCTGGCCCGCTTTATTTTACAGTCTGTTGATACGATCGCCGATTTCGTGCAAAAAGAGACATCGAAGCAAGCGTGGTGAAGACCCTTACCAAATTGCGATTATCCTTATTAAGTAACAACGTATGAAAAAAGAAATTGTAAACAGAGCCGCTGATAACATTCGCATTCTTGCTGCCGCCATGGTGGAAAAAGCCAAATCGGGGCACCCCGGTGGTGCCATGGGTGGTGCAGATTTTATCCATATTCTTTACAGTGAATTTCTGAACTGGGATCCGGCCGATATGAGCTGGCGCAACCGTGACAGGTTCTTCCTTGATCCCGGTCATATGTCCCCTATGTTATATGCCATTCTCACGTTAACGGGCAATTATACCCTGGAAGACCTGAAAAGCTTCCGCCAATGGGGCAGTCCCACCCCGGGTCATCCCGAGCTGGATGTGAACAAGGGAGTAGAAAACACCTCGGGCCCTCTCGGTCAGGGCCATACCATGGCGGTTGGCGCTGCCATAGCCGAGCGTTTTCTGAGTGCACGTTTTGGGGAGTGGATGGCGCATAAGACCTATGCTTTTATCTCCGACGGCGGCGTCCAGGAAGAGATATCGCAGGCGGCGGGACGGCTTTCCGGTTTTCTTGGTCTGCATAACCTCATCATGTTTTATGATTCGAATGATATCCAGCTGTCGACTGAAACCAAATCGGTTACTGCTGAAAATACGGCACAGAAATACGAGGCATGGGGCTGGCATGTAATAACCATCAACGGTAATGATCCGGATGAGATCAGGGCATCACTGATGAAGGCCAATGAGGAAAAGTTCAGGCCAACCCTTATCATTGGCAAGACCATCATGGGAAAGGGCGCTCTTGACGCTGACGGAAAAAGTTTCGAGCGGCAGACTTCCACGCACGGTATGCCATTGGGCGAGGCCGGCGCATCGTTTGAAAAGACCATTAAAAACCTGGGAGGGGATCCTCAGGATCCGTTTATGATATTCCCCGAAGTGGCGGAGTATTACCGGGAGGTACTGAAGAAAAAGTCGGAAGCAGCTAAAGCCCGGAAAGAAGAGGAGAAAAGATGGGCCAATGCAAATCCGCAGCTGGCTGCCAAGCTTAATCAGTTCTTTTCAGGACAGCCGCCTGTTATTGACTACAACCAGATATCCCAGAAGGAGAATATTGCCACACGGGCAGCATCTTCCAGCGTACTTGCCTTCCTTGCCGGAAATGTTGAAAACATGATTGTCGCTTCTGCTGACCTGTCGAACAGTGATAAAACCGATGGCTTTCTGAAGAACACCAAGGCTTTCACACGCGGTGATTTCACCGGTGCTTTCCTGCAGGCAGGAGTGGCAGAACTGACGATGGGAGCAATCGCCAATGGTATTGCCCTGCATGGTGGGATCATTGTTGCCGGCGGTACCTTTTTTGTTTTCTCTGATTATATGAAACCTGCTGTGCGTCTTGCTGCCCTGATGGGATTGCCGGTAAAATATATCTGGACGCACGATGCCTTCAGGGTTGGGGAAGACGGACCCACGCATCAGCCTGTTGAACAGGAAGCCCAGATAAGGCTTATGGAACACCTGAAAAACCACCATGGGCTAAACAGCATGCTGGTGTTGCGGCCGGCCGATGTTCATGAAACAACGGTGGCATGGAAGATGGCCCTTGAGAATACAAAAACACCTACAGCCCTTCTCCTGTCACGGCAGAACATTACCACCCTTCCGGCCAAACCCGGATCAACCCGCTATGAGAGTGCTTTTGAGGCTACGAAAGGAGCCTATGTCATCTCCGATTGTGAAGGGAAACCTGATATCATCCTGGTGGCAAATGGTTCTGAAGTTGCAACATTGGTAGCCGGAGCTGAAAGGCTGAAAACTGAAAAAGGACTGAGGGTGCGCATTGTATCTGCACCTTCCGAAGGACTATTCAGGAATCAGGACGAAACATACCGGAAACAGGTAATCCCCGATGCTATTCCGGTATTTGGACTGACAGCCGGGATACCGGTTACCCTGCAGGGAATGGTTGGACCCTGGGGAAAGGTCTTTGGACTGGATCATTTTGGCTATTCGGCACCCTATAAGGTTCTGGATGAGAAATTTGGATTCACGGCGGACAACGTTTTTAAACAGGTGCTGGCCTACCTTGAAGAATACAGGTCACGTTAAACTATGCTCTATCAGTCGCTCGGCTCTGCCGAGTGATTGAATGTCCTGCAAGCCGGTTACCCTGACTGAAGTCAGGGGCAATAGATACATTTCGTATTGTGAGATATATATTTTCCCGGGCCTGGGAAAACAGGGTTGTTGATAACCCCGTGTTTTTTTATGTGATGAACCCGGTATGATTAAGTATCTTTCATTTTAAACATGACGGACATCATAAAATTATGCCATTAACCGTTTTAAAGAAAAAACACATGGAGACTTTTTACGGAAGGAAGATCATACCTTTACTGGGCGTGTTGATTATTCTTTCCCTGTTGCAAGGATATTCACAGACAGCAAAGCCCAAATACATACCACCTGAGACCCGCATTCTGTTTATCTTTGACGCTTCACAAAGCATGGCTGGCAAATGGGAAAAGGAAACCAAAATCTCGATTGCCCAGCGGGTGCTTATACATATAATTGACAGCCTTGAAGGCCTTGAGAACGTGCAGATGGGACTAAGGATTTATGGTCATCAGAGTCCGGTACCTCCGCAGGATTGTAAAGACACCCGGCTTGAAGTTCCTTTTGCCAAAGGAAATGCGCCAAAGATCCGGCAGGAACTGCGGTATATAGTACCGCGCGGAACTACTCCCATTGCCTACTCGCTTGAACAGGGAGGAGCTGATTTTCCACCGGAATGCGATAACTGCAGAAATATAATAATCCTCATTACCGATGGGATAGAGGCCTGTGATGGTGATGCCTGTGCTGTTTCCTATGAGCTGCAGCGACGGGGCATTGTCCTGAAGCCCTTTATAATAGGCATCGGAATAGACGAAGGATTCCGGCAGACATTCGACTGCATCGGCCATTATTACAATGCAATCAACGAGGAAAAATTCAGTGAGGTTATGGAAGTTGTTATTTCTCAGGCACTGAATGCCACCACCGCACAGGTGAATCTGCTGGATATCAACGGCAATCCGACAGAAACCAATGTTAACATGACCTTTTATGATCAGTTTTCCGGTAAAGTAGTTTACAACTATATCCACACGATGAATCACAGGGGCCTTCCGGATACACTCATCCTCGACCACCTGATGACCTACCGGATGAGGGTGAATACAATACCACCGGTCGAGGTCGGCAATATCAAACTTACGGCCGGGAAACATACCGTAATTGCAGCTGACGCTCCCCAGGGTTCGCTGGTGGTGAAGGTGGCTGATCAGATCCAGTATAAAGGCCTGGAATTTATCGTAAGGAAGGCAGGTGACATGAAAACCATTAACATGCAAAAGATGTATGAAGAAGAAAAGTACCTGGTCGGTAAATATGATATTGAAATACCAGTTTTACCACGCATTAACCTTTACAATGTGGATATTAAACAAAGTCATACCACAACGCTGGATGTACCGCGGCCCGGACTGGTAACCTTTCTGAAATCATCAACGGGATACGGGAGCATCTACCTTCGCAAAAGTGCAACCCATGAAGAATGGGTGTATAACCTGGACAACCGGGTGAGAAATGAAACCATCCTGTTGCAACCGGGTACCTACAGGATTGTCTACAGGGCACAAAATGCCAAACAGACACTATATACGGTGAATAAAACCTTTGAGGTAAAGGAAGGCTCTTCGGTGCCGGTGCAGTTGTATTAAAGAGTCGTGCAGTCTGAAAGTCTCATCTTTGCCGTCATTACGAGGAGGCGACTATGCTGATTCTGCTTTGATGATTTTAATTGCCGACGAAGTAATCGAATCGCAAAAGCAGAAGATCATTACGAGCAATTTGAGTTCATGTATAACTATTTGCCTGTTCGATCCGATTGCCGCGCCATGCAAAATCATCCGATTTCACAACCAATTATTTCCGTCGCATGGCTCGCAATGACTCACTTTTCACTGTTCACTTTTCGTTTTTCACTTTTCACTGGTTATCGGTTCTTCTAATTCCTCACCACCAGGGCCTTCAGAAGGTCCCACATCATATAGGGATTTTCTTTTAAACGCCGGGTGCAATAGTTGTACCAGTCTTCGCCATAAGGAACGTACACTCTCATGGCATATCCCTTTTTTACAATCGAATTCCTGAGTTTTGGCGTTACCCCGTAAAGCATCTGAAATTCGAATTTGTCAGAAGGCACCCTGTATTTCTCTATCAGCCGGTAGGTTCCTTCAACCACCTTTTTGTCATGGGTGGCTATGGCAGTGTTGATGTTGCGCTGAAACATATATTCCACGGCTTCCAGGAAACGATCCCTGATCTCCTGCTTGTCTTTGTAAGCGATTTCTTTGGGCTCAACGTAGATACCTTTGCATATGCGTATGCTGCCCAGGTCCTTCTGGGGATGCCGTACAGCAAGAGCTTTAATATCGTTCAGGGTTCGGCGCATATAGGCCTGGAATACAAATCCCACATGACGGGGAAACTCATTGTACAGGCGGTTGAAGATCTCAATTTCCGCATCCGTGCATTGTGAATCTTCCATGTCAATCTGAACAAAATAATTGCAGGAGACAGCTTCCAGGATGATCTCCCTGATGTTTTTGTAACACAATTCCCTGTCGAGCAGTAATCCAAACATCGTTGGCTTGACAGAAACGGAAATATCAAGTTTTTTGTAAGCGGCATCCAGGATTGTTTTAATATATTCCGCTTTATAATAATCGATTTTTTCGCTTCGGGTTTGAAATTCACCCAGCAGGTCAAGACTTACTTTGATCCCCTGACTGTTCAGATCGCCAGTCACCCTGAAAGCATCCTCGCGTTTTTTCCCGGCAATGTAGCGTTTTGAGAAAATCCATACAAGCCCCTCCGGCATATACTGAAGGATCCCAACAATGAACCTGTTAAACATGAGGCAAAATAGTATATAGATATCGGAACCAGAATTACCGGAACGAAAATTACCGTCAATTTGCACCCAAAAAAAGGATAATTGTCATAAATATCTCATCGTGGAAGCAACGCCTTCAAAGGGATATATGATTTTTGTCAGGATTTTGATATATTCCGCGTAGAGATGTAAGATCTTACGTCTCTACGCTGTATGTATCAAATGGTTTAATATACAATAATCTTCGCCTTATACACAACCTTATCGCCGGTAATGAGAATCTGGTACATTCCCCTGGGATAACCGGTAAGATCAACCGGATAACGGATTTTTTCCTGCACCGTCACCTGTTGGTTCAGTACAACCTGTCCGTTGATATTAACCATGGTTATTATCAGATCCTGGGGACTTTCCATGGTTATATCCAGGTTGAATAAACCGTTGCTTGGATTGGGATATACGGTAACGGCCATACCGTTTGCCAGCATGTCTTCCAGTGCAGTTATATTGATATAGACCACTTTCGTTGTCTGGCAATCATTCTGCCCGGTCACCGTAACGCTGTATACTCCGTTTGCCGTGACATTGAGTGTTTGAGCTGTTGAACCGTTATTCCACAGGTATGACTTATGCCCGCTTCCGGCATCAAGTGTGTGTGGCAACGGGGTCATCAGAACGCCGTTGACATCACCAAAATCGACCACCGGGCTTGGCAATACCGAGGGATAACTGGTAAGTGTGTCATTTTCAGGTCTCATATCTACATCCAACAGGGTGTAAAAGTCAACAGCCGGACTGGTTCCCGCATTAATGGTGATGGGTTTTTGCAATGTCACAATACGGGAATCCTGGGTCGAAAAAACACGGTCCAGCGCAATGGTATCAACATGAATCCGGGATCCATCCACATCATAGCCCAGGTAAATTTTCTCACCCACACCGATGTTGGTTGTTCCCAGGTTCTTTATGGTGACCTGCACATCTTCTGTAGGACCAGAGCACACCTGGCTTCCGAGCGTGGTTGAAACAACCCCCAGGTCATCAATGATAAGGAATAATACTACAGTATCTCCTCCGTAGCATGCAGTACGGGTATCCGTTACTTTAGCCCATTTGATACCGCTGGTGGTGGCCACGTATTCATAATTTGTTGAATTATCCTGCCACAGGTAACTGCAATAAGGCTGGTAGCCGGCATCGATGGTAAATTCTGTAGCACGTACCTGATACGATTCACCCAGGCCGAAATCAACAACCGGTTCCGGATAGCGGTAAACAGTATCATAAAGGGTATCATTGGCCATCCTTATATCGGTTGTCGTTTTGGCCACGAGGGTAAACAGGTAATCATCGGGAGTGCTGAGGTTCACGCTTCCTGGAAAAGTATGGATCACACTTGCAGCCGGGATCATCTGACCCGACAGCACAAACGATTCTGTTACCCATCCTCCGGTGTTCATTTTATACCGGACATTGATGGTTTCTCCCGAAGGTACGGTATCGGTACCGGTATTCACTACTCTCATCTGAACGGTCTCGGAAGAACTGAAAGTACAGGCGGATAGAGGACTTACCAGCTGGGGGCTTATATCCCTTATTTTAAGTCTGACATACACCGTATCGAAGTCGGAACAGTTGTTGCCATCAAGTATCCAAACCCAGTAATTGCCCGATTCGGTTATTTCACGTGTCTGCGAGGTAGTGGCATTATCCCACAAATAATCGATATAGCCTGAACCGGCATCAAGGACATAGGAAAGAGCCTCGATCGTCCTGTCGGGACCAAGATCGGCTGTGGGATTCCCGAATATAACGATGCTCCGGTTGATGGTATCATTGTAATATACGGTATCTCCGGCATAATCGGCATAAAGCTTAAAAGGATAGGTTCCCGCGGAGTTCAGATCCACGGCACCTTTATCAAAGGTGTATTGCAGTGTTTGTTTGGAATACAGTGTATTGGCCAGTGTAAGTGTATCGATCACCGTTGTAGTACCGTTGAAGACAAAGGCCGTCTTGATATTTTCACCGGCAGGGATGCTGTCGGTTCCGTAATTCCTGATTCTGAATGTAACATATTCGTGGGTTGACAGCAGACATGCATCAACCGGGTAGATCAGACTGTCGACACCAACATCGTAGAAAAGCAGTTCCACATAGGTAGAGTCTTTTGCTGAACATCCGTTGCCGCGGGTTGCTGTGACCGTAACACTGTGCACTCCGCCTTTATCAACATCATAGGTGCTGGTTGTTTTTCCATCGAACCACAGGTAATCGTAATCGGCATGATAATACGGCCTCAGGATAACGGTATCGGGTTCTTTGGTCTGTATGGTATCCAGCAATCCAATCGTAGGATTGGGCAAAACTGTAAAAACCAATGAAAGGGTATCATTGTTCGTTCCGTAATAATAGGGATCATCTTCCGTCAGGGTGTAAGCCTTCAGGGTGTATGTGGCCGGTGTCAGGACATCGATCTTTTCAGCAAAGGTGTGTTTGATGGTCTGACCCGGTAACAAAGCCTGTGTCAGCTGAAAGGTATCCACGGCCACCGGTGAACTGTTCAATCCAAAGCCAACAATAATGGTATCGCTGATCTTCATGGAATTGATACCATGGTTTTTGATGGTCACCGTAACCTGATCGGGGTTCAAGCCCTCGCAACGTGTGGCGAAGGAGTCGATTGCTGAAACGCCAATATCATAAGGGGCCGGACATATTTTGAAATCATCGAATGCCAGCCCCCTGTTGCTCGTATCGGCATCTGACTGCCAGAGGACACGGAATTTGACCCTTGGCTGGGAATGCAATGATTCCGGTAACAGCGTTCTTGCGGTTTGCCAGCTATCACTGCTGCCCGACCATCCGATGTTCTTCAGTGCCGTTACATAGTTCTCATACCATTGCCAGGGGTAACCGTATGTGTTTTTCGTTAATACATTCCAGGTAGCGCCGTCGTTGATCGTATACTGAATATTGGCCCCGTCATTGCCATCTTCCGACAATATCCAGTATTTGTTTTCCAGCACAAGCTTATCAGAACTGATAAGGTTATAACATGAGCTGACAATAAATGAACTGTCGTTACTCAAATAATTACCGTATGGAGAAAGTATCCAGGCATTGGGACTGCCTTCGATCTGTCCGATACTGGCATCGGGAATTTTGCATTCCCATGTTTTGTATATTCCCCCGGGAATCCAGTAACCATTACCGGTTTCGAAATCAACCAATCGCGGCGGATCAATGTTTTCCTGTATATGGATGGTTATCTTCATCGTATCGTTTGTCCGGTCCTGGTCGCCTATAGCGTCTGTACTGACCAAAAAATCATAGGCGCCTGCAGCCGGGAAATTGGCAGGCGGGGTAAAAGTAAAGGTAACGGAGTCATCTACCGGAATGGGAGAGACAATGGTGTCGTAGGTTTTTGGCCCCTGTGATCCGTAGAGCGAAAAGAAAATACGCGTGTTGGCCGGAGAAGGAATTGCAGCATAGTTTCTGACGACAACTTGAATATCGTCTTCACCGGTTTTGATGCAGTCATCACACGGAAGGATCACCCGTGTAATCCCTACATCGTTGGTAAGGTATTCACCCGTTATGGCGAAATTGTCAATATTCCATCCCGCATACGCATTGTTATTATCCGAATAATTCATGGCCACGCGGAACTTAACATTGGCCTGTCTTTTTGCCAGGTTATTAACTTCATTGTACAGGTAAAGATTGTTCCATAGGAATTCGGGTTGCTGACCGCTTGCCTGCGATAACCAGATCCGTGTCCATGAGGTTCCTCCGTCGGTACTGATATCTATGCTGCCATTATCCTGTGGTTCAATATAGTTCCACTTCCACAGGGAGAGCTTTATTTTATCAAAGTACTTCAGGTTCATAAGCGGGGTGGTGGCAAAATAAGCATTGGCCGAATCAATGTTAAGCGGGTAGGCACCATCGTCGTTCAGGTCTGTCCCAAGCACCTTTTCACCTGAATAGGCATAATCGGGGTCGTAACTCTTAATTACGAACTTACCCTTGGGAACATCACGCTCAAAATCGTTTTCAAGAGTCCATCCCCGATCGGTTTCGAAATCGTCAAAGAAGATCGATTCATCAACGGTATTGGACCCGGAAGGCGAGATAGAAGTGGTGGGGTAAGAATTACCACTGACGCTGACACTGTTGGCATCAAGCATAAAATCAAGGTTGGCACCGGGTGTTGCATCGGACTTAATATCGGCTACAAGCCACAGGCAGTGTTTTCCTGTTTTAAGTATGGTGGCCAGGTTGGAAAATTTAATAATTCCGTTGGAAATATTTTGTGCTGTTCCTATTCTGGTGGATACGCCTTTGTTTTCATTCCTGAATATTTCATCACGTGTATGGAATAATTCGAAGCCGTTGTTCTTAAAAACATCGTTATCACTACACAACGATTTGATCTTAAGGGAATCGAGGGTCAAGGTTTCATTGTTCCCAACCACGTCAATGTCCACCCTGAACATGGGCAGGTCCATTACGCCTGATGGCACAACCGAATGTGCGACATGCAAAGCATTTACCGAATATACATAACGGTTTATTATTTCCTTTTCTTCAATTTTAACATCATCGATGCACACACCGTGCCCGCCGATAACTGTCCCTGAAAATGCGATATAAAATTCATTTGTAAGGTATTTTGAACCATATTCATCAATATTGAAAGTGCGTTGCGGAAACCATTGTGTTGAAGGCACAGAGGGTGAATAATATTCCATGATGGTATCCCAGGTACCGGTAACTCCGGCACGGAACATCAGTACCAGGTGGTCAATGCCGTCACTTGACTCAGCCTGGGCGTGATAGAAAGTCAGCTGCGGTTTCACCGATGTGCTGAGATTGATGACCGGTGATACAAGATCGGAGGTGTAGGCCTCAAATCCGTTCCAGTAAAGAAAAGCATTGTAACTACCTTCCTTAGCGCCCGTGGGCAGATTGTTGTTCCCGCCACTGCGATATTCCCATTTCAGCTGTTCGAGATAGGGAACAGATGGCTGGCTGATCCACTGACGCGGTGTGGTTTCGAAGCCATCGTTTATATAATATATGGTTGTGTCCTGTGAGAGAGTTATCCTTGCCAATAAGCATATGGATCCCAGTAGCAATAAGCGTTTCATAACCTGATTGATTTTTTCCGAAAAGGAACTTTTTACTAGTTTTTACGTATAGTATGTTAAAAAGTTTTATATTATATTTACTTGATTTATAAGGCTGAATCGTTATTTTTATTGATAATAGTTAAAGATAGTAAGAATAGTTGTTATAATCCAACCTGATGAAAAAAAGAATTCTCCTTTTATCGTTGGTTTTCCTATCGTTAATCGTTGAGGCCCAAATTGACAATGAGTTTTGGTTCGCCGCTCCCGATGTATCTTCCGCACACGACTGCAATCCTTCTCCGCCATACGGTGAAGGCAGGCCCATAAATCTTTATGTAACTGCAGAACAGGCTACCAATGTAAAAATTGAAATGCCAGCCACCCCGGCTTTCACGCCCATTGAATTTTCGCTTGTTGCCGGTGAACACCGCATGGTCCCTTTATCGCCTCCTTATTCTCCTGACGTATTTGAGAATTACTCACAGCCGTGGCCTTTACCTCCTGCCCAGACAATTCAGACTAAAGGGATCAGGATTACCTCCGATCAGGGTAACATTACTGCCTATTACGAGCTTAATAACCGATGCAACCGCGATATTTTTGCCCTGAAAGGGAAGAATGCACTGGGTAAGAATTTTTATGTTTCCACACAGAATTATCTTCCAAACGGTACATACAGCAATACTGCCTATAGTGGCTTTGTTATTGTTGCCACCGAGGATAATACAAACGTAACCATTTACCGTAACGGGGTATGGCAGAATTTCCTGTCGGCCCCGCCGCAGGTTATCACCCTGACCTTAAACCGCGGAGAGACATTTGCATTTGTTGCCAGCAGCACTGCACCTGCCAATCACATAAACGGAGTACACGTGACATCCGACAGGGATATTGCTATTACATGGTACGATGACTCCATACGAAAAAGAAATAACCCAAGCAGTTATAGTTATGATATCTGCGGTGACCAGCTTATTCCGACAGGCCTGATCGGAATGAATTATCTTGTCATGAAAGGCAATATTTTTGTAGGTGATGACGGCGGTGAAAAGTTTTTTGTGACAGCCATCGTCAACAATACGAAAGTATTTGTAAACGGAGTTGAAATGGCTACTCTCAATGCAGGACAGGTATATGGTCAGAATGTTCCCACCCCTACCACACGCATATCCTGTACGCAGCCTGTTTACGTTAACCATATGAGCGGAACAGGCGGAGGCGGTGAATTAGGAGGGGCAACATTGCCAACCATTGACGGGTGTACCGGTTCACATACGGTGACTTTTACACGGAATAATTACAGTGGCGATCAGTTGCAGATAAACCTGATGCTCAGAAATATAACAAATCCTGCCAGTCCGTTAAAAAATAAATGCGTTGAAAACTGCTTATTGATTATCGGAGCAAATACCTATTCTGTTCCGAAAAGCTATTTTGATTTCATCCCCGACAGCTCATGGGCTGTATTGAGGTGGTCGGATCCTGTTGTGGCTAATTTTTTTACCAGCCGTATCGGCGCAGGTACCACTGCAACCATCTATAACCCGGTTGCCTTATTCCACCTGGGTATTCAGAATGGTGCCGCTGCCACCGGCGGAAAATACGGTTACTTTTCTGACTACAGTTCTTACAGGGGCAGTGCAGGTATTGGCGGACCGAAAGCTCCTGCCAAGAAGACCTATTGCAGTCTCGATCCGATAATGTTCGCAGTGGAGGGCGGAATATCCTATAAATGGGAAGGCGCTGACTTTCCGGATGATACCATTTACCTGAGCAGCACGACATCCAACGAAGTATATTTCTATCCTCCTGGTCCAACTACGCCTGCCCATCCTTACAAATTCAAAGTCACCATTGAAAGGGATTGCTTTGGTGACACTATCATATTTGTTTCTCCCAGGGTTTATATTGCACCTGTGGCGAATTTCAGCATATCCAATCCGATTGCCTGTTCGCCCTATAATCCTTTGATTACAAATCAAACTGATTTTGCTCTGGCTGACAATATGTTATGGGACTTTGATTTTGAACATAAAAACACGGATACCATTAACCAGGTGCTGCTTCCCAATCCGTTTCATCATCTGTTCCCTGAAAATATTACCGACACACCGCAGGTCTTCAGGATTAAACTGTATGCATGGGCGCCTTTTGGCGAATGCCCCAGTGAACGCGAAAAAACAGTAACGATACTACCCAACGTTATAGCCGGTTTTCTGGCGGATACCAATATGGGCTGCAATCCGCTCACCGTAACTTTTACGGATACAACCATCGGTTACCTTGATACGCTCAACTCTTATTGGGATTTTGACACCTACCTGCAAACTTACACTTCAAATCCTACCCATACCTTTATCAATGGAAGTCAAAATAACTACACCCATAATGTAAGACTTATTGCTTTTTCGATTGAAGGCTGTACCGATACGGCCTATTACCCGGTAACCGTGCATCCATACATTAAGGCTAATTTCGGAATCGATAACCTCATCGGTTGTTCTCCTTTTACTTCACAGGTAAATCCGAGCGGCTCGGTGGGTGTGAGCACCTATCACTGGTCTGTTTATGACGAAAACCATTCGTATTATGACAGCGCGTTTGTTAAAAACAATAAATTTATCTTTCCATTCACCCATAACGATACCACGCAACCGAATCCCGATACCCTGTACATCAGTATGTACGGATTGAATGCATACAATTGTCCCGATACTGCCATACCCAAGCGAATGGTCATTTTCCCCGAAGTACAGGCCGGTTTTTTAAAATCAGAAACAGCCATCTGTGATTCCGTTGATGTTGATTTCATCAATAATTCAGTCGGATACAAGCTGGTGCATGACTGGGACCTCGGCGACGGGACATCCTTTGTAGACACCCTGGGTATCGGGTTTACGCATCGTTATTTTAACCGGACTCTGGTGGATCAGAATTATGACATAACCCTGGTGACTACTTCGGATTATTTCTGTACCGATTCATTTACCGGTGTGATCACCGTGCATCCTTTCGTAAGAGCCAATTTCTCAATTGATTTTCAGAATAATTGTACTCCGGTGGACGTTGACCTTTCGAATGTTTCGCTCGGTGGCAGCCAGTTTGACTGGGATTTTGGTGACGGCACTGCAGATGTAACCTATGCTACAGGAACTATATCTCATACCTTTGAAAACAACACCGATAACGATACGACCTATTATATCAACATGCGGGCTACCAACACATATGGTTGTGCCGACTCCATGCAACGGTCCATCTTCCTTTTCCCGCAGGTAGCTGCCAACTTTGATTTCGGCACTTCGAACGTTGGATGTAATCCGCTTCCGGTATCGTTTATCAACGATTCCAAGGGCAAGAATGTAAATTACAACTGGGATTTCGGAGATAAGACATCTTCAACCAGTCAGGATCCTCCGCCCAAATTGTATCAGAATAATACAGCCTTCGATACCACCTATTATGTGACTCTTACAGTAACCAATCCGGTTGGCTGTGACAGCGCCATGACAAAGCCCGTGCAGGTATATTCGAAGGTAACCGCTGATTTCGCGATAAGCCGGCTCGACAGCTGTTCGCCTTTTAAAATAAGGGTTGATAATTACTCGAGCGGTGGTATCGTGGATTTTATCTGGAAATATACACCCACCGATTCAATGACCCTGCATACATTCAGTGATCCGGACATCCCCGTTTACCATAATACAACAATGTTGCCCCAGGAATATGAGTTTAAGCTGAGAACACTCAACAGCCATGGTTGTGAGGCTGTTAAGCGCGATACGGTCACCGTATTTCCCGAAGTATTTGCACGGTTCACCCCTGATAAGCTGGCCGGCTGCGAGCCCCTGCTGGTTAGTTTTAACAACCAGACCAACATAATTCCGGGTACTACGTTTTTATGGGATTACGGAGATGGCAAGTATTCCAACAAGGCGTATCCCGATCCGCATTCCTATTCCAATACCAATTCCACCAGCCTGTTCCGCAACATATACATGTCGGCCATGACACAGTACGGATGTTTTGACGATACTACCATACAGGTGGAGATCTATCCATACATATATGCCAATTTTACCATCGACAGGCCCTCGATATGTTCCGGTGAACCCTTTGAAATCAACCGCATCAACACAAGGGGAGGCATTAACCACTATTACTGGGATTATGAAAACGACGGATCAACCGATGAGGAAAAGACCGATGTGAGCTTTTTCCATACCTATTCCAATACCACTGCTTCCAGTTTTAACCGACAGATTAATTTAACCGTTACCAATGCACAGGGTTGTGACACATCATGGGTGGAAGGCATCATTGTTAATCCCGAGGTCAGGGCTGCTTTCACAATCGATGACCAGGAAATCTGCTATCCCCATACCACCGTGTTTACCAACAATTCCCAACCGGCTGTGCCGTTAACCTATCAATGGACCTTCGGCGACGGCTCTGCTTCAACCGATAAAAATCCGACTCATGCCTATAAAAATTACAGCCATACAAATGACCTTACCTTTACGGTGAATCTTACAGCTACATCAGCATTTGGCTGTGACAGTTCGGTGAGCCGTACGCTGACCGTGCATCCCAAGCCCGTTGCCGATTTCACTTATCCTTTGACGGCAGCGTGTCCGCCGTTTACAGTACCTTTAACCAACAAATCAATAGGGAACAACCTGTCGTATGCATGGGATTTTGATAATGGCAATACAAGTACATTCCCCAATCCTTCGGAAACATATACCAATGATGGCTCAACCATTATTGAAAAACAGATCCGGCTTATTGTAACCACGGAATTTCTGTGTGGCGACACCATTATCAGACCCATACAGGTTTATCCCGACGTATCAGCCGATTTTACTGCCTCGCTGTGGAATGGATGCAATCCCATTGAAGTTGATTTTAACGGAACGGCAACCAATGAGAATGAATATTACTGGTATGTCGATGACATCCTGTTCAGTAATTATGAGGATGCCTATTACCGGTTTGTCAATGAAACGTCGTCCGATAAGATCTTTAATGTTCGCTTCATGGCACAATCGGGTTATGGTTGTTACGATGATACCGTAAAACAGGTGACGGTTTATCCGAAACCTACCGGTGAATTCCTGCCTGTTCCGATCGTTCAGGATTTTGACACGATCAATGAAAATACCTCGGTTACCTTTGTAAATAACACCCTGAACCAGGCTGCCTGGAGCTACACCTGGAATTTCGGTGATGGCACTGAATCCAGTGAGTCAGCTCCATCCTTTGTGAAAGCATATTCCGTTTGGGGTGATATCCACAACGGCAACCGGATCCCGGTTTCGATGATCGTGAACAACGCTGCAAATCCGCAATGCAGTGATACGGTCGATCGTTATATTGTCATCAATCCGCCCTTGCCTCAGGTTAACCTGGGGCCGGACGTGTCAGGATGTATGCCCCTCGAAGTTGAATTTCCGTCTACGACGAAATACATATATGAGGACAGTTACCAGTGGGATTTTGGTTATCAGGGTATGACCTCGACGGAAACATTGCCCGGCAGTATCGTTTTTGATACGGCTGGTGTTTACATGATAAGGCTTGCAGTGGCAGGGGACGGAGGTACCAACTGGGACTATAAGCAGGTCATTGTGTATCCCAAACCTGTTGTCGACTTCACTTTTTCACCCGAGCTGGTGCTGGAAGAAAGTCAGAATGAACCGGCAACTCCGATAGTGTTCTTCAATACTACTGTAAACGGAGTCAACTACTGGTGGGATTTCGGTGATGAGAATACTTCGACCCTCTTTGAGCCTACTCATATTTATGCCGATACAGGACATTACTTTATTACCCTGGTCGCTGAATCAGGCGATGGATGTTATGATACGCTTACACATCACAAGCCTGCAATTGTTGAAGGAGCACGTCTGATGGAATTTCCGAATGCCTTTGTCATTGATCCGGGTGGACCAGCCAGTGAATATTATGATCCGAACCGGCCGGATTACCGTGTTTTCCGACCCGTTACCCGGGGTGTGGAGAAATACAGGCTTGAGATCTACAATCGGTGGGGTGAGCTGATATTCGTAAGTGAGGATGTTCATAAGGGCTGGAATGGTTATATTAAAGGAGAACCGGCAAAACAGGATGTTTATGTGTGGAAGGTGAATGTGACCTTTACCGACGGGAAACCTTATGTGGCTGCCGGTGATGTAACGTTGCTGATAAACGAACGGAAAAAACAATAACATCAGCATAAGCGGTTTATACCTGAAACATTGATTTTCACCGGTTAACTGGTCTTCCTGTCAACCGGTCGACACTGCCAGACCTGTTTACAGAGAACCAAGATCAAAGATCCAAGATCAAAGATCCAAGATCAATTCAAAATTTCTTTGGTCTTCCTTCTTTGATCTTCCTTCTTCCATATCAAGATCCTGCCAGTTCTATTTATAGAGAACCAAGAGTCAAGATTCAAGATCAAAGATTAAAGAAGAAAGATCAAAGAAGAAACAGCAAAGACTTCGAAAATCATTCATCGTATATCTAAAATTAAAATACAGCAAAGAACACCGGCTACTGATTACCGATTACCTCTTCACCCTACCTGCTGCCACTCCCTCCATTTCCCACTCACATACTCTTGCAACTCGTCACTAGTCACTTGTCCCTGTCTTCCCCCTTCTTTTCCCAATTATTTTGTATCTTTACCTTAAGTGAAAGCATATTGGCGTTCCTGCCAAACCGTGATGGAATTACCGTTAATACTGATCAACAATGGAAAACGGACTTTCAATGGGTGATCAGTTTCTTGCAATGGTAAACCAGATTATCGAAGAGAATCTCGCGGATGAAAGTTTTTCAGTGGAAGATCTGGCTCAACGTGCAGGATTAAGCCGGTCTATGCTGCACAGGAGACTCATCAGGCTTACCGGGAAATCGGCTACCGACCTTATCATGGAAAAGCGTCTGACTCGGGCTAAAGAGTTATTGGTAAACGATGCTGCTACCACCTCAGAAATTGCCTACAAGGTAGGTTTTGGCAGTCCCAGTTACTTCCACAAAGTATTTAAAAAGCATTTCAAGGTATCACCCGGTGATATCAGAAAGGGCACAGCCATTCATTCCCAACAGCCTCAACCATACAAAAAGCAAAAAATTCAGTTTTTATCAGGATTAAAGATCTCACCTTTCCTTACATATGCCTTATTAATTTTATTCGCCACAGCAATTATAACCGGGGCAATACTCTTTTTATCAAAAGACAAAAAACCCACTGAAAAATCAATTGCCATATTACCTTTTGACAATTTAAGTCCGGATGAAGAAAACCGTTATTTTGCCGATGGTATCGTTGAAGACCTGCTTAACCGTCTTTCCATAATAAGGGATTTAAAAGTCATATCGCGAACATCTTCCGAAATGTTCCGGGAAAAAGGGAACAAATCAATACCGGAAATCGCCCGTATATTGGATGTCAGTTATATTCTCGAAGGCAGTGTGCGAAGAGAGACAGACAACATCAGAATATCGGTTCAACTGATCGATGCAAAAAAAGATGATCATATTTTTTCAAAACAATACAACAGTAATATTGGTGAGGTCTTTAAAATACAGGGCGAAATTGCCGGTCAGATTGTACAAGAATTATCCGTTTATTTGTCCGATCGTCAGCTGACAGAGATTAAAAGAAACCAGACTGATAACCTGGAAGCTTTTAATTATTATCAAATGGGGAAGTACTTTTATCGCATTGGCAGAATAAATGATGCTTATGCAAGTGCTGATTATTTCAGAAAAGCAATCAAGGCAGACAGTAATTATTCCCTGGCTTATGCAGGTCTTGCCGGTGTATATCTTGAAATGATAAATATGGGCCATGGCTGGATTATGGATATCGAAAGTGGAAAAGATTCTGTAGTTAAGCTAACATTAAAGGCCCTTGAAATTGATAAAAATCTACCTGAAGCACATGTAATATTAGGAGGATATTATATATTTGATCATAATTACGAGGCAGCAGAAAGTGAATACATGAAAGCCATTGAGCTGAATCCAAATAATTATATGGGTTATCAATGGTATGCCCAGCTATTAAACATTACGGGTAGGCCTGAAAAAGCCAGGGAATACATAAATAAAGCCATTGTACTTGACCCCGTATCATTTAGTACCCGTTTTACTAGCGTAATACTTTATATGACTGAGCAAAATTATGGCAAAGCACTTGAAGAAACCAAAATATGTCTCGGGCTTGTTCCGGATCAGTACTGGGCACTAGAGATGAATTTCTATTGTAATTTTAAATTAGGCAATGATAAGGCAGCCTATGAAAGTTTAAGGAAAGTTGGACCTATATACAAAGCTCAGATGCAGGATAGAGATCCGGAAGCCGGTTATTTGCTAAATCAGGCAGACAGCGCTTATAAAGCTTCAGGGATGAAAGGATTAATAAGATTTCATATGCAAAAAATGCGAGCGTATAGTAGAAATGCTGTGTTTTATGCTGCTTTGGGAGAGAATGAAAAGGCTATTGACATGTTAGAAATATTATATAAAAATGGTGATTTGCGTCCTCATCAATTAGTTAGTTTTTATACTAAAGACCTGGAATCCTATCCCCGGTTTCAAGCCTTAAAAAAGAAATTCGGGCTGGATAAATATTAAACTCTTTACTGGACCGGAGCAAATCTGATCTAAGATCAAAGATCAAAGATCAAAGATCAAAGAATAAAGAGCTAAGACTTCGGTCTTTCTTCAATGATCAAAGATCTAAGATCTAAGATCCAAGATCAATTAAAAATTTCTTTGATCTTCCTTCTTTGATCTTCCTTCTTCAATATCCAAACACCTCGCTGATCGGGGGTTGTACCCCCGATCTTTCCCGCACGGGGTGTGGTTTTATTCCCTTCGCTTATAATCTCCCTTCGGTCGGTTTCATAACTTCATCCAGATATTTGCTCTATCTGCCATCACACAAAATATCGTTATCTCGGGTTACGCTGCAAGTGAGGTTATACCTTTTGGTTGCGCCGTGCTTGCAGCGTTTTTGCACTTTATCCCCTGGCTAAAGCCAGGGGCAATTGAATCTGTACCTATAATTCATTGTTTAATGCTTACGCAACAATTATAATAAACATAACAGATATTGCCAGGCTCTGCCAGGTCTGTAGTTTTTTAATTACAGGCTTAACAAATCCTGGAAGGTCTTCAGGTTGCCGAATACCGAATACCGAATACCGAATACCGAATACTCTCCCTCTACTTTTCCTACTATAACATCCATGTAACTTGTCACTAGTCACTTGTCACTGTTTTTCTAAGATGCAACAAAAATACACTTCATGCAACCAAACAGCATTAATGCAACAAAAGGATACAGAAACCAACACAAGATTGCAACTCCTGTTATATGCACCAGGCCTCAGATTGCCGTTACTTTACACTAAGATTTTTTCAGCCAGGTAAAGTCTCCTGACAAATTTATTAACCAACCAAAATTATACTATTATGAAAACAATCATTATGTCATTGGCGCTTGCTGCAGTATTATCTTTTACTGCCCAGGCAGGAAAAAACGGTCTGAATTATGTTATCACCAAGAGTGATACATTGATCTGTGCAAACCTCAGGTTTGGATTTGCAAATACTAAGTGCAAATTAAACA
Source organism: Bacteroidales bacterium (assembly GCA_016928305.1). Classification (GTDB taxonomy): domain Bacteria; phylum Bacteroidota; class Bacteroidia; order Bacteroidales; family UBA10428; genus UBA5072. The sequence continues at coordinate 37,249 of JAFGKY010000046.1, forward strand.
CCGGGGAAAAAAAGGTTATTCCTAACGAAGAAATTGTTACCATAGGCAAAAATTCCAGTATTAAAGAGCGGAAACCGGTGTACCTGGATAATGCTGTAACCGGCCAAGATGCATTAATGGAACTTATTGATTGTGACAAGAATATCAGAATTTTTAAATATGAGTATTTCAACAATTCTGCTGACAGACTGGATGTTATTATCAGTTTTTACGAAGATGGCAAATGCATAAACACGCTTACAAATGCAGACATCGGGCAGGTATATGATTTTGTTGATCATTACACGGATAATGAAAATGAATTGTTCCTTACAAACAGTCCCCGTTCTGAACAATAGTTTCAGTAGTTAGTATTTTTCAGGGATGCCTAATAACCGGGTGTAGTTTATTCGCTTCGCTTCCCGAAGATTCGGGAAGCTCCCCTCGGTCGGTTTCATAACTTCATCCAGATATTTGCTCTATCTGCCATCACACAAAATATCGTTATCTCGGGTTACGCTGTAAGTGAGGTTATAACTTTTGGTTGCGCCGTGCTTGCAGCGTTTCTTGCACATCATACGTTACCCGGAGTTGACACCCCAGGACTACCAACATTTCGCCCCTCCGGGGCTATTTTTCTTCATTTTCATTCTCATTCGTACTTTACCTTTTTCCCACTCACATACTCTTGCAACTCGTCACTTGTCATTTGTCACTTGTCACTTGTCACTTGTCCCTGTCTTCCCCCTTCCTTTCCCAATTATTTTGTATCTTTACCCTGAGTGAAAGCATATTGGCGTTCCTGCCAGACCGTGATGGAATTACCGTTAATACTGGTCAGCAATGGAAAACGGACTTTCAATGGGTGATCAGTTTCTTGCAATTGTCAACCGGATTATTGAAGAGAATCTTACCGATGAGAATTTTTCTGTGGAAGACCTGGCTCAGCATGCAGGATTAAGCCGATCCATGTTGCATAGAAAACTTATCAAGCTGTCCGGTAAATCGGCCACCGACCTCATAATGGAAAAGCGGCTGACCCGGGCTAAGGAGCTACTGGACAATGATGCCGGTACGGTTTCTGAGATTGCCTATAAAGTTGGATTTAACAGTGTAAGTTATTTCCACCGGGTTTTCAAGAAACGTTTCGGGGTTCCCCCGGGAGATATCAAAAAAGATGCTGCTGCCGGCCTTTATCGACAACCGGATGAAAAAAGCCAGGAAATCCAGATTCCTAAGAAATCAAATTTACTTCGTCTGCGTATGCCAGCTTTGATAACTCTTCTGGTAATTATCATCGCCGGTATTGGAATATATTTTTACATATCAGGGGAGAAAAAAACTCAGGAAAAATCAATTGCCATACTGCCTTTTGACAATTTAAGTCCGGATGAAGAAAACCGGTATTTTGCGGATGGTATTGTAGAGGACCTGTTGTTTCGTATCTCTCAGATCGAAGAATTGAAAGTGATCTCACGCACTTCTTCCGAAATGTTTCGTGATAAGGGAAATAAAACCGTACCCGAAATCGCTAAAATACTGGGTGTTCAATATATATTGGAAGGAAGCATACAAAGGAGAGCTGATAATATTCGCATAAGCATCCAATTGATCGATGCACATAAGGATGATCGTATCTTTTCTAAGCAATACTACAGAAATATTAATGAAGTCTTTAAAATACAGGGCGAAGTGGCCAACCAGATTGCTTCGGAATTATCACTAGTATTAACAGACAAGCAGTTAAATAAGCTTACACAAAGCAATACTGAAAATCTGAAAGCCTTTGAATATTACCAGCTGGGGCGTTTTCACTCAAGTAAGCTGTCAAATGAAGGTTATTCCAAAGGCATTGAGTATTATGAAAAAGCCATTGAAGAAGACCCGAATTATGCGCTGGCTTACGCGGGAATTGCCACTATTTACCTTTATAATCCCGACTGGGGTAATATTATGACTATGACAGAGGGGGAAAAAAAAGGGATTGAGTTTGCCAGAAAAGCCCTGGAACTCGATCCGGATCTGGCTGAAGCACATACCGCATTAGGTCATCTCTATATATTAAAATGGAACTGGGAAAGGGCAGAAAAAGAACTCATAATGGCTATAAAGCAAAATCCAAGCTATTCCACAGCTCATTTTTTTTATGCTATGCTTTTAATGTACACCAACCGGCCTGATAAAGCAAGAGAGCAAATCGATAAGGCAATTGAACTTGATCCGTTATCCTTTCATATAAGGCATAAAAGTTCTGAATTTTATTACCACCAGGGAAAATTCAGAGAAGCATTGGAAGAAAACAGAGTAAGTCTGGAATTGATTAAAGATCACTGGAGTGCTAGAAGTCTTGCATTTTTGATTTTTTATAGGCTCGGTATGGAAGAGGAAGCGGTTGAAGCTGAAAAGCTCTCTGGAGGACTCTGTGACTGTTACGATTCAGCTCAAGTTGATAGTGCATATGCCAAAGAAGGACTGGTTGGATTAGTATGGCTCAGAATAAAGAAAAAGCCTGCTGATGATGCAACAAAAGCTATTTGGTATGCCATGGCTGGTGAATATGATATTGCTATAGATTTGTTAGAAAAGGCATATTCAGAAGGAAAGTTAAAAATGTCTGAACCTTATAATATTACATTCAGAGAATTGCATGATAATCCAAGGTTTATTGCCATTTATAAAAATATGGGATTGCAGCCGTATTATCCGTGGATCAAGTAAATTTTTTCACTAGATTTATTTTGTTCTCTCAAGATGTATTTATAAAAGTTATATATACTCTATACCATAGACGGGATTGATACCTGCCTGACTCCAGCCTACCTGGTGACAGACAGACCTTCGTGGTTTTATTTCCTTTTATGTTTCTCCTTTAAACTGTAGCCTGCATTCTGATTATTAACATTCTTTTTTTCTTCACTCTATTTATCGTTGTTTCAGGTTACGCTGCAAACATTGTTAACGCTTTTTGCTATGTTATGGTTGCAGCGTTTTCTACGCACCATACGTTACCCCGAATTTCACCCGGGGCTACCAACATATCGCCCCTGTGGGGGCTTCTTTTCCTCATTCTCATTCTCATTCACGCTCTGAAATTTTTCTTCTCTTTGCACTACCTTCCTGCCGTCCAGGCAGGTCTGCGCAATCAGCGAGAAATCTTTCTTCCTCATTTTCATTTTCATGTTCATTTAGTCTCTCCCCAATCCCTACTCCCCTGCCCCTACAACTTGTCACTTGTCACTTGTCACTTTTACCCACCGAATCCCGATTCTATCGGGAGAAGGTGGGCGTCACTTGTTACTACTCACTTTCTTTAACGATGCAACCAGATTACATAAATGCAACCAAACTCCACAAATGCAACATTTGTATACTCTAATATACACAAAATTGCAACCAGCTTTCTATGCTTCAGGGCTTCGTTTGTTTTTACTTTATACTATGGTTTCTTTCTCAGGAAAGGACTACTGTTATTCATTCAATAAACCTAAATCAAACAGATTATGAAAACATGTAAATCATTCTGCAAAAATTACCGGGCAATCATGTGTTGTCTGATATTATTTTCCTTATCAGCCTGTAACGAATCTTACCTGGATGAAACTGCTTCCACCGGTTCCGTTAATCTGGGATTCGCGAAACCAAATGATGTATTAAGTCATCTCGATTCTGGATCGGACATCCTTATTGTAGAAAACGGCAGTTCTGTCCAGGAAGCAATCAATGTTGCCCGGGAGGGCGATGTGATCTTTATTGAACCCGGTATCTACAAAGAAGCGATTACCATCAATAAACCGCGTCTTAAATTGATCGGGGCATGCAGTACTTCTGATGAGCCTGTTATTCTGGAAAATCCCGGAAATGCCCGGAAAGCTATCAGCGTTTCAAAGGATGAGTTCCAGGTTGAGATCCTGAATATTCAATTTAAAAACTTCAGGGAAGAAAATACCCGGGTTTCGCGCTTTAAATGTTCCGGAACAGGAAGCCAAAAATTGATCCGGAACATGCAACGTGAAGAACTCGGAAATGGAATTGCACATTATACCTACGACCTGCAACTTGGATCCGGTGAGTTTGATGCCGTATGCATTCACCGGGTGGTCCGCGAACATTGTCCCTGGCATCCTGTACTTACAACAGGGGAAGTCTTCAATGTTCCCGGAGGGATCAACACCTTTGAAGCCATCTTTTTAACTGCAGGTGCCGAAATGATAAATGAAGAAACTTCAACAGCCTATTTTTTGGCAAGTAAAAATATTGATGTATGGGGTATAGATCTGGGCTGGACTAAAGTCCCGATGGAAACCAGCGACTTTTCATTTATGAAAGACTGGGGAATTGAGCGGGATGTTACACACACGTTGAAAGCACTGGCCATTGTTCGTTTGATGCGGGGGTTCAGCATGCAGGGATTTCAGCGCGTGAATCTGCTGGGTTATTGTTACGGAGCCCAGGTTGCTTATGGCGCTGCAGGCAGAGAAACTCAACTGCATCCTTTTTGGCGTCAGGTAAAGGCAATAATTCCAGTCGACCATTTGATGAAATATGAACCTATTCCTGAGCTGGAAGAATTCAGGCAGAACCAGTGCAGCTGGGCAGCTGTCTATAAAGCGAAAATAGAATCGGGAAATTACATGATTGATGACGGTGCCGGATTTATATATATGGCCACCCTGGCTTTCAGTGCACCCGGTGAAGATTCACCTGTAATTCCCGGATTGACAAATTATCAGGCTCTGCTGGCAGTGGGGAGCAATCCGCCTGATGATCCGGATACGCCATTCTGGCATTTCTTCGGGGGTGACATGAATGATTTTCTCTACTCCGACCCTGATCGGTTTATCCGTTTTGGAATGACACTGCCTCCTTACATGCCCGCGAAAACATTTTATGACCTGTATGCGTGCGGATGCAATGAAGAGAATGTAAGCTTCGATGACCATATCGCACAGATCTCGCTGCCCATTCTTTATATAGGTGCAGGCGGCGGAATGGGCACGGTCGGATATTACACGGGCAACCTAACCTCGAGTAATGACATTACGAACTTTACGGTAACCATTCCCGGAGTTGAACCTCTTTATGACTTTGGTCATGCCGATCTCTGGATAGGGTATAACGCGAATGAACTGGTCTGGGAAGTGCTGTATAAATGGCTTTTGGTTCATTGAACACATTCATTACCAGACTGAACCATTCTTCAGGATATTCGAGTGAGTGGAGTCCATGAGGGTACGGGATGACTGCCCGTACCCGGTTGACTCCTCCGGTCTAGAATTGATTAATTCTTAATCCAGTACTCCTTTATGAAGTCATGCTGAATTTATTTCAGCATTGGCTGTCAGATAAATCCGGAGGTTACTTGCCGATGCCGGTTTGGCGGATACCTTACTTGATGGAGGGCATTATCTTGTACAGATCAAAAATGAGACATTCACTTTAGTCGAAAAGGTGTTTAAAAACAGGCCTGTACCTTAACGAAGGAACAACTATGCACATTGTGGTTTCATATGGATCATCAGGATTCCGGTATAATACGGGTAAGTATAATTCCAGTGAAAAATAGAATTTCAATATTTCCTGAAGAATTGTTAATTTTAGATTAACCAAACATAACCAATATGAAAAAACTCCGGCATACCCTTATTTTAACAGCAGCCTGATGCCTCCGCCTGCTTATGATAAACTGCAACAGGCAAAATACGCCCAAAACAGTCGATTTACCTTTTACAGCCGAAGCCCTGGGTGAGTATAAATATGCAGGGCCCGATACCCTGCCCGATCAAAAATGCACCGATTCCCTGTCAGCCTGGCGAGCTATTGTTGATGCAACCGGAACCGGTACACCTATGGGCAGGTTTTCGGCGCATTTCGATTTCTGTGGTGATAGTGTAAGCCATTATGGAAATGGCTATGCATTTCTGGAGGATGAAAACGGAGATACAATCTTTTTTGATGTCTCGGGACAGGTGCTGGATGGCAGGCTGGAGGAGCATCCGGAATTTGTTGTCTCGTACTGGAAAGATTCTTTTAAGATCACCGGCGGAACAGGTCAATACAAAGGGGCCACCGGTACTATTTTGAGTAATGATTATAACAGTTCCGAGGATCAATATTCGCATCATAACTGGACAGGAACGCTGACCCTGATCAAGGGGAATAAAAAATAAAGTCACCTTCGGAATATAACGTTTTATTCTTAGGGCAAATTCAATCCCGGAGGTCTGTATAATAAAATACCATCATGTTTTGCCGTATCCTTTTCCCGATGCTGATCCTTCTGTTCAGTTTCAACAGTTATGGTCAGCTTTACAAGGACCCGAACGCTTCAATTGACGAGCGTGTGGAGGATCTGCTTTCACAGATGACGCTGGCGGAAAAGATCGGTCAGATGACGCAGGCGGAAAGAAGCCAGGTATCTTCAAACAATAACGTGACAACCTACTTCTTCGGCTCTGTCCTCAGCGGCGGCGGCTCGGTGCCCTCCACCAACACACCGCAGGGATGGGCTGATCTGTATGATATGCTGCAGGGACAGGCACTGGCAACCCGTCTGGGCATACCGCTGCTGTATGGTATCGATGCTGTTCACGGACACAACAATCTATATGGGGCAGTTATCTTTCCTCATAATATCGGTATGGGCTGCACCCGTGATACTGCCCTGGTAAAACAGGCTGCCCGCATTACAGCTACAGAAGTGGCCGCGACCGGCCTCGACTGGACTTTTTCACCCTGTATAGCCGTCCCCCGTGACGAACGCTGGGGAAGAACCTATGAAGGATTCAGCGAGGATCCTGCATTGGTGGCAGCCATGGCCGCTGCAACTGTGGAAGGATACCAGGGCGACACGCTGGCTGACAGCGTGTCCATTATCGCCTGTGTAAAGCATTACCTTGGCGACGGAGGTACTACAAACGGCGTGAATACCGGCAATACCGAGGTGGATGAAGCCACGCTCAGAGCCATACACCTGCCCGGATATATTAACGCTGTGAACAGTCATGTCGCCACAGTGATGGCCTCATACAGCAGCTGGAACGGTGAAAAAATGCACGGGAACAAATACCTGATCACCGACGTGCTGAAGGGAGAGCTGGGATTTAAAGGATTCGTGGTCTCCGACTGGCATGCCATTGAGCAGATGCCCGGTACCCTGACTGAACAGATAAAAAAGGCTATCAATGCAGGTATTGATATGTCAATGGAACCTTATTCGCCGCTATCATTCATCAGCACACTGACAGCACTTGTTAATGCAGGTGAGGTACCGATAGAGCGAATTGATAACGCGGTGAGAAGAATCCTCCGGGTTAAGTTTGAAATGGGCCTGTTTGAAAGACCTTATGCAAACCGGACACTGCTCGACAGCACAGGAACAAAATCACACCGCAATATAGCCCGGCAATGCGTAAGGGAGTCACTGGTATTGCTGAAGAAGAGAGATGACCTGCTGCCGTTGGCAAAGGCAAACATGCATATCCTTGTAGCCGGCGGCCATGCTGATAACGTGGGCTATCAATGCGGGGGCTGGACCCTGACACACCAGGGCGTATTCGGGGATGCCATTCCCGGAACCTCAATTTATGATGGCCTTTTACAGGTTGCTCCGGGAAACACGTATACTTATTCACCTGATGGTTCAGAAGGAAGCACAGCCGATGCCGGTATTATTGTGATCGGGGAGGGTCCGTATGCCGAAGGTCCCGGCGACCGAAGCTCCATCGATAATATTATTTCCACTCAGCAAATCGAGTTGGTAAAAAAAGTAAAATCCTATGGCATGCCTGTGATCGTCATTTTGGTAACAGGACGACCTGTTAATATCATGGGATTTTTTCACTATGCTGATGCCATTATCGCTGCATGGCTGCCTGGTACGGAAGGACAAGGCATTGCCGATGTCCTATTTGGTGATTATATTCCTACAGGGCGTTTGAGTTATTCCTGGCCCGTTGATAATGCGCAGCTTCCGATCAATGTTGGCGATACACCCTATGATCCCTTCTATCCGTACGATTACGGAATAACTTCATTCGATAATGCCACCCCGGGTTCGCTGCCCGAATTTTATTCAGCAGCCGTGAGTGCTTCCGGCGATTATATCGAGCTCTCCTTCAATAAAAAAATGCTCCTTCCTCAGGATCCGGGAACCTCTTTCACGGTTACAGCGGCAGGGACTGCCTGCCAGATCATCACAAGCTCATATGCTCCGGGTGATTCCTTCAGGGTGAGACTTGAAATCGATCCCCTGATTTATCAAAATGATCCGGTTTATCTTTCATACTCACCCGGTACTTTTACTTCGGCTGATCTTGGCCTTGTAGGTGAAATAGTTGACTATAAAGTGTTAAACAACTCGGAGATCGCAGATAATTCATTTCCTGAACTATTGACAAACGGTAGTACCGTTGTCTGGCCGAACCCTGCCGGAAATTTCTGCTATTTGTATCTGCAAGATTTTGATTGTTCAGCGGTGCATATTGAAATCTTTGACTTATCGGGACAACAATATAAGGTTTTATTAATGCCTGTCCCCGGGAAGGGTCTTGTGGAAATCGGACTGGAGGAACTGTCTGCAGGATTTTATTTAATACGGGTATTGGATAACGGAAAAACAAAAACCTTAAAATTACGGGTGGTAAAGTAGACTAAATAACTTAAATTGTTGCTTATAAAGATTATAATCAATACTGTATAAACACAGACATACCCTTCTTAAATCAAAAATCGTCATTCTTAGTTCCTAAATCGCGATGTTTTCTGAACATTTCTTTAATCCCCGGCTAAAGCTAGGGGAAATAGATTATGTACCTACAGTTCATCACTTATGCTCACACAACAATAACCCCAATCACAACAATCATAACAGATATTGCCAGGTCTTTTTTATAGAACCAAGATCCAATAGTCAGGACCAAAGACCAAAGAATTAGAGAGTAAAGACTTCTAAAATCATATATCGTATATCTTAAATCAAAATACAGCAAATACCACCGGCTACTGATTACTGAATACCCTCTCCACCTAACTTACTGCCCCTGCAACTAGTTACTTGTCACTAGTCACTTTCTTAAAAAAATGCAACCAGAATTCACGTCTGCAACACTGGTTCATTTTTTCAACCTCAGTACACTCAATCAGACATAAGTTTGCAACCACTCTTCTTATTACCTGGCCTCGGTTTGCCGTTACTTTACACTATGATTTTTTCAGTCAGGAAATGTCTTCTGACAAATTTAATAACCAACCAAAATTATACTATTATGAAAACAATCATCATGTCATTGGTACTTGCGGCAGTTTGCTTTACTGCCCAGGCAGGGAAAAACAGTCTGAAATATGTCATCACCAAAAGTGATACATTGATCTGTGCAAGCCTCAGGTTTGGATTTGTGAATACCAAGTGTAGATTAAACACCGGAGAAAAAATGGTTATACCTTATGAAGACATTGTTGTCATAAGCAAGAATAGCCGCGTTAAAGAAAGAAAACCGGTGGTTGTGAATAACATGTTATCCGACAAAAGCGCGTTAATGGAACTTGTTGATTATAAAAATCATATACGGATCTTTAAATATGAGCAAGTCAACAATTCTACTGAAAAAAAGGATGTTATAATCAGTTTTTATAAAGATGGCAATTGCATAAACACACAAACAAATCCGGATATCGGGCAGATATATGATTTTGTTGATCATTACACGGATAATGACAATAAATTGGTAGGTATAGACAGTTCCGGTTCTGAATAAGAGATTCAACAGTTTATGTTATTCAGGAATGTCTGAAAATAAATTCAATGCATAGATCCTTAAACCTCTGCCCCGGCAGAGGTTTTTGTTTATCGATATCATTCAGATAAATATTTTAAAACCATTTACTCCTCTGGTGTGTGTTTCCAAACGCATACCTGATCTTTATGATACTATTTCTCGCTGATTGCGCAGATAAACGCCGATAACGTATTTTTCTGCCTCAATATGAGCAACCTGCTGCCCTTCGTATTTCAATGGCCATGTCTGCCAGAACATCTTTCTCATGATTTGATATGGACTTGCATGCTGACATGTTACGCTGGCAAAGAAATAATCCCTTACCGTACAAACAACCGGTAAAATATATTGTATCTTGCGTAAGAAATAATTTTTATGTTACCGGAATTTTCATGGTTGATCTATATTGTCTGATATCATGCCATCCATAAATAAATACCTTACTATTTTGTTCACTGCAATTATTCATTATACGATAGTTATAACGATATATGCCGGAGACATTCCTTACCACGAATCCCATGGATTCGGCACACAAACCGAGGGGGGATTATCAGGTACCGTGATCCGGGTGACCAACCTGAACAAAAGCGGCCCGGGCTCTTTGAAGGCGGCCTGTGAAGATTCGGGCATAAGGGTAGTGGTATTCGATGTGGGTGGGGTGATCGATCTCGACACAGGTACAATTGCCATAACACATCCATACCTGACGGTTGCAGGTCAAACGGCTCCCTTTCCGGGCATTACCCTGATCAGGGGATCGTTATCGGTCAGGACCCACGATGTGGTAATACAGCACATTGCTGTTCGTCCCGGGGATATGACCATAGAAACAGATGCAATTTCAGCCGGTGATGAGAATTCGGAGGTGCATCATGTTGTATTTGATCATTGTTCCGCTTCCTGGGCGACTGATGAAAACCTGAGCCTGAGAAACGCTTCCAACAATCATGATATCACCCTTTACAAATGCCTGATCGCCGAAGGACTGAATTTCCTTGATCATTCCTGTGGCTCACTGATCTATGGAGGGATCGATAACCTCAGCATCATCGGCTGCCTGTATGCGCATAATGTCCGCCGTAATCCCAGGATTAACAACGGCACGGCGTTCGTGATAGCCAACAATATCTTTTATAACTGGGGCATTTTTACCGACAACAGCGGCAGTTATGCAAATTGTGTGCATCTCAGGAATGCCGGCGGATCTTTTGTAGGAAACCTGGCACTGGGCGGAAACAATACACAGGATCCCGGCACTGGTCTTTATTTTGTCAGGGGTCACGACGGTATGTATACCGGGGAAGGTTATTTTGAAGGCAATCTGCTTCGTCATGCTTACGGGCAGTCCGTTATCGGAGAGAACGATCATCTGATCACGAAGCTGGACAGCAAGCCTGTATGGCCGGAGGGATTTGTTGCAAAACCGGTATCCGAATCCATACACGATGTATTGCGGACCGTGGGCGCCCGGGCCGCGGATAGGGACCCGACGGACGACAGGATCGTCAGATCGGTCATACATTGTTCCGGAAATATTATTGACCGGCAAAGTGATGTGGAAGGGTACCCTCAATATGAAATGACCAGCCGGTCGCTGATAGTGCCCGATGATACAACGGAAAGGAGGAAATGGCTGGACAGCCTCTCAGCTGCCATTGATACGGATGATTCCCTGGATACCTCACCATTGGATCCGGTTATTACCAATACCGGGGAACAACAAACGTTTCAGGATCATAACCTCAACCTGACCTGTTACCCGAATCCTCACGAGTCAGGTACATTAATAAAATATGTTTTGAGTAAATCTGACAGGATAGTATTGAAAATTTACGATCTTACCGGCCGCGAAATCGCAACACCGGTGAATGGTTATTATACGACCGGGGAATATGAAGTAAACTGGAATTCAGCGGTCTGTCCGGCAGGAATTTACCTTTGCCGGATCGAGGCAGGCAATTATTCCGTATCACAAAAGATCATTTCCCGGCCATAGTATCAATGTCGGATGCATAAGAATGCGAATTATGAGTTTGACCGTATTTTGTATTGCCCGGAGGGCATAAGGTTTTGAAGTTAAGATAACCTTGATGATGGCTTCCCCGGAGGGAATTAGCAATATATTTGAATATAAAATGAATTAATCCTTTCTGATATTCCATAACACCCTCCGGGGTAAATCTGCTACCTCTTCCATTTATTCTATAATACCTGATGCCCTCCGGGCAGTCTAATATTAAATTCCACTCGTAATTCACATTAATAAGTATAAAATAATACGGCATAAAATCCATTATCAGTTCATGAGGCTAACGGTAGCCCGTTATTTATCCATATCAACGGCCAGAAACAGCAAAATAAAACTTGTTCCCTTTCCGACTGTACTAGTTACTTTTATTGTCCCCTTATTGAGTTTAACAAACTCATTAACCAGACTTAACCCTAATCCTATCCCCTTTTCTTTTTCCGTTCCATAGGTGCTTTTGTCCTCCCTGAAATCAAATAGCAGGGGAATTTTCTCCTCCGGTATACCCATTCCGTTATCAGCGACGATAATTTCTGCTTTGCCTTCAGGAGTCAGACTGGTGGATATGTTTATCCGGCCTCCCTTATAGGTGAATTTAATAGCATTGCTCAAAAGATTCCGGATGATCATCATCATGCTGTTCCGGTCTCCCGAAATGATAAGCTTGGTCTTAAGCTTCAGATCAATCCGGATATCCTTCAGCAATGCGATGGTGGAAAATAATTTAACTACCTCCTGTATGGCTGCTTTGGTATCTATTTTTTCTTCGACACAAGGAAACTTACCCTGTTGGTTCTGAGCCCAGTTGAGCAGGTTTTCCAAAAGACCGGTAAGGGAAAAAACGGTTTGATCAATATAATCGGTAATTTCGTGTAAGAGAGCCGGGGTATTATTTTCCAGACTTTCTTTGATCATATATGAAATACCGCCTATGGAGCCAATGGGTCCTCTGAGATCATGAGATATGACGGAAAAGAACTTGTCCTTTATACGGTTTAGTTCCATCAGCTCCCTGCTCTGTTTTTCCAGTAAGCTTCGACGTTCATCAAGGATAGCGGTGAGCTTTCGCAACCGTTTGACACTGTAATAATACAGCATGATAAGACCTCCGGCCAGCAACAATATGAGTATCAGACTGCCAATAACAATACGCTGTATTATCCTGTTCTTTTCCAGTACATCAACCTCGGCCTGCTTTTTGGCCACTTCGAATTCCGTCCTCAGATCAGCCATTTTCTGAATGTTCTCATAGTTTTTGATACTGTCGTTGTAATTGATATACAACGACTGATAATAGCAGGCGCTGTCATACGCACCCAATACTATATATAACTGGGCCAGGCGATAGGCAGCGTCACGTTCCAGCTCAATGATATTATTTTTTCTTGCATTATTGAAACTCTGCGTAGCACATACTACAGCTTGTTTTATTTCTCCTTTATGCTGAAGGATTCCGGCATATTCTATCATATATTCGGTCACGGCATATGCATCGCCTTGTTCTTCGAGTATTTCAATAGCTCTGAGAAGATAATCCTCTGCCTTTATAAATTCTGACTTTCTGGAATATACCAGTCCCGAATTTCCCAGGCAATAAGCATATTCAGTAAGGTAACCCAGCTTTTTGTATAGTTCGCTGGTGGTTGAAAACAGTACCAATGCCGTATCGTAGAGTCCGATACGATAATTTGCATATCCCAGATTGTGCAGAGCCGAAGCAAGTTTTATCGAATCCTTTTCCTTCCGGAAGATTTCTATTGCATCCTTCAGATAGATCTTTTCATTATCGTGGTTCTCTTGTAAACTATAGGTTTCTGATATGTATACATAAACTGTGGCCAGACCAATGTTATTGTTTCCCTCCTTATAGCATTTAGCTGCCTTCATGAAATTCTCCATTGCCAGGGCAAGTTTACCCGAATTAAGGTGCCCTACTCCCTTGTATACATAAGCAGGTGCAGGATTTATTCCTAGTTCTTCCGCCAGCCTGATCGCCTGTTCGCTGTATTTCAGAATGATGTCCGCATCGGATGAACCGGAGGCTATTTCACAGAGTATATTGTATTTTTGAACATCGTCCTTTACCAGATCATGGGTGATCAGGTACAATAAACTGTCTGCTATATGCCCGTTTGACGCATATAACGAATTGACTGCTACAAAAAAAGCAATGCATAAGCAGGATATATGACGGTAATGCATGCTTATGGCTGCGGGGGTTTGATCCGGATATACGGATCGACGGTCATCTTTTCACCATTGCACAGTATGTAATCGATGGTATATGCTTCTTCTCCTTTTGCCTCTTTTGATAGCTGAAGCACCAGTCCTTTGCAAAACAGTCTTTTTCCCGGATCACGGGTAAAAACATTTCGTTCTCCTGTTTTGGAATATATTTTGGTAATGCTGCGGATTCCGCTGAGGAAGTCCGGTTTCCAGACAACAGCCGCTCCCGGGGGAACCTCGGTGATAAGATCGTCAATTCCTCCGCTGCGGTTTGAATCAAAAAGGGCAAGCCGTGTTTTCCCTTTATCTTCAATAGATCTAAGGTAAATTGATACGGTTTTCATAGGTAAGGATTTGATTAATAAGTTTTTTAAAATAAACGATTTTTTCCCGTGAAACTAAATTACGCAAAGAATCATTACAATCAAAGCGTGATAATACATTTTATTGACCGGCATTGTTTATTAATTCTGGGTTTGCCTGATATTTTTGCAACAAGTTACTTCCGACGACCCGGGATAAATCTATGATAGCTATGTGCAGACAGGATTGAAATAGTACGTAACGAGCCTGATATTATTTCAAACTGTTCTGAACATCCGCATTGATTTTTTCTCTCTGACCGGATAAATATATCTGATGTTTCTTCAGATATTTGTTGTAGAACCTGTCTCCCACAGTGCCTGTTTCCCGTGGGAGAGTCCCCACATAAAAACCCAGGCATGCTACTGCTATACCTCCGATAATCATAGGAATGCCAATGTAATGGCTGTATACGATCAGGACTATTCCATACCCTATTAACGATGCTCCGTCTAGTTCTATTTCATAACCTATAATACTATTGATCCAATCCCTGATGTGTATATCCGCATTCATTTTTTTGTAATACGGTGAATTTATCAGTGTCATATATATTGAATTGTACAGAACCGTGTCCAATATCAGGTATTGAAGATTGATCTTATTGTAAACATCCTGATCAACCGTGGGATCATTATATACATCAATTATTACCCGGGCGACATCTTCACGTTGAATATAGGTATCAATGGTTTGATGTTTCTTGTTTTGATAGGTCAGTTTTAATTTTGTATCATCAATTCCGAGATGTTCTATTTTCCTAATACATATCGTGTCACCCATGGTTCTGATAATCATATCACTGGCTGTTTTGTAATTATAAGAGTTATATTCAAGGCTGTTTTCTACTTTGCTTTTCACATCCTGAGATGCCATATAATCATCTTCTTTGCTCTTTTCCTGCTGAAACGCCAAATAATCATCTTCACTGGCAACTATATAAGCAAATGGATGAGAAATATTTTCTTCCAGGTAAACGGAATTGTCATCGTTTAAATCACTGATCTTCCATTTTTCCCTGTGCGATGCTGTCATATTCACCCCTTCCTCCTTATCAAGCAGGGTGATAGCACCTTTTTTTTTCGGGCTTTGAAAATCTATTTTTATGTAATTGCTGTCACAGTTGCTGATATTAATTTCTGTTTCTGTTTTTGTCTGGGGAAATTCACCCAATTGAGCGGATATTTTGATTTTGCCTTCTGTAAATAATCTGCAAAAAACTGTACTGTAAGCTAGACAGTCTTTAAAGATCATTGGCTGATCGTTGACCCGGATTATTATCGGAGCAAATTTCATGGTGCTATTCTCCAGCAGAAAATGGTTTACTGAAAAGCCATGATGAGCCTTTTCCGCGACAGCCCTGTTGTCGTCAAAAACAGAATCCATATTAAGGTATACTGGCTGAATTACTGTTTCCTCACAATAAGCCTCCAAATTTGTTCCGTCTGTTTTCCGGACATTATATATTGCACCGGGATTTTTAACATTTTCGAATTTTATAATGACATTATAGCAGCTATCATCTCTTACCATAAGTGTATATTCGGTCCTGCTTATGCTGTAATCCCTGATCTGAGCGGAAATTTTTAAAACACCTTTGGAAAACAACCTGTACCTTATGTTATAATAATTAACTATTGCTTCACTTATTACCAGCGAATCATTGAACCGGATTTCAATGGGAGAATTCATTTTAAACGTTTGATTTATAATATAGATATTGATCAATGAACCGGGATTGCTTTCGCATTTCCCATGAATTGTTGTTCCGTAAAGGATAAATTGTACAATGGACAGGCAGTAAATAAGATTTTTCATGGTTATGGTCTTTTGAAATTTGATTCGTCTTACATTGAATGGATGCAGGTAATATCGTTGGCTTCTGTGCGAGAAGCTTTTGCTTCAGGAAATACAGTTATTATGCTCACTCATCATGTTAAATGGGCATACGTCATGAATATTATATACCGCCCTGTTTATTGCCCATACCTCCCATCAAAATCAAATATATTTAAAACTCCATTAAAAGTCAATAATTTACACATACAGTTTTGTCGGAATCATGCAAACATAAGGAAATCCCGCATGTTAAATTACTTTACCCTATATCAACATCTTTTCTTAATACATAATACATTTGTATGAAATAGACTTGCTGTTAAAAATATTACTTATGTGTATTACCCAATCATTGAACCCGGTTGTTGCCTTTCTGTTGTTATCATTTTCAGCCTGTTCACTTATACAGGCTGCAGATTCGGATACGACTTATTATATTTATGTTTCACTTCGAGGCGATGATGCTGTTGCCGTGTATAAAATGAATCCCCAGGCTGGTTTCCCTGAAAAGATATACATTGAGCCTGTCAGCGGTGGCCCTGCATCCCTGGCAACGGATCCTTCAAAGAACTGTTTATTTGTAGCCCGCCGGTCGTCCAACGCAATATCTGCCTATAAAATTAATCCGGCAACCGGCAGGCTTACCTTCATCAATGCAATACCGGCCGTTGATAATCCGGTCTATATTTCCACGGATAAAAGCGGCCGCTTCCTGTTGTCTGCCTATTACGGTGCCAGCAAAGCCGCTGTTTATCCGATCGGCACAAGTGGGGAATTACTGGGCACTGCCACCACAACAATTACCACCGAACTCAATCCTCACGCCATAGTAACCGATCCTGAAAACCGGTTCTTGTATATTACCAACATGACCGGCAACGCAATTCTTCAATATCAGTTTGATTCCGTTTCCGGGACAATCACAGCCCTTGAACAACCTGAAGTTATACCTCCTGATGGAATGGGACCCCGTCATATTGTATTTCACAGTTCAAAGAATATCGCATATGTGATCAATGAAACAGGTAACAGCGTAACAGTTTACAGGTTGAATAACACTACCGGTACCCTGACTGAGGTTCAAACAATTTCAACCTTGCCGGCAGGTTATTCTGGCACGAACAAATGTGCCGACATCCATATTACTCCGGATAACGGGTTTCTGTATGCCTCCAACCGCGGTCATGAAAGCATAGCCGCTTTTAAAATCAATCCCGATAACGATTCACTCATGGCTATCGGCAATTATGCCACGGTAAGCACGCCCCGTGAATTTGATATCGATCCTTCGGGTACTTTTTTATACGCTGCCGGAGAAACATCGGACGACCTGGCCTGGTACCGCATCGATAAAACAACCGGCGTCCTTGATTCCATCGGATGTATTGATGTGGGTACAACACCTTCATGGGTGCTGACCATAGGATTTGATAATTCTACCACACATACCAATGCTTTTTTGCTGCCAGATGAAAATTCAAGCTGTAAACTGATCAATGCTCCCAATCCTTTTAGTGGTAGCACATCGATAAGTTACTTTATTGATAAGCCATCCCGAGTAAAAATCAATATTTATAATGTTACAGGACAACGGATATCTAATCTGATGGACGAAAAGCTGGCAAGCGGATTTTATACAGTTGACTGGAATACAGCAGGCATACCGGCTGATAACGCTGTATACTTCTGCAGGCTGGAGACCAGTTATGGATGGGATATAATAAAACTTGTGTGTTTACCTGGTGAATGATATCTGTGAGAACTTGCTTTTTAATACAGTGTGTTGATATTCTTTTTTGTATCAAGACAAGAAAGGGAGTGGGGCCCGGGGCTAGGCCTTTGAGTATTCAAAACATGTATTTGTGACTCTTTGAATGAATAAGTTCTGCCAATTCGAACCGATTACTCGCTACCCGCTTGCAGGTCCGCCAAAGCGGTCATTACGAGGAGCGCTGCTGGAACGATTGAGATTAAGTATGCATAACTGAGCGCGACGTGGCAACTGTTCTCATGAACGGCCATGTGTGCCTGCATGTGCGTAGTGAATAACCGATTAGCACTACCCTGATACCTTATATGGTCAGGGTTACATGCTCATACTGATCTCGGTACCCAATAATTTTTCAATCGGTAGGTTGAATGTGAGTTTTCTTCCGATGACAGCGGCTTCGTTGAGCGTATATCCTTGTGTTTTTACAAGCCAGGCCATAAAGAAATAAGTGACCCTGACTGCTCCTGCGCAATGGATCAGTGTTTTTCCGCCTCCTTCCAGCAAACCTGTAAATTCATCCAGTTTCTCCGGCGTATAGTCTTTTAATCCATCTACAGGTAATGAATAATAGACAAATCCCAGTTGACGGGAAACGGATTCCTCGTTGAATGAACCTGCTGCATATTCATTGTTTTCTTTTTCGGAGCGTAGGTTGATAATTTTGCTTACACCCTGGGATTTCAACCACTGCAGAGCTTCATAGGTCGGCTGGCCGCTCAGGTAAAAGTCCTGGTACCGGAACGTGTTCCTGAATTCCGCTATGGTCTCAACCGTATCGGTTTTTACAGATTCTTCCTGTGCATGCAGAAAAACAGATGATAACAGAACGGAGGTAAACAGAATGGTTATTGATTTCATGGTTACTGGTTTTTTTGCGTTAATTGAAAGGCAATTTACAATTTGATGGATAAAAATGAAAGCCAATTTCATTGATTCTTTAAAAATATATCTGTTATCAATAACTTAACAAGTTCTGGAGTCTTGATGAGTAATTGTACCATTATTAGAATATACACAACGGAAACCTTTGCCGGGTGACTAAAAACATGAACTGTGATGACGAAGATCATCATGACTAGGATATCTACATAGGATTCCTTTACATAACTTACTGCCCTTAAAATAACCGATAAATTATTCTGTATGAAAAAAATAACGTTCGTGCTGTTATTAGCAGTAATGGCAGGTATGACCCGGGCCCAGAGTGAGACCGAACCCAACAATCTTGCCGGGATGGGCGATGTCGTTGCCGTTAATACAACCCTGAATGCCAGTATGACCTCGGGTGATGTCGACTGGTTTATTGTTACCCTGCCCGATGATGGGAAACTTACGGTGAACCTTGCAGCAAGTGGGGGACTGACCTTCGGTTATGTGCAGATTTATGAGGACACGCTAAAATCATACCTTGTGCAGAGTTCATGGGGATACGCCAGTCTCGATGTTGTGCACAACAGCCTTGCACAGGGTACGTATTATGTTAAGGTGCCCCATGCATCGAACTCGGGAACGTATACCATCAGTCCTCAATTTGTTGCAGCCGGCAGACCAAAGGATGCCGAACCCAATGATCTGGCAAAGTATGCCTCGGTGATCGCGGCAAACGATTCACTAACGGGACGTCTGAACTATGTTAAAAACCACGTTTCCGATCAGGTCGACTGGTATAAAGTTACCCTGCCATCCGACGGGAAACTCGAGGTATCCCTTCAGGGTGAAGCTTCCATGGCTTTCGGTTATGCCCAGCTCTATGGCGATACCGCTCAGTCGTATATATATCAGAGTCCCTGGGGATACGCCAATACCAGCGTATACTACAATGCCCTGGCTCAGGATGTTTATTACATTAAAGTCCCGGTTGCGAATGTAAATTACTACGGTTCCTACTCGATAGTGACTCGATTCACACCTGCATCACTCTCCAATGATGCCGAGCCTAACAATTATGCGAAAAATGCAGTTTCTCTTACGCCAAACGACAGCCTGTCGGGACGCCTTAATTATTACTATCGGGGCAGTACCGATCAGGTTGACTGGTTCAAAATAACGCTGCCTTCCGACGGCAGGCTGGAGGTGTTGCTGAAAGGGGAATCCTCGTTAACCTTTGGGTATGCTCAGCTTTACAATGACACTGCAGCCGCGTATTTATACCAGAGCACCTGGGGATACTCGAGCAATAAAGTATATTATGATGCACTGTCACAGGACGACTATTATGTCAAGGTGCCCATATCCACCACCGGATATTACGGTTCATACTGGATTGTGGCAAACTTCATACCCTGCACTTATCCTAACGATGCGGAACCGAACGATTCGGCCAAATATGCCGTAACATTAAATCTGAACGATTCACTGACCGGCCATTTGAATGCCTACACAAAAGGGGTCAGGGATCTGGTCGACTGGTATAAAATATCCATTCCGGAGGCCGGGAACCTGAGGATTGATCTGGAGGGTATAAATATGACCTTCGGCTATATTGATATTTATGACAATCCCCTCGGATCTTATCTGGCCCGGAGTTTATGGGGTTATTCAAATATCTATGTGGAAGCATCAAAGATCCCGGCAGGTACCTATTATGTGAAAGTGCCCGTGGCAAACGGTTACGACTCATATACGATAAAATCTTCCCTGACACCGGCACCTAAGGCCGATTTTACTTTCGATCAGGGATTGTACAATTTTAGCTTTACAAACCAGACTATCTTGGGTAAAACCTATTTATGGGATTTTGGCGACGGACAGACAAGCACACAGGTCAATCCTTCACACACTTATAATCAGGCCGGTGTATATGATGTTTGTCTGATAGCACGAAGTAATGCCGGAGAGGACACAGTTTGCAAAGCCGTAACGATAAAAGGCTTTCAGTCGGTTAAGGCAGATCACGCAGGAAATGCCGGAGAGGCCACCATATATGTTTTCGGAGGAGGATTCACCAGCTCATCGACCTTCAGGTTCACCCGCGATGGGTATGCCGATATAGTGGGTGATACGGTGATACTGGAAACCAAAGGCTCCCTGAGAAGTACATTCGATTTATACGGCAAAGAGACAGGGAAGTGGAATGTTGTTGTAACAGTTCCAGGAGATACCGTAATGACGATACCTGGCGGATTTACCATAGAAGACGCCAGGCCCGCAGATCCGTGGGTCGACATCGTGGGACGCGACAGGATCCTGTTCAACCGCTGGCAGACCTATACGCTTACCTATGGCAACAACGGAAATGAGGATGCCAAAGGAGTGCCCCTGTGGTTTGTAATATCCGATGTTCCGGGGCTGGAAATCCAGTTTGCGGATTTTACGATCGGCTTGCCTGAAATGGCTGAGGACAGCGGCTGGACCATACTCAAAGAAGTCCCTGTTTATTATACAACCGACCATATTTCAGGTGAGTCTTTTACTGCCAGGGTATATCCTTTTTATATACCAAGAGTACCTGCAGGCATAAGTAAAAGTGTAAAAATAAGGATCAAAACGCCGGAAAGCATACGTGTCATGGCCTGGGTGAACAAACCGTTGTATCATTCACCCATGAACAGCAAGTTATCGGAATGCCTTTACTGGGCCAATGCCAAAGCTGTGGCAAATGCAGCCACCAGCTATATACCGGGGGTAAATTGCGCCTACTCGGTACTGAACCATTTTTATGATCCGTTTGAATATCCCATGCCCGAAGAAAATAAGACAAAGCCGACCTGGGGTAGCATGTTATGGGGATGGGCAAGCACCGGCCTTACCTGTATCTCCAATATTGTTCCGGGATCAGCAGCACTCACCAACCTGGCCGTATCAACGGTAAGCACCACCATGGACTTTATGGATGGAAAAGCCTCTGTTGATGCCTGTTATGAGGCATTTGGAGAGAAATCAAAGAAAGACAAACCCGTACGGGCCGTGTCTTCTTTTGACCCCAACGAAATAGTGGGCCCCAAAGGGTATAATGCGGATAACTACATACTGAAGAATAATGCCCTTCCGTATACGATTTATTTCGAAAACAAAAATACCGCTACGGCGCCGGCGCATGAAGTGATAGTGACTGATACACTAGACAATTCGGTATATGACCTTCCCTCGTTTGTCTTCGGGCCCTTCGGATTTGGTGATACAACAGTCTATCCCGAGGCAGGTACCTGGGAGTTCACCCGGGATATTAATATGCAGGCTACGCTGAATGTCACCGCCCGCCTGGTAGCCCGGTTCGATACAGCAACGGGCGTGGCGGAATGGCGCTTCGTTTCACTTGATCCGGTGACCGGTGATACCATAGAGGATCCGATGACAGGCTTCTTACCTCCCAATGTGACCTCTCCCGAAGGGGAAGGCTTTGTTTCCTTTACTGTCGGATTGAGAGCCGATGTTCCGGATGATGCAAAATTCTCCAATCATGCCCTGATATTTTTTGATGCCAATCCTGCCATACGGACTAACGATTATATAAACGCCATTGATATGAATAAACCGCAGAGTATGATTGATCCGTTGGAATTAACGGACATCACAAACTCAACCATAAACCTTAGCTGGAGCGGCAGTGATGAGCAGTCGGGAATAAGGAATTACACCCTTTTTGTGGCTAAGAATGACTCCGCTTTTCAGCCCTGGCTGGTCAATACCGGTCAGACCAGCGCCGATTATGAAGGCACACCCGGAGTTACATATAAGTTCTACACCGTGGCTGCAGACAGCCTGGGTAATACCGAAGATGCCCCGGAAGCAGAGGATCTTCTGGTTGAAATACCTCATACTGCCATAGGTAAAACCATGGTCTCCGCACAGTTTGATATTTTCCCGAATGTCATTCATACTACTGCTGTTATAACTGTCACTCCACGGGCAAATCAGCAGATCTCTCTCAGCATGACCGATATTACCGGTAAGCCCGTTATTATGCTGGCCGACGGCCAATGGATTGATGCTGTGTACCGGGTAATGATTGATGCCTCGCAATATGAACCGGGGATATATTTTATCACCTTGCAAACGAATGAGGGTTTTGTGACTAAGAAGGTGATTATTGCAAGGTAGTATTGTAGTTTGACGATATTGTACCTGCACCCAATGAAGTGTTCATAAGCCGAAGTGTCATTGCGAGTCCTCATCCTGTATACAAGAAAAACAATCCCAATGACGAATTTGAATATCGAACAAGGAACACTGAATGTCGTATACCGAAGATAATGCATTCTTTGTCTTAACTTCAGCGTTCGGTGTTCGATGTTCCTTGTTCGTAATTCATATTATATTAACATTCATTTAGTTAACAATGAACGTCATTGCAAGGACTCCAACCATGCAACTGTGGAATGCTCGGAATGATTCAGGAGTTCGCAATGACGCATTGAATGGGCAAAGCGTCATTGCGAACCACTTCTTTCAGTCGCTCGGCTCTGCCGGGTGACTGTTTCTCTCACAGAAGTTTTCAGGGCTCTTTATTAAAAAACTTGAACACTTCCATAACCAGTATCATTGGTACACCCAAAGCCAGAACATACAGCCATTCGTTTAACGTAACGGGTTCAATCCTCAGCATGTTCTGCATGAACGGGATCTGCATGCTGAGGATGTGTATTCCCTGAGCTGCCAGCACTCCAAAGGCCAGGATAGTATTTCTTTTCAGCGACACTCTAAAAGCCGATACCCTTTCAGACCGGCAGTTGAAAACGTGGAAATTCTGCATGAACACCATCAGCAAAAGAGCAAGGTTGCGGGAATGGGTTTCATCCAATTGTGTATATTTATTAAGCCAGTACCACAAACCAAAAACAATGGCCCCCATCGTTATACTTGATGTAAGGGTTTGTTTAAGCATCAGCGGATTAAAGATTTTTTCAGAAGGTTTGCGGGGCCGGCGTTTCATAGCACCGGGTTCGCCTCCTTCAAAGGCGAGTGCCACATCCTGGATGCCATTGGTTACCAGGTTCAGCCAAAGTAACTGAACGGCAAGCAACGGAAGGGGCAGGCCAGCAGCTATGGAAGCCAGAAACAGAATTATTTCGGCTGCACCGGTTGAGATCAGGAGGTAAATTACCTTACGCACGTTATCATAAGCAAACCGGCCCTCTTCAACACCTGCAACGATGGAAGAAAAATTATCGTCCACCACAATCAT
This sequence comes from Bacteroidales bacterium, assembly GCA_016928305.1. Classification (GTDB taxonomy): domain Bacteria; phylum Bacteroidota; class Bacteroidia; order Bacteroidales; family UBA10428; genus UBA5072. The sequence goes on from JAFGKY010000046.1 coordinate 61,353, forward strand.
AGAACCCACCTCTTTTGCCACGTCTGTTCCGGAGCCCATGGCTACGCCGATATTGGCCCGTTTTAAGGCGGGGGCATCGTTAACTCCGTCGCCGGTTACCGCAACAAATTCACCCTGTCGTATTAACACATCTACAATCTCCAGTTTTTGTGCCGGCGAAACCCTTGCAAAGACAGCTGTTAATGCAACAAGCTCTTCATAAGCAGGGCTGTCGTGTGCACCCACTTCGGCCAGCATATTACCGGTAACCACGGGTGAGTTTACATCGGCAATACCGAGTTCGCGTGCTATCGTTCCGGCTGTTTCGGGGTGGTCGCCGGTGATCATAAGCACTTTAATACCGGCTTTGCGGCACTGTTCAACTGACTTTACAGCCTCAGGCCTTAACGGATCGATAAAACCAACCAGACCGTAGAAGGTCAGAGACGGAATGTCTTCATCTTCGTAAACCTCTTTCTTCCTGAAATCGGAATATTCACCGCTGGCAAAGGCCAATACGCGGTATCCCTCTTTTGCCAGGCTTTCGGCATCATTTAATATCCTGTTTTTATCTATTTTTTCGGGTTTACCGTTAACCGACATAGCATTGCTGAAGTTGAGGATGGTTTCTACGGCCCCCTTTGCGCCAATGAAGACGGTATCCTTTGTTTTACAGAACGCAGCGGAGAATTTTCGCTCCGACTCATAGGGAATTTTTCCGACAGATGATTTTTCGATATGCCATTCTTCAGGCTTTATTCCCAGCTTGTAGCTCATACCCAGCAACGCCACATCCATAGTATCGCCATGATGTATCCAACGATTGTTTTCCTGAACCAACGCGGCTTCATTGGCAAAAACAGCAATACGGCTTATCTTGTGCAGCTCATCGGAATCGCTGAAGGCTATTTCTTTGCCGGGATGCCGGCTGTCGGATACTTTTCCGCTGCCGTTGTATCCTTCACCTGATATTTCAAACCGGCTCCTGTCGGGGAGCATTATTATTTTGGCTGTTTGCTCGTTTACGGTGAGGGTCCCGGTTTTATCACTGGCTATCACCGTGCAGCTGCCCAGGCTTTCAACCGATGTAAGCTTCCGGACGATCACATTGCGTTTGGCCATACGTTTGGTGGCGATGGACAGAGCTACGGTTAATGCAACAGGCAACCCTTCGGGAATAGCCGAAACAGCCAGTGCCACCACGAAGAAGAAGATGGCCGTAAGATCCATACCCTGAAAACGAAGCACAATTGCAAGGATAACACTCAGTGCAACAATAAATATGCTGATCTGCCGGATGAATTTCTCCATACGCTGGACCAGTGGCGGTTTTGCCGACGCCGATTCCGTGACATCCTGCGAAATTTTTCCTACCTGGGTATCAACACCTGTACAAACCACAACACCCCATCCTCTGCCTTTCATTACGGTAGAGCCGGCAAATGCCATATTCGTTCTTTCTGCAATGCCCAGGTTTTCCTGCAGGGTGCCGGTCTGTTTTCTGGCAGCAATAGACTCACCGGTTAGAAAGCTTTCATCTATATCAAGACCCGAAACTTCCATCAGGCGGATGTCGGCCGGAACCTTGACGCCCGATTCAAGCAATACGATATCGCCCGGCACAATCTCTTCGGAGGGTATTTCAATTACTTTACCCGCTCTTTTTACCCGTGCCTTTATTCTCATCAGCTTTTGTAATCCTGTCGCGCTTTTTTCGGCATTGTATTCCTGATATGAGCCTAAGGCGCTATTGATAAAAATTACAAGGAAGATGAACAGGGCATCTTTCCCTTCGCCGATAACCACCGAGGCAACGGCGGCAGCAACAAGGATAAAGATCAACGGATTCATCAGCTGACGAAAAATGATCTGGAGAAGTGTGACCTTTTTACCTTCCGGCAATTTGTTCTCTCCGTAGAACTGCAGTCTTCTCTTTACCTCTTCCACGGTCAATCCGTTTTCCGGCGTTTTTAACTCCGTGAAAATCGTTGCGTCTTCAAATGAGTGCCAATGTTCTTTGGCTAAGCTTTCCTGGTGTTTCACTTGGTTTCGGATAATGATTAAGAATTCTGTTTTGCTGATCGGTAATCTTTTCTGATGGCTCTGCAAAGGCTAAGATATTCTTTCCGGCTAAAAATTGCAAAAACATTCAGCAAACATATCCGGAACCTGCTTATTATCAAAAGTTTGAAGTAAGCGTTTCAACAGTCACCCGGCAGAGCCGAGCGACAGTGTGGGGCTATCTTATATTTTCTGTGGACCGTGGACCTGCCTGCCGGCAGGCAGGCCGTCGACTGTGGACGCTGAATCTACCTTACTTAATATACAATATCGCTGAAAGGGTTATGAAATGGTATACTTTTTTTTCCTGATAATAATAGGAATCCCTTCTCTTATACCAGTATGCTTCATAGGCCAGGTCGATAGAAAATCGCTTTGCTATATATCCTGTCCCGAAATTCACTGAGTAGGCGATGACCTGTTTATCCGGTTCGTAAACTTCATCATTTGCTTCCCTGTATGTATTCAATGTTGTAGGGTTATTCTTCCATCCTGCCCGGATGGGAATGAGAGCGAATTTCGGATGCAGGATATATTCAAGGCCGATCCTGAACTGATTCAGGTTCTTATTGGACTCAAACAAAGTTCTGGTTCTGAGATATTCTTTATGGGATATCGTATCGATACGGTTCGTATTCATCGTTTCGAGATAAACATAATCCCACTCGTACTGGTTGTCCTTATAAGGTCGTATATCAAAATCACATGCCAGTGTTAAATAATCCCCGAATCGGTAAGATAAACCTGTATGAATAATTCCCGGGAGGTTGTATTTTTCAATGCCTGTGTATCTTTCCGTAACGATTGAATCTGTATTATTTTCCAGTTGATAATCCCATTGATAAGTGACATCGTGTTCGTTTTTTAACACGAATCCGGTTTCATAATTAACAGCAAATCGTAATGGTAAACGAAATGACGAAAGATCGATCATAATTCCGGCTTCAAAGTTTGTTCCCGAATAGTTGGAATGTGCGTAACTTTCATGAACATATTGAATAAATGGGTATTCTGTCTTATCCCAGGCTCGTGTATTACTGAAAGAATAATAGTCAGCCTGGTTTCCCAGTGAAAACCATCGGTTGATGGAAATGCCGGCACCAAGAAAACGGGTAATTGTGAAGGCACTGCTGAAAGTAAGTGTGTTAAGGGTGATTTTGTTTTTGCCGTTCTGGTATCCAAAGGACGTGTCTTTAACGGTAGAGAAATCGATTTTGTAATTTATCTTATTCTGGTAACTTAATCCGAAAACCAGGTTTTTCATCTTAAGCTTAACTGGATAAACAAATCCGAGAAAATCAATATGGTAAACCGGACTATAATCCCTGTCGGAGTATACACTGTGTTCATAATGAATTGCTTTAACAGAATTTGTAAAATCCACCTCCGGATTTTTAATTTGTATCAACCCGGCAGGATTCCATGACATGGCTGTCGCATCATCAGAGACAGCATTAAAAGCATAACCCATTCCGGCAGCCCTTGCTCCTTTCCCGAGAAAATCGTATTCATTCTGGGCATGAATCGATGAGTAAATCAACATGAAAACCATGATTAACGAAATTTTTTTTATGGGGAGGAACCGGGAATCTTTTTTCATGTGATGGTATTCCGAATCTTTACTTCATCATAAAAATAAAATCCCCGCCTTCATCGCCCACATTCCTGATTACACCGAACTGGGGTGAATTCGGACTGTTGTTGCCGACCGGTATCTCAATATCCTGAAACAGCTGACTTGCAGAAAAATAATGTGCCTGGTTGTTCTCCAGCTCGTCAGACAGGTATTTAAAAAAAACACTTTTGTTGGGCACTGTTTGCAAAATCCCGCTTGTAATTGCCTTGCGGCTTTTCAGCTCGTATTTTTTCTGGTAAGCAGCAGGGGCATCTTCAATACCCGACCGTGTTTTAAAGATGCTGCCGCTAAAGCATGCATCGGAAATCAGTAGGGTGTGCTTTGCCCTGATCCTTCGGAGATTCGCAACCAGCACATCATTGTAAATCCAGTTGGTCGTATAGTCTTTTTCTGCATCCGATGGCAGCCAGTAGCCCAGCTCCGTTTCTTCATCGTAATGGCCATGACCGGCATAAAAGATCAATAAATTATCCTTTTCAGTAACGGTTTTGCTTAAATCATCGAGTGCCCGCTGAATGGTTTCCCGGGTGGGATTTTTAAGCAATTGAATGTTCTCTTTCTTAAAATTGTATTTATGGGTCAGTATTTCCGCCATTCTTTCGGCATCCTGTATAGTATATCCATCCAGGTCTGTTATCTGTGGATCAATATAATCGCTGATACCGATTATCAAAGCATAGTATATGCCGCCCAGCGTGGTAATCTCATGAATAATGGTGTCCTCCCGGAAAATAAAATACGAATTGGTA
>JAFGKY010000047.1 GCA_016928305.1 Bacteroidales bacterium
CGTGAGACTCAAATTTCAGGAGTGAGCGAACTGAAATTTGTAAGTCGAACAATCCCGACGAAGTCGGAGGGTATAATACCCCGCAGCCGCGCCTGACGGACGGGCAGGTCTGCTGCGGAATTAGTTTCTCCCGAGTTCTCGGGACTTTGGGGTTTCATACCCGTGATTGCTAAATTCTGTTTACTGTTCACGGTTCACAGACAATCTGGTAGTTGGTCAATTGTCCACGGTCGACAGTCAACAGTAATGTAGTTCACTGTTCACAGTTCACAATCTGATAATCTGATAACCTGTAAATCTGTTAACCTGCCGTCAGACAGTTTGTGATAGTTATGGTTGTTCAGTATATCTTCTTTAATCTTTGATCTTTGGTCTTTGATCTTTGATCTTCCTTCAAGGATCTCCGCTTGCTTCCTGCCCTAAATCAAAATATAAATTATATTAACCGTTACTGTTTCAGTTCCCGTTAAATACAGTTATTTTTGTAAAAAGAACCGTTTATGAAGATATTTAAAACAAGCCAGATCAGGGACATTGATGCCTATACCATTGAACATGAACCGGTGGCATCCATCGACCTGATGGAAAGGGCCGCCACAGCCTGTGCCGATTGGCTAAGTGATAAGTTTGACCATACGGATAGTTTTGTTATATTGGCAGGTCCGGGGAATAACGGCGGTGATGGTTGGGCGATTGCCAGGCTCCTTGCCGACAGAGGGTACACCAATATCCGGATGTACCTGACATCCTTCTCCGGTGAACTTTCTGCCGATTCCGCTATCAACCGTAAACGGCTGACGGATCAAAACCGGGTTCCGGTTTTCGTTATGGAATCAGCAATACATTTTCCGGCCTTGCAGCCGCACGACATTGTTATTGATTCTCTTTTTGGCTCGGGGCTTTCGCGGCCATTAAGCGGACTTGCTGCTGAGCTTGTAAAACATGTGAACACAGCAGGATGTAAAACTATTGCTGTTGACATTCCCAGTGGTCTGATGGGAGAAGACAATACAGGCAATACGATTGAGACCATAATAAGGGCTGATTTTACATTGACTTTTCAGTTTCCGAAACTTGCTTTTTTCTTTCCGGAAAATGAGCAATTTATAGGAGACTGGACAATACTGGACATAGGGCTGCACCGGGAATGCATTGAAAAAACCCCCACCCCTTATTATTTCATACTACAGGAAGAAATTGCCACTATGATCAGGCCCCGCCGGAAGTTTTCACACAAGGGTACCTATGGACATGCATTGCTGATAGCCGGTTCATATGGCATGATGGGGGCTTCTGTGCTGGCATCAAAGGCATGCCTGAGAACAGGAGCAGGACTGGTAACGGTTCATATTCCGCAAAAAGGCTACGAAATTATACAGTCATCTGTTCCTGAGGCCATTGTAAGTCTCGATCCTGCTGAAAATTGCTTTTCTGTATTGCCCGATCTGAATCTTTATGATGCCGTTGGGATCGGTCCGGGTATCGGAACCCATGCTTCCGTGCAACATGCACTTAACGATTTGTTGCTGAAATGTTCAAAGCCGTTGGTTATCGATGCAGATGCATTAAACATCATGGGAATTCATAAAGAACTACTGGACAGAATCCCGGAAAACAGTATTATAACACCTCATCCCAGGGAGTTTGAACGAATAGCCGGAACCTTTATTAATAACTATGACAGGTTGATGAAACAAATTGATTTTGCCCGGCATTATAAGATCATCGTGATCATTAAGGGAGCTAATACTTCTGTTGTATTACCTGATGGGAGGTGTTATTTTAACAGTACCGGCAATCCGGGCATGGCAACGGGAGGCAGTGGCGATGTTCTTACCGGAATCATCCTTTCCCTGCTCGCACAGGGATATGAGACTTCGGAAGCTGCCCGGACAGGTGTATATTTGCATGGACTGGCCGGCGACCTGGCAGCACAACAAACAGGACAACAGGCGCTTATTGCTTCCGATATTACGGAAAATATTGGAAATGCCTTTCTGAAAACTGAAAACCGGTAAATCATGAAAAAATTTTTGTTCTTGTTTCCATTGGTTTTACTTTCCACCTGTAGTCCCTTTACAAAAATATCAATAACCAATGTCAATAATGTCGGGAGTACTGGCCCCAGTTCCTGCCTGTATGCTTTGCCTTTATCGTGCGTAGCAGTGACGGTTGTTGCCCGGCAGGAATCCTTTGTGCCGGGTCCATATTATATGTATGCAGGTAAATATCTTGGGATTACGGATGTGGTAACAAAACCACATGAAAAATGGACCCTTATGTCTGCCAGTGTTTCGCACTATACCGAAACAGATCCCGACTTTCTTTTTAGTGTTAACAGCACCGGAAGGTCTTCTTATCTTAAAATTATCGGGGAACTTCACAAAGACAGCCTGATATTACTGCCGGGCAATTTTACGAACCGCCGGGTATTTGAAAATAAATATACACTGCCAACAGAACCGTTAATTTTCAAGGATCTTTCGGTAAAAAGGAACTTTGAAGCAGATAAAGATATTATCGTAAGTGATATTTTACCGGATTCTTCTTATCCTCAACCGCATGTTTCAAAAGGGAAAGCTGACCCGGTAATCAAAACCACAGAACAGAAAGCCGAAGAAGCTGCGAATTTCATAATTAAAATCCGGAAAAGAAGATTTAAACTTATTTCAGGTCAGTACGATTATATGCCTGACGGAGAAGCTCTTGGCAGAGCCGTTGACGAGCTTAATAACATTGAGGCGGAGTATATTTCTCTCTTCATAGGAAAAAGATCCTCTTCAACCCTTACACGAACATTCTATTATATTCCGGAAAGTAATACAGACATTGCCCGTACCATATTATTCAGGTTCTCGACAACAGAAGGATTTATGGAAGCAGGGGAGAACGGGGGCAAACCGGTGCTGGCTGATATTAAGGATTTAAACAAAACAAGCGGTTTTGGTACCCTTGTTATTAATCCCAAAGGATCTGGAAATCAGCTGTTTTATCGTATCCCCGATCAGGCATTTATGCGCATTTTATACGGTGAACAAGTGCTGTATGAGGCCAGATTTCCGGTGTATCAGTTTGGATCGCTGGTGGCCATTTCATTGCGAGGAAGAAAGTAAATAGCGGAAAAAACAGTAAACAATGGGTAGTTGTCCGGATTTCTCATCCTGACATCCTTTTCAATCCTTTCAAATCCTGTTCAGGACTATTCTTTAACCGGTGAAACATATGTATTCAGGAAATCCTCCCATTTTTGTTTCTTAAATACATCTTCGCCTAAGAACTTTAAAATCTGATCGAATTGCTTTGCTTTTATATAACCCTGTAAAGGTTGAATCATTTGACCTTTTTCGTCAAGGAAGACGACAGACGGATATCCCAGATTGCCATTTAGCAATACAGCAGCAAGTTCATGATAACCTCTGCCGCTAACGGAAATAAACTTGTAAGTTTGGCCATGAAAAGTAACATCGGTATGCTGTTCGGCATTGAATTTTACCGGATAAAACCTTTCATTAAGGTATCCGGCGACAACCGGATTATTGAAGGTAGCCGTATCCATTACTTTGCACCATCTGCACCAGGTTGTGTACACATCAATAACGATTTTACGGGGTTCTTTTTGTGTCATCTCAAGGGCTTCTTCAATTGTATACCACCTAACCGGCTGGCAATAAGCAACGGATATTACGGATAAAAATACAGGGATAAAAAGCAATTTTTTCATAAACATGCAATGCAATTTGTAAATGGATGTGCGAAAATAGTATTTTTCTCCCTTGAATATGTCGAGAAGCATATAAACTAAAATAAAAAGATGACAAATATCGTACTGCAGGAAAGTTAAAATACAATATCTTTAGATTTCATCATTTAATTAAACCTATGAAACGAATTTTTAAATATTTTATTTGAATGTAATTAAAAATTTTAAACGGATGAAAAAAATAACTGCACTACAGCCCGTCGATGTATGGAAGCATTTTGATTCCCTGACAAAGATTCCCAGGCCATCTAAGAAAGAAGCCCGGGTAGTGGAATTTATAAAAGACTTTGGTCGGAAAAACGGATTGGAAACCATAGCAGATGCTGTCGGGAACATCATTATTCGCAAGCCTGCAACCCGGGGTATGGAGAAACGAAAAGGCATTATATTGCAGGCCCATCTTGACATGGTTCCACAAAAAAACAGTGACAAGAAGCACAATTTTGAAAAAGATCCCATTGAAACCCTTGTTGACGGTGAATGGGTCAGGGCAAACGGCACTACGCTTGGAGCTGATAATGGTATTGGAGTGGCTTCCATGATGGCCGTTCTGGAATCGAAAACACTCGTTCACGGGCCGGTTGAAGCCTTATTCACCGTAGATGAGGAAACCGGTATGACAGGTGCCTTTGCACTTAAATCCGGGATGCTGAAAGGTGATATTCTGCTAAACCTTGATTCAGAAGATGAAGGAGAGCTATACGTCGGTTGTGCCGGTGGTATGGACGGAAATATAGTATTCCGCTATGCATCCGAGCCTGTGCCCAAAGACTATGTCACCTATTCTGTTCAGATCAGGGGATTAAAAGGAGGTCATTCGGGACTTGATATTCACCTTGGCCGGGGAAACTCAAATTTCATTCTTTTGAGGTTATTGTACGGAGCTTCGCGCAAAACCGATGTAAGGATAGCGGAAATGGAAGGAGGAAACATGCGAAATGCCATACCACGCGAGGCATTTGCTTCTATTGTTGTGCCGAAAAAACAGCAAACGGAACTGTTGAAAATATTAAAAAAGATTGCGCAATGTATTAAGACGGAATTGAACAACCGTGAACCGGATCTTAACATAGACATTCATAAAGCTCCTGCCGCTAAAAGGATGATGAAAGATAACTTACAAAAACGCTTTATGGGCGCAACCTATGCCTGCCCCAACGGGGTGATCCGTGTGAGTGATGATATGCCTGGTTTGGTTGAGACCTCCACCAATCTGTCCATCATTAAAACAGATGGTAAAAAAATCATGGTTTATTGCCTGTTGAGAAGTTCAGTCGATACAGCCAAACTGGCCTTGTCGGACAGGATACGTGCTCTGTTTGAAATGGCTGGGGCAAAAGTGGAATTCACCGGTTCCTATCCCGGATGGAAACCAAACATGGAATCAGGAATCCTTGAGGTGATGAAGAAGGTATATGAAAAGAAATTCGGTCGAACACCCGAAATAAAAGCTGTTCATGCAGGATTGGAATGCGGGCTTATCGGTGGTATTTATCCGGGCCTCGACATGATTTCTTTGGGTCCTACCATACGGCATCCGCATTCACCGGATGAGAAGGTTCATATTGGCAGCGTTCAGAAATTCTGGGATTTCCTGACGGAAACACTGAAGAATGTACCTTAATAAATAATAATGTAGAGACGTAACATGTTACGTCTCTACATGAGCCTTTTCGGCAGCGTTTCATAGATTTCAATGGTGGCCCTTGATTTATTGAGCGTATAAAAGTGAATACCGGGCGCACCCCATTCCAGCAGTTGGATACATTGCTCAATGGCAAAATCAAGCCCGATCTGGTATATTTTATCCGGTTTATTTGCGTTAGCTTTAATTTTATCGGCCAGAGTTTCAGGCACCTGCGCACCTGTCATTTCCATGAACTTCTGTATCTGTTTGGAACTGGTGATGGGTATGATTCCCGGAATGATCCTGCATGTAATGCCGGCTTCCCGCGCCATGGTAACATAATTGAAGTAAGCTTCGTTGTTAAAAAATAGCTGCGTTACCAGGAAATCTGTTCCGGCTTTATATTTTATATAAAGGTTTTGAATATCTTCTTTAAGCGACGAAGCTTCCGGATGCTTCTCGACATATGCTGCCGCCCCTACACTGAATGGATATATTGTTTTTGCCACGGATATCAGATCACTGGCATGCTGAAAGGAAGTATCTCTATTGAAGAAAACGTTGGATCCAACGGGCGGATCACCCCGGAGCAGCATCAGGTTCTCAATGCCATTGTTTCTTAGCTGATTTATATCGGCTGTCACTTTATCATGCGTGGCGTTTACACAGGTATAATGGGCCATGGTTGTCAATCCGATCTTATTATGCAGGTAATTAACCAGGGCAAAGGTCCTTTCCTGTGTCGATCCACCTGCTCCATAGGTTACCGATACAAAAGAAGGATCGAGCTTCATCAGTTGACCGACATTGATCCCGAAATCAACGGCCGATATTTCGTCTCTGGGCGGGAAAAACTCAAAAGAGAAGGTTCTTTTCTTCCGGGTAAACAGGTCAGTGATCTTCATGATGATATTGAATTTGAGACAAGAACCAAGACAAAAGAGTAAAGATAAAAGAATAAAAGAAAAGACCTGTACCGTATATGAATTTTCTGCGGACTGTGGACCGTCGACCGTGGACTAATATGAGTTTGAAAGTTTGAAAGTTTGAAAGTTTGAAAGTTTGAAAGTTTGAAAGTTTGAAAGTTTTAAGATTGTCTGTGATCTTCGAACCACTATCATTTTCTATTTATAATTCAGATTCACCGGCAACCAGCTTTCGACGGTTTCCAATGAAACATTCTTTCGTTTGGCATAATCTTCTGTCTGGTCTTTTGAAATGTTACCCACAAAGAAATACCGTGAAGCCGGGTGTGCGAAAAACAAACCGCTTACGGAAGCTGCCGGATACATGGAAAAGCTTTCAGTGAGCGATATTCCTGTATTATTCTCAGCATCCAGCAACCGGAACAAGGTTTTTTTCTCGGAATGATCGGGACAAGCCGGATAACCGAATGCCGGACGGATCCCCTGGTAACGCTCGAGCAGCATGTCTTCCAGTATAAGATTTTCCGATGGTGCATAACCCCATATCTCTTTCCTGACCTTTTCGTGGATGAGTTCGGTAAAAGCTTCGGCCAATCTGTCGGCCAGTGCTTTTGTCATAATTCCGTGGTAGTCATCAAAACTCTCTTCGAATGCGGCCAGCAGCTTTTCGATTCCCAGTCCCGTTGTTACCGCGAAAGCTCCCAGGTAATCGTTTACGCCGCTTGACGCCGGGGCTATGAAGTCAGCCAGACAGAGGTTGGGAGAACCATCGGTTTTATGTTCCTGATTGCGGAGGTTGAAAAATGATGCAATGACTTTTTTTCGTGATTCGTCAGCATATACTTCTATGTCATCTCCTACTGTATTGGCCGGGAATATTCCTATTACACCCCTTGCTGTGAGAAGTCTGTCGTCGATGATCCTGTCGAGTAAACGGTTGGCGTCTTCAAACAGTTGGCGGGCTTCCTTCCCGATTTTGGGATCATTGAGCAAGTCGGGAAATTTACCCCGCAGCTGCCAGGCGATAAAGAAAAATACCCAACTTATATAGGATTTGATTTCCGAAAGGGAAAAATCATCAAAGACCTTAATTCCCGTAAAGAATGGCTTATGAATCGTTGTTTTTCTCCAGTCAATCTTCAGTCGGTTATTTCTGGCCTGTTCCAGTGTGATATATTGGATTTGTGATTTTACACCCGAATAAGAGTCACGTAATGCTTCATACTCTTTTTTCGTCTGTTGCACAAAGGATTTGCGTAAATTATTCGACAGCAAGCTGTTTACTACACCCACACTCTTTGACGCATCTTTCACATGGATGACCGGAGCATTGTAGTGAGGCTCGATTTTAACAGCAGTGTGCATTTTGGAAGTAGTGGCACCTCCGATGAGTAGCGGTGTGGTAAATCCTGTCTTCTGAAATTGCTGCGCGGCATCAACCATAATTTCAAGTGAAGGAGTAATAAGTCCGCTTAGTCCGATGATATCTGCCTTATGATCGATAACGGCTTGAATGATCTTTTCGGTCGGAACCATTACACCCAGGTCGATCACCTCATAATTGTTGCAGGCCAGCACGACGCCAACAATGTTTTTACCAATGTCGTGTACATCTCCTTTGACAGTAGCCAGCAAGATCTTACCTGCCGATCCGGAATTGCCAGCATCCTCAGCATTTCTTTCCTCTTCAATATAGGGAAGGAGCGTTGCCACCGCTTTTTTCATCACCCGGGCACTTTTTACCACCTGCGGAAGAAACATTTTACCGGTGCCAAAAAGATCCCCGACGATAGACATCCCATCCATCAGTGGACCTTCAATGATATTCAAAGCTTTTGGATAATTTTTCCGGGCTTCCAGCACGTCGTCACTGACATAATCGACAATGCCCCTGACAAGGGCATGCTTAAGACGTTCCTCAACGGCAGCATTTCTCCACTCGTCGGGTTTCTCTTCCTTCTTCTCCGATTGTTTAAGGGTTTCGGCAAAAGCGATCAGCCTTTCGGTCGCATCAGACCGCCTGTTTAACACTACATCTTCAACCTGTTCGAGCAATTCGGCGGGTATTTCATCGTAAACCTCCAGCATAGAAGGATTGACAATTCCCATATCCAGCCCTGCGGCGATGGCGTGGTAAAGGAACACAGAATGAATGGATTCCCTTATCCTGTTGTTTCCGCGGAAGGCGAAAGAAAGGTTGCTGATCCCTCCGCTTACTTTAGCATGGGGCAGGTTTTCCTTGATCCATGCTGTGGTCCGGATGAAATCGACAGCATAATTATTGTGCTCTTCAATGCCGGTTCCGATGGCAAGAACATTCGGATCAAAAATGATATCTTCAGGTTTTACCCTGGCCTTTTCGGTAAGGATCCTATATGCACGCCGGCATATCTCGATCCTGCGTTCAAAAGTGTCAGCCTGTCCTTTTTCATCAAATGCCATGACCACCATGGCAGCACCATACTGCCTGATTTTTCGTGCCTGTTCCAAAAACACCTCTTCACCCTCTTTGAGGCTTATGGAATTAACGATTGGTTTTCCCTGAACACACTTCAGGCCCGCTTCAATAACCGACCATTTGGATGAATCGATCATAACGGGTACCCTTGCTATGTCGGGTTCGGAAGCCAGCAGGTGAAGAAACCTCACCATACATTTTTCCGCGTCGAGCATGGCATCGTCCATGCAAATATCCAAAACCTGTGCTCCACCTTCAACCTGTTCACGTGCTACTGAGAGTGCTTCTTCAAATTTTTCATTACGGATCATCTCAGCAAATTTAGCTGATCCGGCAACATTGGTTCTTTCACCGATATTGATGAAGTTGCTTTCCCGGCTGATTGTCAGCGGTTCCAGTCCGCTTAAACGTGTTTCAACGGGTATGTCAGGTATGCTGCGGGGAGAGTAGCCGCCGGCAAGTGCCTTAAATTCATGTATGTGTGCAGGTGTTGTTCCGCAGCAGCCTCCGATGATATTGACAATGCCGGCTTCAAGGAATTCCTTCAGCTGGTTTTTCATATTGGCCGGAGTGTCGTCGTAACCACCGAACTGATTTGGTAAACCGGCATTGGGATGAGCGCTTATAAAAAAAGGAGCTTTGCGGCTGAGTTCTTCCACATAAGGTTTCATGGCCCTTGCGCCGAGAGCACAATTCACGCCAATGGTTAACGGATCGGCCCACGAAACGGAATTGAGAAAGGCTTCAATGGTCTGACCGGAAAGTGTCCGGCCGCTGGCGTCGGTTACAGTTCCGGAAACCATGAGGGGCAGACGTATGTCTCTTTCACGGAATAATTCTTCGATCGCGAAAATGGCTGCTTTGGCATTCAGGGTATCGAAGATTGTCTCGACAAGCAACATATCAACGCCGCCATCCAATAATCCTTTTGCCTGTTCCGCATACGCCAACACCAGATCATCGAAAGTAACGGACCGGAAACCGGGATCGTTGACATCGGGTGAAAGCGATGCTGTTTTGTTGGTAGGCCCCATGGATCCGGCAACAAATCGTGGAACCGACGGATTTGTGTGCATGAATTCATCAACAACCTCACGGGCAAGCCTGGCTGATGTTTCGTTCATTTCATAAACCCATTCTTCCATGTTATAGTCAGCCTGAGAAATCCGGTTGGCACTAAAGGTGTTGGTTTCCACTATATCTGCCCCGGCTTTAAGGTAATCCTCGTGGACTCTCTTTATGATATCGGGATGCGTGATGGAAAGGATATCAATATTGCCTTTCAGATCATGTTTATGGTGTATGAACCTTTCACCGCGGTAGTCCTTTTCTTCCAGCTGATACTGCTGAATCAGACTTCCCATGGCTCCATCCAATATAAGAATCCGTTTTTGAAGCTCGGTGATCAGGCTTTTATTTTTCATATGAATAGGTTCACAGGATTATGAGATACCCTTTGCCAGAATTTCCTTTACATTGCAATTGTTGATCCAAAAATAGAGGATATTTTAAAAGATTCCAAACTTACAATCTGGTTTGGAATTCAGGATCTACGGGAATAACCTATCGGATGCTTTTCAAGAACCCATACCGGCAGGTTTTGATTCGATATATACCTTCCGCTATCTGTAGATTGGTAAGTGCCTGTGATTATGCTAACAATACCTGCAATGCCTTAATGTTTTGTTCGTTATGGATGTTCTTTCCTTGGGCAGTATACATATACTGTATCCTGTCTGTGTAAAACTCATTTATTTTTGGCCGGACCATTTTCATCAGGCTGTTTATCTGTTTGTTTTCTTCAGTGAATCCCTCGGTTATCAAAGCGAAGGTTGAAGGCAACCAGCGGTGGGGAAACATACTTTCATACTTTCCTCCTTTTAGGAACGGATCGATCTGATGTTCGATCAGCTGAATGATTTCCCTGCTGAAATCCGAACTTCCTGCCTGCAGATTGCGTTCAGCCATCCACGATCTGACAGCCTGCACATTGGGATAAATAAGAGCCGTCGTATAAGCATTCTGGTTATTGTACAGCATGCACTGCTCAATGAATTTCGATTGCTGTATAAGCGCCTCTTCAATTCCTTCGGGACTGAATTTTTCACCGTCATCGCCGATCAGCAGGCTCTTAAATCGTCCCAGCACATACAGGAACCCATCTTTATCCATATAGCCCATGTCACCGGTATACAACCAGCCTTCTCTGATGGTTTCAGCAGTGGCTTCCGGATTCTTCCAGTAACCGGCCATTACGTTATCTCCCCGGATCACAATTTCTCCCTTTTCACCCGTGGGAACCTCTTTTCCGTCATCATCGCATATTTTTATTTCCATATGGAGGGCCACCGGTCCTGAAGAACCCATCTTATGTTTTTTGGGATTGTTGGCTGAAATTACCGGTGCTGCCTCTGTAAGACCATATCCCTGGTACATGGGAATTCCTATGGCATAAAAGAAACGCTGCAGGTCGATATCCAGCAATGCCCCTCCGCCAATGAAAAACTCGAGTCTTCCGCCAAATGCCTGCCGAACTTTGCTGAACAATATTTTATCAAAGAGCATGTTAAGGGGTTTAAGGAGGATCTTGAGTCCTTTACCCTTATCCCAGCCATTGCCGTTATATACGTAAGCAATTCCAAGTCCAAGCCGGAACAGGCTTTCTGCCAGTTTCCCTTTATCATGGATGCCTTTTTCAATGTTTTTTCTGAAACTCTTGGCCGTGGTGGGTACACTCATGAGAAAGTGCGGCCTGATTTCCCTGATGTTGACCGGTATGTTTTTTAAGGTTTCAATACTGGTTTCCCCTAACTGCAGGGAGGCCATGCTGGAACCACAGGCCATCAGGGTATATATTCCGCATGTATGCGCGAAAGCATGATCCCAGGGCAGGAATAACAATGTTGTCCAGTCGGGGGGGACAGAAAACAGTGTCAGTGACTGCTTTATGTTAGCCAGGTAGTTTTTATGGGTCAGGATTATGCCCTTGGGATCCGCAGTGGTACCGGATGTGTAGCAGATATTTGCATAATCATCAGGCTCAACGGAATTCCAGCGCTCGGTAAATGCTTTTTCATGCGTGTTCAGGAATTCCTTTCCCGACTGAAGGATATGGCCGAAATAGATCTCGTGGCTGGCATATGTGTCCTGAGGGTCCAACAGGATAATCTTTTCAACTGCATCAATTTCTTTAAGCAAAGAATGAATCTTTTTCGCCTGGCTTTTTGAAACAAT
Organism: Bacteroidales bacterium; assembly: GCA_016928305.1. Taxonomy (GTDB): domain Bacteria; phylum Bacteroidota; class Bacteroidia; order Bacteroidales; family UBA10428; genus UBA5072. The sequence goes on from JAFGKY010000047.1 coordinate 12,006, forward strand.
GATGAATCTTGCCCCGGAATGCTTTAACCTGAATTTTATTTCCGATGGTTCTGTAAGCTTGATGGACAAAGGGACATCCACTGCTCCAAGATAGAACATGCCTATTTCGCTGATTACCCAGTCATTGCGGCCTTCCGCCAAAAGGGCTATACGGTCTCCTTTATTGACGCCAAGTTGTATCAGCCCGGCTGCGAACTGATATACTTTCTCTTTGACTTCACCATAGGTGGCACCGGTGTATTTGTTATCCTTTTTCTCGAGCAGGTAAATATTATCCGTGTATTTTTCCACACAGTCTTCAAAAAATTGAATCAGGGTTTTCATGTTATTTGAGGTTGAGTTCAATCAACCAAATTAACAAAAAAATCCTGACGAATCGAATGAATGATCAATTTTGCTTGTGAAGATAAGTATTAAAAAAGAGGAAGGGCTATGAATTTAAGCTGCATCGGTTCCCGTGGATTTAAACATGCGAAGTTACGGGATTCAATAACCTGTCCATCATGGTAAAAAGCTCAATCAGATTAATGGGTTTTGTGACATAACCGTCACTTCCAGCTTTGATGCATTTTTCATATTCATCATTCATGGCGTTGGCGGTCTGAACAATAATGGGGAGATGGGGCTTAAATTTTCGGATACGCCTTATTGCCTCCAATCCGTCAAATACAGGCAATTGTAAGTCGGTTAAAACCAAATCGATATGATTGTATAACCGACAATATTCAACGGCCTGCTGACCATTGATAGCCCATATAATATTGATGTTTGTTCTCCTTGATAAAACCAGTTCAATATAACGAAAACTCATTTCATCATCTTCAACCACCAAGACTGTCCGGTTTTTCCAGTTGTATTCCATACACAAATGCGATTTAAATGTTTTGGTTCTCATGTTTATATACGGTTTTACCATACAAGAGGTGAATATTTATTGATGAATGGATCATTTATGCGTTTTAATGAAAAAAAAGGGTGGATTAATTTTTTTCAGGCAGGGTACGGATCTTAACAAAACTTATTGGTCATTATAAAAAAAAGGCATATGATTTATGAAGGAATATGATTTGGATTATTGTTTACCTGCGCTTTTTTTCTTAATTTTTTAAGGAAATACAGTGTGTTATGAAACCAGCTTTTGATCCGGCAGAACAAATTCAGAATCTATTGCAGTTTGGCGAATTTGGTGGTGTCAATCCATCCATTACCGATAGTTCTACTTTTACCTTTATGGATCCTGTGACCATGAGAGAAACCTTCCTCGGACATATGGAAGGCTGTTTTTTGTATTCCAGGCATTGGAATCCAAGCAACAAATACCTGGCTGATGCGCTCGCCTCAATGGAAGAAACCGAAAGCGCCTGGATCACGGCATCGGGAATGGCTGCTATAACCTGCTCAATTCTTCAGCTGTGTAATTCAGGCGATCATTTGATAACAAGTGTGACAACCTATGGCGGAACCTTTGCTTTTTTAGTGAACTACCTGCCCAAGTTCAATATCTCGGTAAGTTGTGTTAATATTACCGATCTGGACGCTGTGAGAGAAGCTATCCGACCGAATACAAGGCTTATTTACACGGAGACTTTAACCAATCCTTTGCTTCAGGTATCGGATATCCCTAAATTGACTGGTATTGCAAAAGAACATGATATTCTGCTCATGGTGGATAATACATTCAGTCCGATGATTTTTTCGCCGGCCCGATTGGGTGCTGATATTGTTGTTTATAGTCTGACTAAGTTCATCAATGGTAAAAACGACTGTGTTGCAGGGGCTATTTGTGGCACAAAGAAATTTATTGAAGCGTTATCCAATGTAAATAACGGGACAGCCATGTTATTAGGTCCTGTGCTCGATCCCCTCCGCTCTTCGGGCATACTGAAAAACCTTCACACGCTTCACATAAGAATGAAACAGCACAGTCATAATGCCATGTTCATGGCAAATGGACTGAAAGAACTTGGTCTGAAAGTGATTTATCCGGGATTGCCTTCCCATCCTCAACATGCATTGTTTACTTCGATGATGAATACAGGATACGGGTATGGAGGCATGATGGCTCTGGATGTTGATACAGTCGACAGGGCTTATGACCTGATGCGGATGATGCAGGAGGAAGGAGTAGGATACCTGGCGGTCAGTCTGGGTTTTTTTAAGACTTTGTTCAGCAATTCAGGAAAAAGCACTTCGTCGGAAGTGCCGGAAGAAATTCAACGGAATATGGGACTTTCAGAAGGCTTGGTGCGGTTTTCCATTGGACTTGACAACAACATTGAACGGTCTTTGATGAAAGTGAAGTATTGTTTGACTAACCTTCATATAATTTGATTAAAGAATTGCTCAGCCTGTTTCATTGCATTATCTTTATTTTTATAAAATTATAACCAAATGAAGAGATTTTTTTTATTTTCGGCAGTTTCAGGTTTGCTTTTGTTTATCTTGTTAGGGTGTGAAGAAATACTGGATAAAATTGGTGTTACAATCAATTCGGATTATACCTATATTGATTTTACGGTCAATCCCGATAAGGCGGGCACTTATTCAGAAACGTTTGTGATCATTGAATCTGACCTTGACAGTATCATTGAAGCTGAAGGCCAGAATATAGGAGAACTTAATTCCGTTAAAATAAAGGATGCATCTGTGAGGGTTGTGGATGAAGAAGGAAACCTTGATCCTTTTGAATCCTTTGTGCTTACGCTTGAGGCACCAGGCAAGGCTGCTATAAAGGTGGCTGAGGTGACTGCTGTGCCGACAGGCATAACTGAGATTCCTCTTATACAGGAGGAAACCGATCTTTCGGATTATTTGAAATCAGATCAATACACTGTCAAGGTTAAAGCTGTACTTGATCAGGATTTGGAAACGCATAGAAATATGCAGGCAAAGGTACGATATGAAATAAAAGTTGGGCTGTAGGCAACAATTTTGTACCTTCATTTGCAATTTTTCCCGGTGGCATGCCACCGGGTTTTTTATTCGTGTAACTTTCGGATCGTGTACATTTCCTGGTTTGACCATGAAGAATGAACGAATTTTTTATACGGATGGTTGAACATAAGATACACTAGGTTTGTTTTATTTAAAATCATCCAATATAATCATCCATGCCATTTACATTGCAACCCGGAGAAATAGCCAGCGATTTCAGACTTCCTGCAACAGACGGAAAAACATACAGCCTGGCTGATTTTAATGACCATCCTTACCTGGTTATCTTTTTTACCTGCAATCATTGTCCTTATGTGCTTGGGTCGGATGAGACTACGCGTGAAACTGCTTTGCGGTATTCGGACAAAGGGGTGAAATTTGTTGCCATCAATTCAAACAGTGCTCGTACATATGCTGAAGATGATTTTCCTCACATGGTACAGCGCATGAACGAGAAAAAGTTTCCCTGGTTATACCTGTATGATGAATTGCAGGAAATAGCATTGGCATATGGGGCATTGCGTACGCCTCATTTTTTTGTTTTTGATGAAAACCGTAAGCTGGTCTATACAGGTCGCGGGGTTGACAGTCCGAGGGACGTTACCAGAATAAAAATCAATAACCTCGACATTGTCCTTGATGAGCTGACTTCCGGAAAGAAAGTAAGCGTTCCCATAACCAATCCAATAGGCTGCAATATTAAGTGGGAAGGTAAAGATAAACACTGGATGCCGCCTGAAGCATGCGATCTTGTATAGAAAAAGAGGTGAAAGGTCAGGATTCAACGTTAAAGAGTGAGGGCGGTTAAAGAATGGATGATGGAATCATCTGGATGGCTGCTTGAATGCTGAACCTAAACGATGAACTTACCGGATCATTGTTCATTTCTGTTTTGTTCAAAAACAGTAAGAAAAACTTATTAACAAGTTGTTATGGCTTTCATTGCAGCCTTTTTTCCCTGGATCCGGTGTTATTAACATAAAGGGATGTTATGAATGAAGGTCTTTTCTTATCTTAGCTTAAATAATGAATAGCTAACCCTATTATTGAATACAATGAAAAAAATTGTCATCGTATCACTGGTCATTATGCTGGCAATGCCATCATGCAAGTTCATAAAAACGAAGATCCTGCAAAAGAAGGTAGATACTCTTTCAACCGTTGTTGACACTCTCAGCCAGGCCGAACGGATTGATTCCTCGATATACCAGGAAATGATAAGTGATGCGCAGCAGGAGCCGCAAATCCCGGACAATTATCAGCAAACTCAAACCATGCCTGCATCAGATGCTCAATTTTATATGATAGTTGGCTGTTTTCAGGTTCCTGAGAATGCCAGCAGATATGCTGAGAAAATCAGAGGCATGGGTTATGAAGGAGAGATCGTATCCGGTTATGGAAGTTATCAGATGGTGAGTGCCCGGTCGTATAATAATTTCAGAACCAGTATAGCAGACATCGATCAATTCAGGGCCGATGTGACACCCAATGCCTGGGTGTATGTAAAGAAATGAGCGATACCGGTTTGCCGGTATCGCTTGTTTTCATCAGGAGTTACCGGTCATAATAAAAAGCGGCTGGAACTCAAAGCTTTTATAGTGAGGCCGTAACCGTTCAAGGTTGTAATATCTTTTAACATCCACCACTTTATTGGTACTGGTAACCACGTCAATCGGAGCGTTGTCATAACGTCCGTTTCTTAATACAACAAGACGACCATGAATACCTTTGAGGATTAAATCAAGGGCCAGATTGCCATAGGCCATCGGAACAATTGAATCGATGGCATCGGGATCACCTCCCCTTACCAGATAGCCCAGTTGCTGGTAAATGGTATTGATTCTTTTCCCTTTATTATATTTAGGTGAGAATTCTTTAATTCTATCTGAGATGATTTCACCAATACCTCCCAATTTACCATGACCGTATGCGTCTTTTTCCCCTGAACGGAATACCATTTCATTCGATCCGGACATCATTGCCCCTTCTGAAACCAGTACAACAGAATATCTGCTGGGATTCTTCTCTCTGTCCTCTATCAGCAGACGGGTCAGAAGTTCAGCATCAAATTTGTATTCCGGAATGACACATCGGTTTGCTGCACCTGCCATTGTAGGCAACATAGCGGTAAATCCGGCATATCTTCCGAATACCTCCAGTACAAGGATTCTTTCATGTGAACCTGCAGATGTACGGAGTGTATTACACATCTGTATGGTACGGGTTATACAGGTACTAAAACCAATGCAATAATCCGTTCCGGGAACGTCATTATCCATCGTTTTCGGAATTGCAACCACCTTAATGCCTTCGGCATAAAGCCGTACACCGTAGGTCAGGGTATCGTCACCTCCAATGGGTATCAGATAGTCAACGCCAAGGTATTCAAGGTTTTTAATGACCTCATCCGTAAGATCATTCATTTCATTTTTATATTTGTTACGATATTGTTCCGGCACTTCGGCTTTCGGAACATGACTGGGACGGGTACGGGAAGTATGAATAAAGGTTCCTCCGGTTCTCCCTGCCTTATTTACAAGCTCCTCTGTCAATACAATGTATTTGTCGCTGTTATCGGCTTTCTTGTCTCTTACAAATTCGGTTATACCGGCCCATCCTCTTCTCAGACCTATTACCTGGTATCCTTCCCTGAGTGCTCGGATGGTAATAGCTCTGATGGCCGGATTTAAACCGGGCACATCCCCGCCACCGGTGAGAATTGCAATGGTCCCCTTTTTGGCTTTTGCTTTAACCATGGTATAAGATTTTTGATAAATGACTTTGAATCAATAGCTAAAGATATTAATTTTTGGTACAAAAAAAAAGCCCCGCTGCAGGGGCTTTCAGGTTACCATTCGAGTATCTTTTTGAAATCGTATTCCTCGGGGTTAGTAAAGTATTTCTTGGCTGCCTTATAATCGTTACGGTTAATATAATGCAGGTTATTGTCGAATACAAGCTTTACCCGTTCGGAATGGATATTTACCAGGCGCGGTTTGACCTTACCGTTTTCATCCTCAACGTCTTTCAGATAAAGAGGAGCTACATCACCTTTATGTGTTTGTATAACCATGCAACCGGTTAATCCTTCCTTGAAGAGTTTGAAAACACCCGTGCCCAGTAATGTAGCATAAGCCAGGTCGTAAGCAATTGGTCGAATACAACGAAGTTCATAACCAATTTCATTTGGCCGGCTCCTGACAGAAATGTTGAGTTTTTTTAATTTACGTTGCACCAGTAAGTTAAAAATATGTGCTTTGCTGACGTTGCCCAATTCAGGGTGACCATGCTCATCATACGTAAAATTAATCCCTGTTCCTTCAATTTCCTCGTCACTCATAAAATGGAAAACGCCTTCGCTGATGATAGCAGCTCCGTAGTCAATCCCAAGCAACATGCGTTTCACCATGGATGAAATTATCATCCGCGTGATCTTATCAAAGCTGATTTTGGTTTTGTTGAACATCTCGGGAATGATAATCATGGGGAAATGACACGAAGTGCCAATGCCAAAAGCCAGGTGACCGGCTTCCCGTCCCATGGCTGATACTACAAACCAGTTTCCGCTGGTGCGTGCATCTTCGTATATGGTGGTGCCAATTTTAACTCCTTCTTCTTTGGCAGAATGATAACCGAAAGTAGGTATTCCTTCCGGCAGGGGTAAATCATTATCAATCGTCTTAGGAACATGGATATTGGAGACCTTGACCTTGTTTTTCTCAAGGAACTTGCTGAGACGGTTGGCCGTTGAAGCCGTATCGTCTCCGCCAATCGTGACCAGCAATTTCACGTTATTATTGACGAAGAAATCTACTCTGAATTCTTCGTCCTTGGGCTTATACCGGCTCATTTTCAGCGCTGAGCCGCCACGGCTGTAAATGCTGTCGGCAAAGGTGAAATCAAGTTTCTCAATATTCGGATGATCGGTAAAAAGTGTCTTGTATCCCTCATGAATACCGATCACAGTATAACCGGCGTTTAAAAAGACTTTGGTAGCCGAGCCAATAACCGTGTTGATGCCGGGAGCAGGTCCGCCTGCACAAAGAATAGCTATCGATTCATTCATAGATATGATTGATTATCATTTAATTAACAACAATAATTGCATTTATATCATAAGGTGAGCAAAGATGCAATTATATTTTTAAAATGGAAATTTTTGATTGAAAATTATTCCCTGTCATTTGAATCCGGGAATTTCCTGCATAAACGTGTTGAAAAAAGTCAGATTTCTTCATAAAATGTAACTTGTCATAGTGTGATAAATTAAAACTCCTATATTTGATGGCTTAAATTTTATACCACATGGCAGACAACTCAGAATCATTACGGGAGAATAAAATGTTTCGTTGGGGTGTGCTATTCCTTATCAGTTTTGTAATGGCTGCCAACTACTATTTTTATGATGCCCTTTCGCCCCTGAAACAAAAAATGGGTGAAATGCTGGGATTCACTTCGTCCGACTATGGCTTTTTTATCGCTGCTTATTCCATTCCGAATGTATTCCTGCTTATGGCTGTTCTGGGAGGTATGATCACTGACCGGTTTGGCATCCGTATTACCGGATTTTGCTTTGTTTTCTTCATGTTTGCAGGTTCATGCATTACATGGTACGGGGCTTCTCCCTGTTTTAATGAAGGAGGGTTTGGGTATTCCATGATGAATTCATTCTGGACTCGTATGTCTCCTCCGTTGAAAGTTATGTCACTGGGTTATTTTCTTTTTGGCCTTGGAGCAGAAACCAGCATTGTTGTTATAACGAAATCAATTGTAAAATGGTTCAAAGGAAAGGAAATTGCCTTAGCCCTGGGAACGAACCTTGCTATAGCCCGTTTAGGGGCCGCACTTTCACTGATCGTTACACCGCAATTGATGGTTCCCGAATGGACCACCCCGATTTGGTTTGGAGCCTTATTGCTCGGAATAGGATTTGTACTTTTTCTTGTATATATGGTCATTGACTTCCGTTTTGATCGTAAAGAAAAGGATCTGCAAACTAAAGTTGAAGAATCTTTTCGTTTTAAGGATGTTCTCATGCTGATAACCAACCGGTCGTTTTTATATATCGCCCTGCTTTGTGTTACATTCTACTCAGCGGTATTCCCGTTTATGAAGTATGCTCCTGATCTGTTGCAGAATAAATTCTCATTCAGTGAAAAGCTTAGCGGAATAATAAGTTCATCCGTATATTTCGGTACCATAATTTTTACACCATTGTTTGGATGGTTTACGGATAACAAAGGAAAAAGCGCAAGTTTAATGGTATATGGATCAGGATTGCTGATCATTGTTCATCTGGCCTTATCGCTGACAACAATCACACCAATTGTGCCCATGCTATTATTGGGAATTGCATTTTCATTAATACCCGCAGCTATGTGGCCTTCTGTCACGAAGATTGTGGAGCAAAGCCGGATCGGATCCGCTTACGGATTAATGTTCTCCATTCAGAATCTTGGATTGTGGGGTTTTGCCTTACTTATTGGATATGTTCTGGACAAATCAAATCCAGGAATTACAGCAGAAATGGTAAAAGCAGGTGAAGCGAGGTTTGACTACACCAATCCGATACTTATGCTGGCAACTCTGGGTATTTTTGGTTTTCTGTTTGCCTTGCTGCTTAAACGAGAGGATAAAGTCAGCGGCTATGGTCTTGAACTGCCAAACAAAAAGAATTAGTATTGTTTATCTCCTGAAGATGATTTGCTTTCTGTCAGGACCTAATGAAACAATCGTCACAGGCAATCCCGTCTCTTTTTCAATAAATTTAATGTAGTTGACCAGTTCCTTAGGAATTTCACCGGCTGAAGTTATCGAGGAAACATCACATTTCCACCCTTTCATTTCGATATATTTAGGCTTGGAAATGTTTTTAAGGTCATACGGTAGTGTTTCGGTTTCTGCACCATTAATTTTATAACTTACAGCAATTTTAATGATTTCAAAATCCGACAGCACGTCAGCTTTGGTCATGTATAACTGTGTCACTCCGTTTATCATAATCGAATACTTTAATGCCACCAGATCGAGCCATCCGCATCGCCTTGGTCTTCCGGTTGTAGATCCAAATTCATTTCCGGTTTTGCGAAGCGTATCTCCGGTGTCGTTATCCTGTTCAGTAGGAAATGGCCCTGAACCAACCCGTGTACAATAGGCTTTAAAAACGCCCAGCACTTCCCCGATCCTGGAAGGAGCAATGCCCAGTCCGGTACATGCGCCTGCACATATTGTATTGGAAGAAGTTACAAAGGGATATGAACCAAAATCAATATCGAGCAAAGTCCCCTGTGCGCCTTCGGCAAGTACTTTTTTTCCTTTGAGCAATTGCTGATTAATAAAAACTTCGCTATCGATTATTTCATATTTTCGGATTAATTCGATGCCTTCGAACCACTCCTTTTCCTGCTCTTCAATATGGTAAGGAAAATCATATATGGTCAGCAGTGCTTTGTGTTTTTCTTTCAGGAAATTATATTTCTCGGTAAAGGATGGTGATATTATATCGCCTATCCGTAAGCCATTTCTACCGGTTTTATCCATATAAGTGGGACCAATACCTTTTAGTGTGGATCCGATTTTGGTATGTCCTTTTGCTGCCTCGGAAGCTGCATCCAGAATCCGGTGAGAAGGTAAGATCAGGTGCGCTTTTTTGGAAATCAGCAGTTTATTTTTCAAATCAATACCAAGGCGTGTAAGTGCTTCAACCTCTTTTTTAAATACCACCGGATCAATGACTACACCATTCCCAATAACATTCAGTTGGTGAGGACGAAAAATGCCTGAAGGAATGGTGTGGAGGATATGCTTGATTGAGTTGAATTCAAGCGTATGCCCGGCATTGGGCCCCCCCTGAAAACGGGCAACTATATCATAACCGGGTGTAAGAACATCCACAATTTTCCCCTTGCCTTCATCTCCCCATTGAAGGCCTAATAATACGTCTACTTTCATGAAATGTTATGATTGAATAATTCGTGCGCAAGGTACAAATTATTTCGGGAATATACAGACTGGTTAAATGGAATTTGGGGAGCAGATCGTAATCAATTAACGATAAAAAGCAATCAGCATTACGTGTTTTCATATAACTCACATCTGACTAAAACACTTTTTTCCTTTTTTCCGGTTTACCCTTCTTCTTTCCGTATATATACAATGAGTGGTGACTTGGAATGAATCCGTTCAACTCGCATGCTGTATTTATTATTTCCTGCAAACGGGGATCACAGAATTCAATAACGTTACCGTTATCAATATCAATCAGATGATCATGCTGAATACACTGATACGCTTTTTCAAACTGCGCTATATTCTTCCCGAACTGATGCTTCACAACCAGGTTACAATCGAGCAGCAGCTCAATGGTGTTATACAGGGTAGCCCGGCTTACCCTGTAGTTTTTATTCTTCATTAATACGTACAGGGCTTCAATATCAAAATGCCCTTCATTACCGTATATCTCATTCAGTATAGCATATCGTTCCGGTGTTTTCCGGTGGCCCTTTTTTTCGAGATAGCTGGTAAAGATTTTCTTCACCGTTTCTTTTGTTTCATCAGAAACCATATTTCATCGATATTTAGATTGAGTCTAAATTACTAAAATTTGACATAGTATTTTTATTTAATTTAACCCGCATTATTATAATGCTTTAACAGAAACCTATGAATAATGCAGGCCAAATAATTATAACAATGGAAAGGAGAAAAAGTTGAGAAAAGGGGAGAGGGAGGTTGTTATGATGGTTATGATTGTTGTGATGGTTGTGGTTGTGTGTTGTAATTGTTGTACCAGCTACACAACACTCACTCCATTCCCCTCCCCGGAGGGGCCAGGGGTGGGTTACATTTCCCCGCAACTTCAAACCGTCAACCCATACTCACCGTGCGTGCTTCACGAAATAGGCAACCTTTTCAATGGAGGTAATGATATCGAGCTCCTCAAGTGAGATATCGGGTGGCACATTTATATTAATGGTAGTGAAGTTAAGGATCCCTTTGATACCGGATGCCACCAGTGCTTTTGCCATATCCTGGGCTGCTGATGAAGGAACGGATAATATGGCGATGGTAATGTTAAGCGAGGTAATAATCTCCCTTAACCTCTCAATAGGGTAACACTGAATACCGGAAAGGGCTGATCCTGTTTTTTTAGGGTCAATGTCAAAGGCTGCCACCAGTTTCAGCATAGGCCGCTTATTCAGGAGATAAGCCGAAACCGCTTTCCCCAGGTTGCCGTATCCAACAACTGCCAGGTGCATCTCTTCTTTGGGATCAATGACTTTACCAATTGCTTTTGAGAGATCCCTGATATCATAGCCGATACGACTCTGGCTTGAATATCCAATAAACATGATATCGCGCCGAACCTGTACAGCGGTTATATTATGCAATTCGGCGAGTTCGTGAGAGTATATATGGGTCTTACCCTCATCCAGGCAGCGGAGTATGGTTCTTCGGTATTCACTGAGTCTTTTGACTGTCTTTTCGGGTAGTACTTTCATGGTGATATCGCTTGGGAGGACTAAAATAGGAAAAAAGTTTGAATCCTCATTCCAAATAATAACCCGATGGCTCCTCAAATCACTCTCACCGCCGCAACGACCCTCACCACCCCTCATAACCAACATAACCATCACAACAACTACAACCATTACAACCATTACAACATATTCTATTTTCTTTTTTATCTTTACGAATTAGAATCAGCGATCCATGAACCATCGGCGGGAAATAGTAATTTGTCTGGGCAGCTCATGTTTTTCAAGGGGAAATAAAAATCTGCTGAAGCTAATTCAACGATTCATCAATCATAACGGACTTTCTGATAAAGTTTATTTTAAAGGCGATCATTGTTTTGGCCAGTGCAATGAGGGGCCTAACATTAAGATCGGAGGAAAAGTATTCAATCACGTCAGTGAAGACAATATACAGTCCATCCTTAATGAATCCCTGCATGATTTATTTAAAACCGGAGGATAATACTTGGAACCATTGGTAAAAATCGAAACCGGCAATTGTACCCGATGTAACACATGCATTCGTATTTGTCCGGTAAAAGCTATTCAGACCGACGCATCGGATGGTTTTCCCGTCATCAATCCCTCACGTTGTATCGGTTGTGGTGCCTGTATTCTGGCTTGTGATCCAAGGACTATCTTCTACCGAAGCTCACTTGAGGACGCTAAAGCCCTCCTGGCTTCCGGTGAGAAAGTGCTGGCCTTGTTATCTCCCAGTATCTCCGTTGAGTTTGAGGATGTTACGGATTACCGTAAGTTTGCCACAATGCTCAGAGCCCTCGGGATAACATACGCCTGTGAGTTGTCTTTTGGTGTTGATGTCATAGCCTACAAATATCAACTTCTTTTCAGCGATTTTAAAGGACGGTATTATATTACATCGACGGATCCGGTCATTGTTTCCTATGTTGAAAAATACCATCCTAATTTAATAAGTAACCTGGCTCCTCTGGTATCGCCTATGATTGCGGGAGCCCGAATAGCGAGGCATCTGTATGGTCCGGAAATCAAGGTAATGTATATTGGACCCGATATTGCTAAAAAAGATGAGGCATTGTTATACGACGACGATCGTAAAGTTGATGTGGCCATAACTTTTCATGAATTACGCAGTCTTTTCAAACATTTTTCCATTGATGAGGCAAACCTTGAATTCTCAGAGTTCGATCCTCCATTGAGTTACAAAGGAGCCTTATATCCTCTTACCAATGGAATAATACAGGCCGCAGACATGGACGAGAACCTGGTGACCACCAGTGTTTTGTGCATTGAAGGGATAAAACCTATGATGGAGACCATCCAGGAATTTGAGAACAACATTAAGTTCATTCACCGTCATGTCCATATCACATCCGGAAATTCACTTGCAGGTCCTGGTTTCACAAAACAAAGTGGCAGGCTGTTTAGCGAGTATCTTGTTATAAAATATACCAACAAGCGTTTGCAACGATTCTTCAGGTTAGAATGGTACCAGCAGCTGCAAACATACCTGGAGCTGGATTATAACCGTCCATACAGGAATGATGACCAGCGTCTGCCTGTACCTCCTGAGGAAAAAATAGCTGAAATCCTTACCATGCTTGAAAAGAAGGGTAGTGAGACTGTCGGTTGTTCGGAATGCGGATATTCGTCCTGCAGGGAATTTGCAGTTGACATTGGCAGGGGACTTGCAAGTCCGGAATTATGCATTTCGTATGCTATGAAGAATTCCATGAGCAATATGGAATCCATACGGCAGCTGAATGAAAAACTTGCTAAAACCCGCAGATTATTGAAAGAGACCGAAGAACAGTCCCGCTTGCAGAAAGAAACCTCAGGTCGGATGTCAGAACTCACCGATGCTATGCTCGAAAAGCTTAGGGCCGGTGTTGTCTTTGTAGACAACAAACTGAAAATAATAAAAGCCAATGCCACCTTTTCGTCCATACTCGGAGAGGAAGCAGAAGAAATATATACCGTGATACCGGGACTGGTAAATGCTGACCTTAACAAACTGATACCACCGAATTTTATTAACTTGTTTTCGTATGTCCTGAATGACAACGAAAATATTGAAAACAGGGATATAAATGTGGGCGGGAACCTGTTGAATGTATCCATTTTCCCCATTGTCAACGGCAAGATAGCCGGGGGTATCATACGTGATATGCGTGCACCTGAAGTGCAGCGTGCTGAAGTGATCAACCGCATCACCGATGTGATCGACCGTAATCTTGAAATGGTTCAGAAAATAGGCTTTTTGCTGGGTGAGGGAGCTACGGATATTGAACGGATGTTGAATTCCATTATCGAATTCTATAAGGAAGAGAAAAAGAAACGATAACCATCTGTCATGGATGAGAATTTTTTTGTTGAAGTCGATTGCCAGCAAAAGAGCTATGAGAGCGAACGGATTTGCGGTGATGTTTTCCTGTCAGGCAGGGTTAAGGAAGAAAACCGGGTTGTTGTGGTTCTTTCCGACGGTATGGGACATGGTATAAAAGCCAATGTGCTGGCCACCCTTACGGCAACCATGGCCCTTAATTTTACAAAGGAACATAAGGAACCCGAAAAGACCGCAGAGATCATTATGAAAACCCTGCCGGAGTGCAGTGAACGTAAAATCAATTACGCAACTTTTACCATTATTGATATTGAATACGACGGCAAAACAACCTTGCTGGAATACGACAATCCACCGTGTATAATCATACGCGACAAAAAGATTTTTCATCCTGAGATAAAAACCATTTCGCTTACTTATGATCCCAATGCAGGGAAAAAGATCAGGATTTACAATTTTCAACCGAAAAAAGGGGATCGCATTATTTTTTGCACCGATGGTATCGCCCAGTCGGGTATGGGGACACCACGTTTCCCTTTTGGCTGGGGAATTGATAATGTCGCACGCCTGGCGATTGATACGGTTAAGCAGTTTCCCCTCGTATCGGCCCGGGAGTTGTCAGGCAAAATCCTGAATATGGCTTACCGGAATGATGGTTTCCAGGCAAAAGACGATACCAGTTGTGGAATCATCTATTTTCGTGAGCCGCGTAGGTTGCTTATTTGCACCGGCCCCCCCTACAATAAGGAGGATGATCCGATATTGGCACAGTCGGTAAAGGACTTCACCGGTAAAAAGATCATCATGGGGGCAACAACAGGAGATATCATTGCCCGTGAACTTAACCTGAAAATTGAAGATACCTTCCGGTTCGATGATCCCGAACTTCCTCCGTTGAATTATATGCAAAGCATTGACCTCTTCACGGAAGGGATCCTTACCCTGAACAAGGTTGAAAAGCTGCTGAAGGCCTATAACACGAATTTCAAACTCAACCGTGGGCCGGCTGATGAAATCGTCAAACTTATCCTCGAATCGGATGAGATCAACTTCATCATTGGTACACGTATTAACATTGCCCACCAGGATCCGCACCTGCCGGTTGAGCTGGAAATCAGGCGCACGGTTGTGAACCGGATAGTAAGGTTGCTGGAGGAGAAATTACTGAAAAAAGTTAAGGTCAGTTTTATATAACATCGAAAATTGTACATTGTACATGGTAAATCAGAGGTGTGACTGGTTTTTTATTGTTTGTCTGAATATGGATAAACAGGATTTACAGGATTCTGGAATTAAAAAATATCGTTCGTCTATGCTATCATTAGTTCGGCCCCATACTCGTTTAGGTTTAATAATCGAGATGGTTCGCGGTTTTCCATCCATGCTGATTCGGGCTTGCAACTATGAGCATTCGAAATCCTGAAAAATTGAAAGATTAAATAAAAGGAAGTACTAATCGATTACCCCTACATACATACAGGCACACTTTGCCGCTCTGCCTATATAATGAGTCATTGCGAGCCATGCGACCGGAATGTCTGAAGTAAAACCAGTATGCTGTTACATGGCGTGGCAATCGAATCGAACTGGCAGAACTTTTTTAATGAAAAGTTATAAAAATGCATGTTTCGAATTCTCATAGGTTATACTGTCAATGTTTCGAAGCGGCCATAAGCAGGTGTACTCCCTTCTGTCGTAATATCGCTTCGCTAAATTCACTTACGATCATTGCGAAAGCAAAATAGAATTATATTAGGATATCAGGCATTAAAGGCACCAAAAGTTATTATATGAAGCTGTGCTTGTTCGAACCGATTGCCACGTCCGCCGTTATCATTGTTCACAACTGATACATTCCGATCGGCGTCCTCGCAATGACTCTTCAATCGTGCTCTACCGCTGATTGATGGTTGCACTTCCCCCGCAAATTCGGGTTTAGATTTGC
This sequence comes from Bacteroidales bacterium, assembly GCA_016928305.1. Lineage (GTDB taxonomy): Bacteria > Bacteroidota > Bacteroidia > Bacteroidales > UBA10428 > UBA5072. The sequence continues at coordinate 27,724 of JAFGKY010000047.1, forward strand.
TGAGCCTCCTTCGGTCGGTTGTAACCCGAATTTTCGAAGCAGCACCTTGAACCAGCAAGTGAGGTTGCCTATTTATCCAGTTCATGTTTTAAAACAACCAGTGTCTCCCGTGCCTTCTCCATGGCTGCTTTGTATTGGCCTTGCCGCTGGCTGTTTACCGAGTATAACTCAACGACCAGGTTCCTGTGCTGCTGCAGTGTATAATAATCCTTTACCGTCAGCTTTTGTTCCAGCATATCAAAGTTCTCCGTAACGGCAGGGAAGAGTTTTTTCCGGTAAAAGTCAAGATAAAAGTCCTCTAAAAGCTTTATCCCGTTGTAGTCCTCTTCGAGTTCCAGCAGTTTCTCTTTCACCTTCATTTTTTCAATTAACTTGATGTCCCCGCTCAATACCATGGCTTTGTATGATATCATACTGGAAGAATAAAACAGGTGGCCGGAAAGCATTCCCTGGAAAAGAGTTGTCAGGGTATCCTGAAGTGAAGGATCATATTGCTGCAACAGATCAATATGGATTTTTATGCTTTTCTGAAGTATATCGGTATGGGTCATAACCTTCGAAAGGGAGATCGTATCCTTAACAATCTCATCGCAAAAATTAACATAGTACTGTTTTAATTTCTTATGTTCCTTTCTTTTTTCCGCCAGACCTTCAAAACTCAATGCAAGATAAATACTGATGACGATCAGAACCAAGTCAATTAGTTTTTCAACGATTTGTTTTCGCAGCGGTGAGTTCTTTGATGCAAGTCTTTTTAACGGGCTGAACGTTTTGAGCATTTCCGAAAGTGCCAGCATGGGTTAAAGTTTGGGTCATGGATTGTTTCATTTTGCACGATCAAATATAATCTTTTTGTATTGTTTTATAATCAACAGACTGATATTGAATTATAAATCCATATCTTCTCACGCGGTACCCGGTCTATACTGCTTTCACGAATTATATTATGCAACACAAAAAGTCCCCTTTAGGGGTATTTAGGGGGCTTCTATTTCTCTTCCCCTTTTGCATAATTCGATAACCTTCGCACGAAAACATCCAGGTAGGTCTTGGATATGGGAACGGTGATGTCAACCGGTGAATCAAAACCAATTATCAGTCCTTCCTTTTCTTTGCGGATAACCTTTACGTTATCGATATTTACCATAAAGGACCGGTGAGTACGGACAAGTCCTGTCTCTGGCATTTCCTGTTCAATGCGTTTCAGGGTATTTCGTATCATATACCTGGCCGGTTTCTGACTGGCTACATAATGAATAACAATATAATTATCAGCGGCTTCAAGGTATAACAAATCCTCCTTTTTGATAGAGAATTTCAGTACTCCTTTTTCATCACGGAAGGAAATCATGGAAATTGATGAACCCGGCTTATTTCCAGAAATTTCGGCAATATCATGACCGGACCGATTCTCCATTCTTTCCAGGGTTAAATACTTGTCCCTGAATGAAAGATAGAGCCATGATATAACATATGGTAAAAGAATGATATAGGCCGTAGTTCGCACTGAATTACGAAAGATCACTGGGAAGCCATCGTCGACTTCAAGAAAAAACCATTGTATCAGGGCATAAACGAGAGCAAGCACCATTATTTCACCTGCAATCCAGGCTGCATAGGCAATATAGCGCAATGATATTCTGCGTGTTATTATATACATCAGCATCCTGCTGATGACGATGATCAGCATACCGATAAGAATGACGACGCTTGAGTAAAAAAATAAGTGTAATTCACTGATCTCCATCCATTTATCTACACCGAACGGAGAATAAATATTGATGAATACCAGAGCAAAAACAGCAGTAAACAAAATAAAGCTTACCGTATTCTTTTTATCGGTCAGGTAATCCGGAATTTTTTTTTCCCAGGGTAACATAAATGCATAAACAACTCACGAATAAAAATAAGCATTTTTTTTCTGGGGTGAAATTATTACTGCCACATAATAAGATTTTTACCCCATATAATTGAATTTCACCCCGAAGACATTCCTTTAGTCCCATGAGTTACCTATGAAACCCTTTAATTACCTGATGTCCGGTGCATGTTGTTATTTTGCAGGCATCAGATCAACCGTTATGAAATACATTGAACAATATCAACAGTTGAAGGATCTGTTTGATCTCAGTAAAGATGAGATTCTGATTCCTGAAAGCCGTTTACGGATAATGAATTTTGACTATCAGTCGTCTCTTAAGATGCCTGCTGATTATGCCGGATACAAAGAAGACAGTCAGATACCCGAGAATATTCACTTCCGGTATCCGGTTTTTGTACCCAAAGGAAAGGTACGCTTCACAGAAGCCATAATCTTTTTACACGGTTTAAATGAAAGAACGTGGCATAAGCATTTGACGGGGGCACACGTACTGGCGGAAAGAACAGGTAAGGCTGTGATAATGTTCCCGTTATCATTTCATATTAACAGGGGACTGGCCGAGTGGTCCGATTCCAGGAAAATGGCCGGATTGCTTGAAATCCGGAAAAAACTGTATCCCAGGGTAACGGAGGCCTCTATTGTTAACCTTGCGCTAAGTGAGCGCCTGACCCGGTATCCCCAGCGTTTCTTTTTATCAGGACTGCAGAGCATTACCGATCTGATAGGATTGCTAAAAAAAATAAAACAAGGTGACCATCCGTTGTTTGAGCCACAGGCAAAAACCGATATTTTTGCCTATTCAATCAGTTGCATGTTATTGCAATCATTGATGCTCAGCAATGCCAGCAGCATACTCAACCGGTCAAAAATAGTCTTTTTTGCAGGGGGGGCACTTTTCAGCCACCTGCAGGGTATTTCGAAGTTTATACTGGATAGTGTGGCGTTTGAGGCAATCCGGAAATTTTATGTTGACAGTGTTGAAAAGCAGATCAACTTTCGCGGTGACAAAGGATTTCAGGACAGCATGATGAAATATAATTTTGGAAAAGCTTTCCGGGCTATTATTTCACCGAATATTCTTAAAAAGGAAAGGGAGATGAAATTGGCTGGTTTTACAGATAACCTTATGGTAATTGCATTACGTGATGACAGGATCATGCCGGTCGAGGGCATTAAGCAGGCTATCGGCGAAAAGTTTTTTCGCTCAAAACGATTTAAAATTGTTCATTTTCCTTATTCCTACACGCATGAAAATCCATTTCCTGTTTTATACCCGAAAATTGAAGAGCAGGTAAAAAAATCATTCATGCGGGTTTATGACCTGGCTGTCGGATTTTATAATGGTGAGAAACAGGTAAATTTTGAATACAGTGACAATGAATACGTTAACAGTGGACAGTGAAAAAAGAAAAGTGAAAAATGAACGGTGAACAGTAAACAGTGAACAGTGAAAAACGAAAAGTGAAAAATGAACGATGAACGGTGAACGATTAGCGTGAACTTTCGATCGCCCAATTAATAAATCAACAAATCAACCCATATAAATAGCGCTGGCGCAAACTTTCATTTGCGCCAGACTTAAAATTTGTGTGACTTGGATCGGGAGGTGAAGCGGGGAGCAGGATAGTTAACGGATATCTTTTTTGACCTGAATTAATTCCTTACATTTTTCGTACTGTTCGGTTTTTTCAAAGTGTTCCATTAATTGCATAAAGAAGTCGGGGTTTTCAAAAAACGGATGACGTGGATTATAAGGAATTTTACCGGTGACGGTAAGTTCAAAGACGTATTCGGGATCCTGCTTTGGATCAACTTCATCAAGCAATGCCGGATCGTTAAGCAGTTCGGAGTGCTTATACTTGGTTAAAAACTTAATCAGTGTTAACTGCAGATTGGTGAAGTCATTATTCTCCGTCAGCAGGTTCTTGTTTTCCATATAATATCGCTGGAAGGTAACCTTCTGCTTTGTCGATTCAGGATAGCTGGTAATCTTACGAATGACTTCTTCATTCTGGTTGATGATATCAAGGTTATGTTTAACCTGATTCTTCAACAACTCAATCATGTCCTGTAATAACTTTTTCATTGCAATGGGTGAAAATGAAATCTTATTCAAATGTAAAAGAAATTTTTTTTCGTGAATTTTATTTTTGATAAAACCCTTAAAACTGTTCATAAGTATTATAAAATTGTTGATTTGTTGTTCTTGATTCTCCTTACAGAACCTGTTAGCCGCAAATTTCTGTTAACCGGATTCCTGTTGACAAATAATTTCAAATTGTGGAAGATAGTGCAGTTTATTTTTATTTTATTTTATATTTGTACGCCTGAAAATGAAGAAAGGGGTTTGAGATATGCTTTGCATTACATGATATCAGGGCAACAGAGATGCATGATCAGGTTCTTTTTAATTTAAATGCATTGACAATGAAAATTTTAGTTTGTATCAGCAATGTGCCTGATACCACTACCAAAGTGAAGTTTGTTGACGATAACAAAAAATTTGATGATACCGGAGTACAATGGGTTATCAATCCATGGGATGAATTATCCCTGACCCGTGCCCTTGAGCTGAAGGATGCTTCTGCCGGGGCAATAACCTCGGTTACAGTGGCACATGTTGGTTCTGCAGCTGCTGAATCTACTATCCGTAAAGCTCTGGCTATCGGTGCTGATGAAGCCATAAGGGTAAATACCGAACCGCTTGACGCTTATTCAGTTTCGGCTTGTCTTGCTGATGTGGTCAAATCTGAGGCATTTGACATTATCATGTGTGGCATTGAATCAAGCGATTTCAATGGTTCAACCGTTGGCGGTATGCTGGCAGAATTTCTGGGTTATCCTTCTGTTTCTGCTGTTTCGCAATTGAACCTGGAAAACGGGCAACCGGTTATTACACGCGAGATCGACGGTGGAAAGGAAATTCTTACTGTTCCTACTCCCTTTGTTGCCATTGTTCAGAAGGGAATAGCAAAAGAACCCCGGATTGCCTCCATGCGCGGAATCATGACCGCCCGCACAAAGACAATAAAAATTGCTGAACCCTCACCGGTTACAGCGTTAACACACATTATACAATACGAATTACCCAGAAAGCGTGAGGCATGCAAGTTAGTGGATCCTGAAAATCCCAGACAACTTATCGAGTTGTTGCAAAACGAAGCCAAGGTCCTTTAATAACCTGTTATTTAATTATCTTATTCAAAAACAAAACCTTAGAAAAAAATCATGTCAGTACTTGTATATACAGAAAACTGGGACGGAAAGTTTAAAAAGTTGTCCTTTGAACTGGTTACTTATGCTGCCAACGTTGCCAGAATGCTTAATACCACAGCCACGGCTCTTTCTATAGGAAACGTTGAAAATAGCGAACTGGAAAAGCTGGGAAAATATGGCGTGAACAAAATACTGAGCATTGGAAATGATGGCTTGTCGGTACTTGATAATCAGGTGTATACAAATGCAATTGCTGAAACTACACAGCAAACAGGAGCAACGGTTCTCATCCTTTCCAATAATAATACAGGGAAAGCGTTGGCCCCGCGATTATCTGTGAAACTGAAAGCAGGCATTGGTTCGGGGGTAAGCCGGTTGCCACTGAGTTTGAATCCTTTTATAGTATATAAAAGGGCATATTCCGGGAATGCCTTTGCCCACCTGTCCATTGACACAGAAATAAAGATTATTACCCTGGTTCAGAATTCATTTGAAATAGTTGAAGCACCTGGCGATGTGACCATCGAAAAGGGCCCGGTCACGCTGAATGCAGTAAATGCAAAGACCCAATTGAAAGAGGTTCAGAAACAAGCCGGAAAGATATTGCTGACAGACGCTGAAATTGTTGTATCTGGTGGCAGGGGCATGAAATCACCTGAAAACTGGGGTCCGCTGGTTGAGCTTGCCGAATTGCTGGGCGCTGGAACAGCCTGTTCACGTCCGGTTTCGGATGAGGGATGGAGATCTCATGAAGAACATACCGGACAAACCGGAAAAATAATTGCTCCAAATCTTTATATGGCCTTTGGGATATCAGGTGCAACCCAACATCTGGCCGGAGTCAGCTCTTCAAAGTATATTGTTGCCATAAATTCTGATAAAGATGCACCTATCTTCGAAGCCGCACAGTATGGTATCGTGGGGGATGCATTAAAAGTACTTCCCAAACTGGTTGAGGCAGTTAAAGAAATTAAAGCGAAATGACTTTTTTGGATGCATTTGACTGCATAGTTGCATATATACATGAATATGTGAGCGTTAAGAATCAAGACAATAGACAAAAGACAAAAGACAAATAAAACTACTAGCTACTAACTACTAACTACTAACTACTAACTACTAACTACTAACTACTAACTACTAGCTACTAACTACTCATAAAAGCACACCAGCAACTTATGATGCGTCAACTGATATTTGCCATTACCCTGCTTATTACCCTTGTTGTTTTTACCTGGACTGCAATACGGATTATCCGTTTCTTCAGGCTCACAAAACCGGCTTTTCCTGTAAGGAATTTTGGTCGCAGGTTAATTGTAATGATGTCCGTGGCTTTTGGTCAGACAAAAATATTCAGGAGACCGGTACTGGGCCTTTTTCATGCCCTTGTTTTTTGGGGTTTTTGCGTTATTCTGCTGGGAAGTATCGAAATGGTTATTGACGGTCTTTTTGGTACCGAGAAGGCATTAAAGGTACTGGGGGTACTGCATGATATCATAATGGCATCGGGCGATCTCTTTGCATTACTTGTAGCCATATCCATCATGATATTCTTAAGCCGACGCTTGTTTATTCATGTCAGTCGATTCCAGGGTATCGAAATGAAACACCGGAACCATGCAGATGCCATTATTGCTCTTAGCCTGATCCTGTTACTGATGGTTTCCCTGCTAGGCATGAATGCAGCGTATGTAACCTACAACCATCTTTCGGGTAACGAAATGCATGGGATTTATCCGATCGGCCTTGTCATGTCTTCTTTTTTTGCCGGGATAATACCATCGACTTTGAAGATCATCTATGAAGTTTGCTGGTGGACCCATATCCTGTTAATCTTTATATTCGCTAACATACTTCCCTATTCCAAACATTTTCACGTATTCATGTCAGTTCCCAATGTCTTTCTGTCTCGTCTTGATCCATTGGGAAAACTGCCCAATATGGACAATGTAACCCGTGAAGTAAGGCTAATGATGAATCCTGAAACTGCATTTGTAGCACCTGTCACTGATACTCCTGTTGAGCGGTTTGGCGTTAAGGATGTGGAGGATGTTTCATGGAAGAATTATCTCGATTCTTTATCCTGTACGCAATGCGGTCGATGCACGTCGGTATGTCCGGCCAATATCACCGGTAAAAGATTATCACCAAGAAAGATTATCATGGATGTGAGAGCCAGGATGAAAGAGAAAGGCCCGGGACTTATCAGGAAAGGAAAGGATTACGATGATACGAAATCACTGTTACGCGATTATATCACCGAAGAGGAGTTATGGGCCTGTACCACATGTAATGCCTGTGCAAAAGAATGCCCGATTAACATCAACCATCCCACCATCATTGTTGATATGCGTCGCTACCTGGTGATGGAGGAAGGATCAGCACCGGGTGAATTAAAAGCCGTGTTCAGTACTATTGAGAACAATGGTGCCCCCTGGCAGTATTCACCGGAGGACAGGCTGCTGTGGGCCAAAGATCTGGAGATGAAAGTTCATTCACACTAATATTCATACAGAATGACCATGGAAACGATTAAAGTGGAAGTGCCGGTTATGGCCGATTTATCCGCCCGGGGTGAAAAACCCGAATACCTGTTTTGGGTGGGTTGTGCCGGAGCTTTTGATGACCGGTATAAAAAAGTCGTTCGGGCATTCGTGAAAATCCTTACGCATCTTAAGATAAACTATGCCGTGCTTGGTAAGGAAGAATCGTGCACCGGTGATCCGGCCCGTCGTGCAGGTAATGAGATGCTCTACCAGATGCAGGCTATGCAAAACATCGAATTGTTTAAATCGTATGAGGTGAAGAAGATCATTACTGTATGCCCGCATTGTTATAATATTTTTAAAAACGAATATCCCGATCTGGGTGGACATTATGAAGTAATTAACTACCTGCAATTTTTGGAAGAACAAATAGATGATGGAAGGCTGAAGTTTAACTCCGGTTCCCTGAATAATGTACGTGTTACATACCACGATCCGTGTTACCTGGGCAGGGCAAATAATGTTTACCATGAACCCAGGAAAATACTGAAGTTACTTACCGGTAACCTGGTTGAAATGCACCGGAATAAAAGCTTTGCATTGTGTTGTGGTGCCGGAGGAGCCCAGATGTTCAAGGAAGCTGAAAAAGGCGACAAGGAAGTGTTCATGGAACGCACGGAAGATGCACTCAAAACGGGTGCCTCCATCATTGCCACTGCATGCCCTTTTTGCATGACTATGCTAACCGATGGATTAAAATACAAAAACAAGGAAGAAGAAATTAAAAATTATGATATTGCCGAATTAATAGCCATGGATCTGGATCTGTAGAACACATGCAGAGACGCGATGCATCGCGTCTCTACGAACAATATGGACAAAGACATTCATAAACCCTAACAATATAAAAATGGAAAACAGAAAAGTATTGAAAAGCGGTGAATTTCTGGTGGATGAGATTGAATACGGTGATATATTCATCCCCGAGGAATTCAACGAGGAACAATTGATGATTGCCCAGACATGCCGTGATTTCCTCAGTGCTGAGGTTATTCCTAACATCGAAAAAACAGAAAAACAAGATCGTGAACTGATGAAAAGCCTGCTGAAAAAATCAGGTGAGCTGGGGTTAATGGGTATTTCCGTCCCGGAAGAATTTGGCGGTTTCGGTCAGTCATTTGTTACACAAATGCTTGCTGCCGAAACTATAGGAGCAGGATATGCATTTTCAGTGGCTTTTATGGCGCACTGCGGTATAGGAACACTACCGATTTTATATTATGGAACCCATGAACAACGCCAGAAATATGTAACCAGACTGACAACAGGTGAACTGTTGGGTGCATACTGCCTCACGGAACCGGGTGCAGGCAGTGATGCCAATTCCGGTAAAACCAATGCAAAACTTTCGGAAGATGGAAAGCATTATATATTGAACGGCCAGAAAATGTGGATCACCAATGCAGGATTCGCTGATATTCAGACTGTATTTGCCAAAATAGGCAATGACAGGGTATTAAGCGCCTTCATAGTGGAAAAGGATTTTCCCGGCGTTGTAGTGGGTCCCGATGAACATAAAATGGGTATTAAAGGATCTTCAACAGCCCAGATTTATTATAATGATGTAAAGGTACCGGTGGAAAACCTGTTGGGCAAAGAGGGGGAAGGATTCAGGATTGCATTGAGCATCCTGCATATGGGACGCATCAAACTGGGAGCCAATGTGCTTGGTGCCGCCAAAAAAGCTATTAACGATTCAGTGCAATACGCCAATGAAAGAAAACAGTTTGGTGTGCTGATCTCAACTTTCGGTGCCATTAAGCATAAGCTGGCTGAACAGGTGATTCAGACCTTTGCTATCGAATCGGCCATTTACAGGGTAAGCAAGGACATTGATGACCTGATTGAAAAATACAAATCTGAAGGCTGCGATAAGGGTAGGGCCAGCATCGACGGTATCAGCCATTATGCTGTGGAAGCTGCCATATTGAAAGTATACGGATCGGAGATCTTTGATGCTGTAATTGATGAAGCTGTTCAGATACACGGCGGCATGGGATATTCAGCAGAAATGGCCGTGGAGAGGGGATACCGTGATTCAAGAATCAACCGGATTTTTGAAGGCACCAATGAGATCAACCGCATGCTGGTGGTCGATACAGCCATGAAGAGGGCCATGAAAGGTGATTTCGACCTGTTCGGGGAGGCCGAAAAACTGTATGCGGAACTTGATAAATCAGCAGCTGCAAAAACACCGGAAAGCAAGGATTATTACAGCGATAAATTGAATTCCATAAAGAATTTCAAGAAAATTGCATTGATCACCATCCATGGTGCTTCAAAGCAGTATGATAAAAAACTGGTGCATGAACAGGAAGTACTGTTCAATATATCGGATATTATATCGGAGATTTATATTGCTGAATCGTTGGCATTGCGCGTGCAAAAACTCGAGAGCCTGAAAGGCTCCGCCACCGCATCGCTTTATAAGGATATCCTCGACGTATACGTTTATGATGCAGCTGCAAAAATTATCAAATATGCCCACGATGCCATTTATTCCTTTGCAGCGCCTGAACAGGCTGATAAATTAATTAAGGCTGCAGATGCCCTGGCATCGGTGAAAGGTGTGAACGTAAAAGAAGCAAGGAGAAGAATTGCCGACAAACTGATTGCTGATAATGTATATAAGTTCTAGGAAGCCTCCCCTCATTGCCGAGTTTATTTCGATTTATCGGGAGTAACTTGTGGCCATACCATTGGCAAAGACATTCGCACGAGTTGTCGAGTTCTACATATAAAAAAGCACTTAAACCTTCATGTTATTTATGAAGTGACTTTTCTGCTTAACATTCATCAACGTTATTTAAATGAAATCATGAGTGACCTATAGGTAAAAGAATCTTCATTCTATTGTTCTTGCCACAAGTTACGTTCCGGAGTACCGGAACTAAACTTGCTGCAGTATAGTTATTTTCGGACTATAATATTGGTTCCGGTAGATATCACACCCAGAAAATTTTGAAAAAACCAAGTTAATAAGGATCAAGTATTTATAATCATTTTAGTAAAATATTTGTTAAAAACTTGACTTTTATCATATATAATTAATACCTTAATCTATATTAAATCATAGTTAACAGTTAAGTAATTACTATGTTTAGTGAAATATATCGATAATTTAAAGAGACTTATCATCTTTATTATTGTGTAATAATTAACAAATCTTGAACTTTATGGGGACAAGACAATTTATGATTATATTGTTTATTTTTTGTTTTCATATTCAACCAAATTTAAAATGCCAATGGTATAAATCTGATTTAGGTGGAAATTTAAACAGAGCGATATTCCTAAATCAGACAACTGGAATTCTTACTGGTGATCAAGGAAAAATATATCTTACAAATGATCAGGGAATCACCTGGGAAGATAAATCATTAGCTGTTTCCAAAAGGATTTCAGGTGGTCAATTTATTAATGATTCAACCATATATATTGTATCATATGATACTATAGAAAACTTTTGGATCAGTACTAATTGCGGCGATTATTGGGAAGCTAAAAGCTTCTATAAAGAGGATATTTATAATGCATATTTTATTAATGACTCAACAGGTATATTTGTTGTTAAAAACCATATAATTAAAATTAATTTATTAACAAACATTATTGATACTCTTTGGAGTACAACCAGTGAAGATTCAGTTAAATACTGCTTTTTCAAGGCAGTTTCTTTTGTAGATGACAGCACAGGTTTTGCGCATGGCGTAAAATTTAAAATAGTTAATGATTTGATCAAGCTATATGGAATAATATTAAGAACTGACGATCAAGGAAAAACATGGAAATATATTTATGATTCCGATTCTTTGTTATTCATGGGTAATTCTGGTTTATTCATTGCAAATAATCGTTTATATGTATATGATGAAAGTCTATTTATATTGTATACTGATATTAGCTTAAAAGAGCCAATTTGGAATATTTTGAGAGTACCATATTCTGTTGCTAATATTGAATCTAATGGCATAAATAGTATTACTTCGATCTTTTATACATCAATAGATACAGGATATATAACTATTTCACCAACATTAATTTTATGGCCACCAGAAGGAAAAGGTTATGATATGATTTTAAAGACATGTGATGGAGGCACGTTTTGGTTTAGGCAGCTTGTTGATACTTTTAATCTAGAGACGACATATGCTACTCCGTCATTATCAAGTATTTTCTTTGTGAACGACTCAGTAAGCATTGCCTGTGGCTATAATAAAATATTTAGAACCACAAATAGTGGCGATGGAGTTATTTCTGATTTTAAAGAAAATAGCGATAACAATAATAATATTAAAATATGGCAAAATAGAAATCAACTTATAATTGAATTTGGTTATACAATTAATAAATTGACTGTTAATATATTTGATCTTGGAGGCAAATTAATACAACAAATTAATGAGTCAAACTCAACAATATCAAATTTTGTTGTTGATGTAAAATTATTTAATGAAGGTATTTACTTTATTAATGTGATTGTTGATGGGAAGTACAAAATCACTAAGAAATTTTTATTTTACTCCCCCTAAGACTATAAAGGAGTAACCGAAAATCCTAAAAAGAGTAGGAAAACAAATACCTAAAACTATGATGTAAACAGGAATCAAAAGTGCAGTGATTTCGGGAAAATAGACTGCAGTATTTTTGGGAACAAGTCGTGCAGTAATTTTGGGAACAA
>JAFGKY010000048.1 GCA_016928305.1 Bacteroidales bacterium
ACGGCTGAAAGCAAGTTTATCATTATTCCCAAGGCCAATAAGCTCGACAATGTGTTGAATTATATTGAAAACGAATATGTTGACGAGGTTTCCAAAACCGCCATCATTGAAAGTGCCATTCCAAAAATACTGCAGGAACTGGACCCCCATTCACAGTACATACCGGCTGCGGATCTTCAGAAAGTTAACGAACCCCTCGAAGGCAATTTCAGTGGCATAGGCATTCAGTTTAATATGCTCGACGACACCCTTGTGGTCATACAAACAACGCCCAACGGGCCATCGCAGAAAGTTGGCATACTTGCCGGCGATAGGATCATCAGGGTCGACAGTATTCACGTGGCAGGGCAAAAGTTTCCGAGCGATTCAATTGTAAACCGGTTGCGTGGTCCACGTGGTACACATGTACTGGTTGAGGTTAGCCGCCGGAATGTCGACGAGTTGCTGAGTTTTGATATCATCAGGGATAATATTCCGTTGAACAGCGTGGACGCGGCTTACATGATCGGCGATGGCATTGGCTATATTAAACTGAACAAGTTTTCGGCAACCACCGAAGCTGAGTTTGTGGAAAATGTGAACAGACTCAGGGCCAACGGTCTGCAAAAGCTGATCCTTGACCTGCGCGAAAATGGCGGCGGTTATATGAATGCTGCGGTTTTCATTGCCGACCAGTTTCTGAATGGCAATGAAATGATTGTTTACACGCAGGGGAAGGCCAGGGAACGACAGGATTTCAGCAGTAATCCCGGTGGCTTATGTACCGACCTGGGTATTGCCATTTTAATTGATGAGAACTCGGCATCGGCCAGTGAAATATTGGCCGGAGCCATACAGGATAATGACAGGGGCGTGATCATTGGTAGGCGTTCGTTTGGAAAAGGTCTGGTGCAGGAGCAAAAGTCACTCGCCGACGGATCCGCCATAAGACTTACCATTGCCAGGTATTATACACCTACAGGACGCAGCATTCAGCGGCCATACAACAACGACATAATTGACTATTACAGTGAGCTAAACGAAAGATTTCTCCATGGCGAACTGGAGAATGCCGACAGCAACAAGTTTGCCGATTCACTTAAATACATTACACCCGCAGGCAAAACCGTCTTCGGCGGTGGGGGTATTATGCCTGATATTTTTGTTCCCATCGACACCATTGGTATTACCGATTATTTTATTGATATCCGAAATAAAGGCTTGATATACCGGTTTTCGTTAAGTTATTCCGACGAGAACCGTGAAATGCTTTCAAAGCTGAACAGCGCCAACGAGTTTATTGAAACACTTGAAAAGCAGAAAATACTGCGCAGATTTGTTGCTTTTGCCGCAAAGGAGGGTGTTAAGGAAGTGCCCGGTGAAATAACAATATCTGAAAAGATTATCAAGTCACAACTTTATGCTTATGTTGCCCGGAATTTCATAGGCGACAACGGATTTTATCAGATTATCGAAAGAATTGACACCACCCTGCAAAAGGCTGTTGAGGTAGTGAAAGAGCAGTAAAATGTTCAGTAGTTGACCTGACCTTTTTTCTTGTGTTTTTTCTTACCCTGTGGTATTTCACCCCGGAAACGGTTCTTTGTGCCGGCGTTTTTATCAGGACGTTCAGCAGGTGCTGAGGGTTCAATAACAACCCCAAATCCGTCGAATTCTTTGTTTTCCATGTCGGTAAGCAAATGTTGAGCCCTTGACTGATCGACTTCAAAGAATGAAAAATTGCGCAGAATTTCAATTTTTCCGAATTCAACACGTTTTCCATGGCAGTTACGGTTAACCAACGAAATAAGTGCGCTGGCCGAAAGTCCGTGCTTTGTTCCGAGGTTAATGTGAAAGCGGGCATAAGACTTATCAGTATCACCTGCATTGGCCTTGTTTCTGCTTTTGGTTTGGTCAACATTCAGATCCTCGGCGTTCTTGTAATATTCTAAAAACCGGTTGAATTCCACTGAGATAAATCGTTTGATAAGTTCTTCGCGATTGAGCCATTCGAGCTTTTCGGTGATCCATGGCAGGTATTTGTGAAGCTGGGTTTCGTCCACTACTGTGCTTTCGATTTTTTCTACCAGACCAAGCAGTTGTTTTTCGCAGATTTCCCGGCCACCGGGCACCATTTTCCGTTCGAAAGGCTTTTTGACTTTACGCTCCAGTTCTTTTATCCTGCTGGTTTCGCGGGTATGGATGAGTGAGATGGAAACACCCGATTTACCAGCCCTGCCGGTTCTGCCACTTCGGTGAACATATATTTCAGGATCGTCGGGAAGGTTATAATTGATTACATGTGTAAGATCCTGTACGTCAAGTCCACGTGCTGCCACATCTGTGGCCACAAGCAACCTTATGTTTTTGAGCCGGAAACGGTTCATAACGTAATCGCGCTGTGCCTGCGACAGATCGCCATGGAGAGCATCGGCATTATAGCCGTCCTGCATGAGCTTATCAGCTATTTCTTTTGTTTCGGTGCGGGTACGGCAGAAGACAATTCCATATACCAGCGGGTTCATGTCGGCAATACGTTTAAGCGCAGGGTAGCGGTCTCTGGCATGCACCATGTAATATTCGTGCGTAATGTTTTCAGCACCGGCATTGCGTGTGCCAACCGAAACCTCTTCGGGGTTGTTCATGTAGGTTTTGGCAATGCGTGCCACTTCGCTCGGCATGGTGGCAGAAAACAGCAGCGTTTGCTTTTCCTTTGGGGTTTCAGACAGTATTGCGTCGAGATCGTCCTTGAATCCCATGTTCAGCATTTCATCGGCTTCGTCGAGTATCATCCACCTGATATGGTTTAAATGCAGGACTTTGCGTTTAATCAGATCGAGTACCCGGCCCGGGGTGCCCACCACAATCTGGCAGCCATTGCGCAATGCGCTGATCTGGTTACTTATACTGGCGCCGCCATATACAGCGGTTATTTTAACATGGCTGATATACGCGGCGTACTTGTTGATTTCACGGGTAATCTGCATGCAGAGTTCACGTGTGGGACAAAGAACGAGCGTTTGCAGTTTTGTGCCGTTGTTATCTCCCATCTGCAGAATGGGAAGTCCAAAGGCTGCTGTTTTGCCTGTGCCGGTTTGCGCCAGCACTACCAGATCGTTTTTACCGTTAAGTATTACCGGAATGGCTTTCTGCTGTATGGGCGTGGGACTGTCAAAACCTATTTCCTCAATTGCACGTATTAACTCGGGAGCAAGTCCCATGCTGGAGAATGTGTTCATTTTTATCTCTTTCCCCGGTAAACTATAATAAAATCGACCGGAAAGGAGATTTTAGGAGCGGACCGGAATGTTTTAATGATTGTTTGTATGATGAATAGCAGTAAATAATATGATAAGCTAAACAGGGGGCAAAGGTACAACTAATATCCTGATTTCAACGTTGTGTGCGGATAATTTTCTGATTTTTTTGAAGTTAATTATTAATAGGTCATTTAAATGGTTAGGGGTATGAGAAGCTTCACACGGGTGGCAATACTAATGATGGTACCCTTTCTGGTATTGTTAACGGACGGTTGCGCCCTGCAGAATAAGGCAAGCACGGCCGCAAAAAAGAAAGAGCAGGTTGAAAGATCCTATAAAAAAGCTTATGCCAAAGCAAGAAAAAAGACCATCAAACACCGGTACGATATTCAGTCGGATGCCACAAAAGAAATGATGGACGAATCGCGCAGGCGCGCAGATGCCTATAACAGACAGGGTGACCCAAACTGGTGGGAAAGGTATTTTAAACGGAAAAAACCAGGGAAACGATAATATTTATTAATTTTACTTCAATAAAAAAATGAGCTCATGGACGATATTGCCGAAATAGTAATATATATCCTCATTGCCGTTGTGGGTTTGGTTGCCAGCGCTTTCAAAAACCGTAACAAGAACAGGCCATCGCATACACCTCCTCCTTTTTCGCAGGTTCCGCGTAACATGACACCACAGCAACAACCTGAGGCGGAGCCCGACTTGGGACCCCTGATGGATTTACTGGGTATTCCCAGGCAGGAAGTACAACCTCCGGCATATGAAAGTATCGAAGAGGGCCCTACGGTTGAGGAGGCAGGTATGAATGTGGAAGCCGAGGCCGCCGCAGCTGAGCTGGCCGGATACCAAACGGAAACTTCAGACGATATCCTCGATAAGCCCCCTGTGGTTGATACTGCCACTTTTGAAGAAGGACAATCAGATATTCAAAAGTTACTTGCCAAATACGAATCCAATCGTAAGGCTATGGAAGGTTATCAGGACGATGATGATATTGCAGCAGGAGAAATCCTATCTGTTGAAGCAACAGAAGCAAACCGTTTAAAGGCAGCAAAAAAAGAACCGTTCTTCGATGCCCGGAAAGCAATAATCTATTCCGAAATTTTGAAAAGAAAGGAATTTTAATTAATTTAGACTTGCTTTTACAGAAGAAGCATTTTTCGAAAAACACAGGTTAAACAACTAATAATTTACAGATCAACTTATTAAAGAGTTCCGATA
>JAFGKY010000049.1 GCA_016928305.1 Bacteroidales bacterium
AATAGGTTTTTGAAATGGGTACGGAAACCTGTACCGGAGTGTCGAAACCAATGATGAGGCCATCTTTTTCCTTACGGATCATTTTTACGTTGTCGATATTCACCATAAATGAACGGTGAGATCGCACCAGGCCGGCATGCGGTAACAGTTCTTCGATTCGTTTAAGGGTATTTCGGATCATAAACCGCACAGGCTTTGCATTATCGAGATAATGAATAATCACATAATTATCAGCAGCTTCAAGGTATAATAAATCCTCCTTTTTAATGGAAAATTTCAATGCACCTTTTTCGTCACGGAAAGGTATCATGGCATGTCCCTGAAGGCTTTTCTTTTCTGCTAATTCGTCATAATCAGTCAGGTTAAGATTGCTCTCAATTTTTTCGAGTGTGGTGTACTTATCCTTAAAGGAAAGGTAGAGCCAGGCAATTACATAGGGTAATAAAATAATATAGGCAGTGGTTCTTACCGAGTTTTTCAATATGATCATGAAGTCGGTCCCAACATGCAGGAAGAACCACTGAATAAGGGTGTATACCAACGCAAGTACCAGAATTTCGCCAACAATCCAAAGCGCGTAGGTACCATATGCCATGGTGCCGCTGTGCGAAACCATCACCATCAGCACCCTGCTGATAACAATCACCAGCATGCCGATAAGGATAACTATACTTGAATAGAAAAAAAACTCAACGTCGCTGACATCCATCCACTTGTCTACTCCAAAGGGTGAATAAATATTGATGAACACAAGGGCAAAGGCAGCCGTGAAAAGGATAAAATTGACAATATTCTTTTTGTCAGTCAGGTAATCCGGAATTTTCTTTTCCCAGGGTAACATAAAAACAGCTTTTTGCCTATGGTAAAGGTAAGTTATTTTCCTGTGGGGTGAAATTTTTTTGTCCGTGCATACCGGATTTCACCCCTGAATATGTCATTTTACCCCATCAGAACCACTTTTATCCCCTCGCAACCTCCTGAACACCATTCTTTTCCCGAACCCTTTCTTATGTATTTACTTTGTATTCAATTTACACGTTACATGACTTACATTGAACAATACGAGCAGCTAAAGGAAATATTCGACCTTGACAGGACTGAAACAACCGTCCCCGAGAGCAACATCAGGATAGTCGGATTGTCATTTGAATCAACAGCTGATATAAAAGCTATGGGAGATGCGTTTGACAGCGACAGCAATATTTCTCAAAACATGCGCTTTCGTTATCCGGTACTCATGCCTGCCGATAAAAAAAAGGTAAGGGAAGTAATTGTATTATTGCATGGTTTAAATGAGCGTTCATGGCATAAGCATCTGACGGGTGCCCAATATCTTGCAGAAAAAACAGGTAAGGCAGTGATCATGTTCCCCCTGTCGTTTCATATAAACCGGGGGTTGCCCGAATGGACCGATACGCGAAAAATGGCCGCTTTGCTTGAAATCAGAAAAAAAAAGTATCCCGGTGTTCGGGAATCCACATTGGCAAACCTTGCATTAAGCGAGCGTCTGACAGAGAATCCGGGACGTTTTTTCGTTTCGGGCTGGCAAAGCGCTATGGATTTATTACGACTGATGCAGGAAATAAAGGAAGGGCGGCATCCGCTTTTTGAAACAGGCACAAAAATTGATCTTTTTGCCTATTCCATCAGTTGTATGATGATTCAGTCGCTGATGATCAGCAATCCCTTCGGCATCCTCAATGAATCTAAGATCGTTTTTTTTGCCGGTGGTTCACTCTTCAGCTATATGAGCGGTATCTCGAGGTTTATCATGGACAGCGTGGCTTCCGATTCACTGGGAAGGTTTCATAAAGCGCTTATTAATCGTGGTTCGCAGGCCATCAAAACAATCAAACCCCTTATAATAGAGAACAATTTGGGAAGGGCATTCCTGTCACTCATTACAGCGGGGAAATATCAGCGCGACAGGGAAAAGGCACTGGCTGCATTCGGTCCTAATCTGATGGTAATTGCACTGCGTGATGATCGGATAATGCCTGTTGAAGGTATAAGGCAGGCTACCGGTGAAAAATTTTTCCGGTCGGGTCAGTTCAAAACCGTTCATTTTCCGTATCCATACAGTCACGAAAACCCTTTTCCGGTTCTTTACAGGAAGTTTGACGAACAAGTAGATAAAGCATTCCGATCCGTTTTTGAGCCGGCACTGCGCTTTTATACGCAATAAATCATTGGCTGTCAATCGGTTTTCATCAACGGCAGGCTCACCGCAAAAGTGCTGCCTTTTCCGGGTGCGCTGGTAATACTTATCTCACCTTTATTAAGTGCTACAAATTCCTTGCAAAGCTGGAAACCCAGTCCTGAACCCTTTTCATTATCGGTTCCATAAGTGGTAAAATGCACATTTTTATTCAGCAGGTTATCAATGGTTTCGGCACTCATGCCATTTCCCGTATCATCCACCTCAACAATAAGCCTTTTTTCATTGTTAACCGAGGCGATGCCTGCTTTTATCAAAACCGATCCTCCCCGGGGCGTAAATTTCAGTGCATTGGAAACCAGGTTTCGGATCGCCACCGATATCAGCTCCGGGTCAAAAAAGCCTTCGATAACATCCTTTCCCTCGAAGCCAAGGGTTATATTCTTACTGTCGGCCTGAAGTGAAAATAAGGTAAGTACATTCTTCACCAGGTAGGTGATGTTTTCGACCTGCGGTCGGCATACAATGCCACCAGACTGCCTTTTTGCCCAATTCAACAGGTTTTCGAGCAGGTTAAAAGCATTGTCAGACAATAAGTACAGATCCTTCAGCAATAAAACCACACTTTCGTCGAGCGAAGGATTAACCTGTAGAAAAGCATCGATATAGGTGCGTATATTGCCCATGGGGCTTCTCAGATCGTGCCCGATAATGGAGAAAATTTTCTTTTCAAAAGCAGAAGTGATCTCTAGTTGCTTTCGTTGCTGTTGCATGGTAAGGTGTGTTTTAACTCTCACCAGCAATTCTTTCCGGTTATATGGCTTGGTAATGTAGTCGACGGCCCCCGTTTCAAATCCCTGTATAATGCTTTGAAAATCAGCTTTTGCAGTCAGGAAAATCACAGAAACTTCGCGTGTAGCAGGGTTTTCTTTTATTCTTCTGCACACTTCAAAACCATCCATTTCAGGCATCATAATGTCGAGTAGTACCAGATCAAAGGGTCTGGACTCGAGCCAATCCAGGGCTTCTTTACCACTGGTTGCAAACTCAAGTTCATAGTTCTCCTCTTTCAGGATGCTACCAAGCAACTGGATGTTTTTGGGAACATCATCCACAATTAGAATACTCTGTTCATTTGCTTTCATCAGCCAGTTTTTTCAGTTGTTTAAGCAGGTCGGGAAAGTAGTCGAGTTTAAGCCGCATTTCCTCAATATCAAAATTTTCGATGGTCGAAAGCAGTTGTTCGCCATAATTTACCATGAAGCCGATTTTAAAAGACCTTCCAAGGGTTATGATTTCCTGGGCAAAAGACTGGATTTCACGTAATGGTTGTTTCTTTTCGAACAATTTCCAGCGAACTGCTAAATCGGTTTCGAACCGTTTCAGTAATAAGCTCAGGTCAGTGCTTTTGATTTCATTCAGTTCACTCTGGCCGTCGGGAATTTCCTCGCCGGAATTTGAGTTTTTTGTCATGTTGATAAATGCGCCCTCTGTTTCAGTTCCGGCAACATCATCAGAAACAGTCGAAAAAGTATTTGTGGATGTTTTTGAGAATTCAACATTTGGAAACACCACCTTGAAAGTACTGCCTTTGCCCACCTGGCTTTGCAGGGATATCTGGCCTTCCATGGCCTCGACCAGTCTTTTGGTAATGGCCAGTCCCAGTCCGGTTCCTTCATATTTCCGCGAATTAAGTTGGGAATGTTGCCGGAACGATTCAAATATGAGCTTAAACGAGTTTTCGGGAATCCCGATTCCGGTATCCTTGACCTTAATTTCCAGTTTAATGACAGGTTTGTCTTGCTGAGCCTTCACAGCCACAGCTTTGACTATGACACGTATTTCGCCCTGATGGGTGAATTTAACAGCGTTCCCTACCAGGTTGATGAGGATTTGTCTGAGCCTGATTTCATCGAATTTAATTTCAGCCGGAAAAAAATCATCAACCTTTTCAACGTATCCAATTCCTTTAATATTGACACGCAACGAAAACACATTCCTGATCTCATCGAGTAATCGCCTTATATCAAAAAAAGCATAATGGATGGTCATTTTTCCGGACTCAATTTTCGACAGGTCCAGCAGGTCATTGATCAACATCATCAGATTTTTACCGCTGGCTTTTATGCTGTTC
Source organism: Bacteroidales bacterium (assembly GCA_016928305.1). Classification (GTDB taxonomy): domain Bacteria; phylum Bacteroidota; class Bacteroidia; order Bacteroidales; family UBA10428; genus UBA5072. The sequence goes on from JAFGKY010000049.1 coordinate 4,293, forward strand.
AGGTATTTGATCTGAACACTGTCAGCGGTAAGTCCTTCGAGCAATTCAGTGAATCCAAGAACAGAATTTAAAGGCGTTCTGATCTCGTGACTGATATTGGCAAGGAATTCACTTTTGGCATTATTGGCTTCTTCAGCGGCAATTTTAGCTTTTTTGAGTTCATCAAAAACCGAAATTCTGTCGGTAATATCCAGCAGAAATCCATCAAGCCATTTAACGGAACCATTTTCATCATAAACGGGTCTTCCGCTGTTGGAGACCCATTTAATGGTATTGTTTCTGGTGAGAATGCGGTATTCGAGATTATAGTGTTGAAACGCTTCAACGCCCTTTCTGATTGATTCCTTCACTTTTTCTACATCCGCAGGATGAATAAATGAGGTAAGTGTTCTGTTGGTAGCCCCCTGCAAATCAGCTGCCTTATAACCAGTAAGATTTTCTATAGCGTCGGTAATAAACAGCACCGACCAGTTGCTGTCGAAAGCACAGCGGTATACCACCCCGGGAATGTTGGAAACCATTGACCGGAATTTTTCTTCACTTTCGCGTAGGGATTGTTCTGCCTTTTTTCGCAGGGTAATGTCTTCCTTAATGGCAATATACCGTACTATTTCGCCATTTTTATTACGAATAGGGGTAATGGTAGCCGACTCCCAGTAGAGTTCCCCGTTTTTCTTCCGGTTATGAAACTCTCCTGCCCATTGCTGGCCTTTTGCCAGTGTCTTCCATAAATCCTTATAAAAAGAGGGCGGATGCATACCCGATTTCAGCACCCTGGGATTTTTACCAATGACTTCCGAAGGCAGGTAGCCTGTTACCCGTGTAAACGATCGATTAACGTATTCAATTTCACCGTTTTTATGGGTAATGATAATTTCATTGGCGCTCTGGTCGAGTGCAACTGAAAGCTTTACGATTTCCTCCTCAATTCTTTTACGATTGGTAATATCCTGTATGCCAATCAGACAAACCTGCTCATTGTTATAGGTAGCCATTTGGGTTTCAACCTCAACGGTAATAACAGATGCATCCTTACGGTAGAGTTTGGTTTCGAAGGTCCC
>JAFGKY010000050.1 GCA_016928305.1 Bacteroidales bacterium
CTTTGCTTTTTGCAGGGATTCCGGGGCCAGAATTTGATCCAACGACTGAGTTAAGCACTCCTGAACACTATATCCACGCAACTTTTCTATAGAAGGACTTACATATATCTGGTTAAGGTTCATGTCAAATACAGTTATGGTATCCGCAGTGTTCTCTGCAATCAGACGGTATCGCTCTTCACTCTCGCGCAAAGCATCTTCGACGTTTTTTCGTTTTGTAATATCGCGGAATACTCCCTGAACACCTGAAATCTTACCTTCATCACTTAAAACAAAACTGGTGCTGACAGCCACAAAGACAGTGGTTCCATTCTTTTTCTTCATTTCCACTTCGTAATCATACACAAAGCCGTCCTTCCCAATTTTTTCAAGCATTACTTTTCGTTTTTCCGGTTGCTTCCAAAGCATGGTCACCGGCTGTCCGATGATCTCATCCAGTGTATTATATCCCAAAAGTGGCAGAATTGAAGGACTTGCCATAAGGATAATTCCATTTTTATCAGTTCTGTAAAAGACATCCTGGATTGTGTTAATGATAGTGCGATAGAGCGTTTCACTTTTCTTAAGCGCTTCTTCTGTTTTTTCCCGTTCGATCCGTGCTCGTAAAGCGAGGATATTAAAAGCCAGATCGCCTGCCAGTTCTGTAAGGGTCTCGACTTCCCTTGCATCGAAAGTATCTGACTCACTGGCAAAGATGTTAAGTACTCCCAAAGGTTTAACTTTGCCTGGCAACGGCAATGAGATGAACGATTTAGCCCCAAGTTCTGTTAACGTTTTCCCCCATTGAGTGAAAAACGGATCTGACAAAATATCGGGTATAATGTTTGGTTTTCCTGTGTGAAATGCCACCGTGGTAGGGTTATTTTCAGTGGTGTCATCTGGCCCTTCTCCACTGAAAGGTTCTATAAGACTTTTATCGAGGCCTGCATGTGCCACCACTTTGATGGTTAAATTTTCAGTATCTTCGGCAAATCCAACCCAGGCCATAGGAAACCCTCCCACTTCAACCGAAATCCTGCAAACCTCTTTTAATAGGGTGATTTCATCAGTAATATGAATAAGTGCCTGATTGGACTCACTTAGCATCCGAAGCGAACGGTTCACACGGGTAATTTCCATTTCTGCCTGCTTGCGTTCTGTGATATCCATAAACGCACCCACTAAACCGGCTATATCATCGTTTTCATCACGGATGACATCCTTGAAGTAAATTACCGGATGCTCTGTACCATCTTTGGCCTTGACTTTGAATTCATAAACCTGTCGCGCAGGGTTTCGCATCAGTTCCAAATCTTTGTTGTGGTATACTTCTGCGTACTCGCCGGGCCAAAGTTCATACACTGTTTTCCCCTTTATTTCGTCAGCAGTGACACCCATGAAATCGGAAAATGCCTGATTGCATCCCAAATAGCGTCCTTCCAGGTCTTTGTAGAATACTGGGGTGGGAATTGCCGAAAGAAATGCTTTGTTGAGCCTCAATGTCCTGTTAAGTTCTTTATGCGCTTTTTGAATGGCTTTTTCCGCCCGCATGTGCTTGTTTTCCGTATCAATGAATTCAATGGCAAAAGAAATATCCTGGGCAACTTCATCGAGAAGCTTAATATCATCTTCATGGAAAAAATCGGATTCATCAGAATATATATTAAAAGTCCCGACGACCTTACCGAAAACTATTAACGGGAAAGATGCAGAAGATTTATAACCATACTGAATGGCAGTTTCCAGCCATGGAATCATAATATCATCATTTTTGATATTATTAGAAATTGTATGCTTACCTGTCCTGATAGCTATTCCGGTTGGTCCACTGCTTCGGGAAACATCTGAAAGATCGATATTGATCTTTTCCAGGTAATCTCCTGAAACGCCATTTGAAGCAACTACATCCACCATGTTGGTGTCTTCATTCACCATACCAACCCATGCCATTCGGAACTTTCCATATTCAATTGCAATGCGGCAAGTTTCATGCAGAATCTTTTTGGTGTCGTGAATTCTGACAATGGCTTGATTGATGTTGCTCAGCACAGCGTAGATCCGGTTCAGTTTAAGTATTTGGTTCTCTGACTGTTTGCGTTCGGTAATGTTCAAAACATACCCAAGATAATGCGTAATGGCGCCATCACGGGACCTGATAACCGTCGTAAAGTCCTCGATCCACTGGTATTGTCCGTCAGTATTAGCAATCCGGTATGTCTGCCTGAATGAGGCAACTCCCTGTTTGCTGTAGAAGGTTACTTCTTCTCCTACCCGTGCTATGTCTTCAGGATAAATAATGTTAATGTAGCTGACCTTTCCACTTGTAAAATCATCTGTCGTATAACCGTACTGGTCAGTTACATTGGGAGAAACGTACTCAACCGGCCAACCTTCCATAGCCTTCCATTTGAACACTACAGTTGGACCGGATATGAAGAGTCCGCGCTCGTTACGTAGAGCTTCCTCAGCCTGCATTCGGATAGTAATATCAATAAAAGTTACAATCACCTCAATTATTTCACCTTCCTTGCCAAAAACCGGATCAGCATTTACTAAAACCCACACATCCATCTTTTTATTGGGACGGTGTACGCCAACAATATAGTTCCTGAGTGATTGCCCCGATGAACAAACCTTATTTACCGGGTATTCTTCAACAGGCATGATGGATCCGTCTTTGCAGAAGAAATGCCAATCCGGATCTATAACTGATTTTCCGAGCATTTGTTCTTCCGTCAGCCCAAGCAATTCCTGGGCCATCGTATTGGAAATAATAATTCTTTGATCAGCACCATGCACAACAACAGCGGCATTAATTTTCCGAATCAATGTCCGGTATTTTTCTTCATTTTCCTGGTGCTTTTGATCAAAAGAATGTTGATGATTCTTTTTCATACGTTATGTTTTATACCACCAGCAAAGCAATTAGCGCCTAAGCGCCTATTGAAATATTGGATTATAAAAAAACAGATAATAAATTGTCCTTTGTAGTTTTATTTTACATGAGGGCTTACTAGTTGGGCTAGGTTTGAGGTATGCAATATGAATAC
>JAFGKY010000051.1 GCA_016928305.1 Bacteroidales bacterium
ACTTAAGAACCAAGAGCCAAGAATCAAGATAAAAACAATATAACCTGTTATTCTTCCTGGGGCAATAATACCGATTACTGAGGGACTGATTAGTATTAATTCTACTTTGACAGATTGAAAAATCACTGAAATTCCTGATCTGCAAAAGTAGAATAAATATGAATCATGTGAAGACCACATCCCCATCGCCGTCCTGCAAACTGAATTTATCAGGCTGTTTGTGAGACAGGGTTTTGCAAAAGGCCAGTTCGTGCAGGATTGTTTTTTTATACAAGAAAGGGAAATGACTGTTGCGGATATATTCTATCAGGTTACCATGAAAAGTGCAAAAACCAACAGCCTGCCTGTCAATCAGTATTTTACACACAGCATATGCAAACAGGGAGAACTGTGAAGATTCATAATACACATAGGGTATTTTGTAAAAACCTTCCCTGTTGGTCAAAAGAACAATGCCTGCTATTTTCCCCCGGTAAATAACTTTGGCATAAAAGAACTTAAAAAACCGGCAGTTCCATGAAAAGGGATATACAGCATCATGAATGGTTGTTTTTTCTTTTGATAACCACGGATAGGACCGGATCCATTCAAATTCCGTTTTGCCACGACGGCAAAGATCATTAAAATTATGTTGTTCAATATAACTCAGGCAATCGTTATCGAATTTGTCAAGGTATTCAATGTGCAGCTCTTTTACGGCATTTTTTCTTTTCCATTCTTTTAACCTGCTTTGCCGGATAAGATTAACCGTTTTGTCCATTAACGAAGCCGTATGTAAAAAAGGACGGGTTTGGCTGTATTTCCGGTCAAGTTTTCCTGAGACATCCGATAACAATTGCAGCCGGATACCCTTTGAAGAAGGTGTACATTCAAAAAGCCTTGTGAAGGCAACGATCCTGCGTGTATGTGCAGTGAGATCCGTGATCATATAAAAACCCTTCCATACCTGTATTGACCTGTAGAAGAGTTTCAGTACCACACCTTTCCCCAGCCTGGGATCAGTCCACCAGCCGCTGTTCCAGGCAAACCGGTATGGCCCGTCTTCACTGTATGCAATATCGGGCAGCATGCCTACAAAACCTGCCAGCTGACCCTCATCGGTATATGCGACAATAAGCACGATATCATCGGGATCTGCACGGGGATTATTCACCTGTGACCGGATCCTTTCCGGAGTGATGGGTACGGTATGTGATCCTCTATAAAGCTCCGAGTTAATGAATTCGGTCAGTTCGTTTACTTTTATATCCCGGATTATCATCAGGCTTTGGATTTTTTGTTGAGAATGGCTTTACATATATCTCCGACATTATTGATATCCAGCATTTCCGTCAGATCAAACCGGATGGAAAAATAATCTTCGATCTCATTGATGATCATCACATGACGCAACGAATCCCAGTTTTTAATGTCATCAGCCGTATCCATCCTATCAACGGTTATATCCGGATTACCCGTAACTTTCTTAATAATGCCGGATACTACGGACAGAATCTCATCATTATGGATCAGCTCACTCATGATGTTTATTTTTTCCCAGCAACCAATAAATTGCAAAATTACAGTATTCCTGGAAACCTGCTCTATGATATAACGATAATCCCTGTTTTGTGGATTGCAACACAGCATGCGTGCATCCTTTGTCAGCAGCATCCTTCATGGCCGTGTTGGTCAGTTGCCACGCAATCCCCTTCCTGCGGAATTCCGGTAAGGTAGCGATCATGTATAATCCCATAATCTGATTTTGAGTGAAGGACAACAAAGTGCCGGCTGCTTTACCATCCATAAATCCGGTGTACAGGCTGCATTTTTCACTGCGTGCCAGTTCAACAAGGGTTTTTCTGTCAAGCCGCTCCCGGTTGAATAAACACAACTCCACAATGCCGGTCCAGTCATGAATATCCTTCTCTTTCCGGATCTTTTTAACCGTAAGGCCATCCACAGAATCCATGATCCGGTTATGGTTTTTATGCAGTCTTACTGCCATACCCGGCCATTGCATAACCTGACGAAATCCCTGTGTTTTCAGATTTTCAATAAAAACCGCGGGGGCATTGTCATCACGAAAGATCAGAAACGGAGGGGCCTCGTTATTCCTGATTGCGGTTGTTAAATCCAGCAGAGCATTTTCATTCATACCCGGGTCTATCTGAAACACTTTACCCGGGAATACGCTTTTATCCGTATGGATCCACGAATAGGCAGGATGTTGTACCTGGGGATAATGACCGGTGACGGCAAAGGTTTTGTACAAACCAAACAGGTTATTCTGTATGATATCCGGTATTTGTTCCGTATTCATTCCATCAATGCTATTAGTGCCTTCCGGTCGGTCTTCCCGTGTTCATTCAACGGCATGGCATCAACGGGAATTATCTTCACGGGTTGCATGTAATAAGGGAGTGCGGACTGCAGGTAAGCCATTAACTCAGGTATTCTCTCCCGGTTCCCTTCAGCAAAAAGAAATATTTCCATGTTACCCGATTTGTTCGGTCTGGCGAGTGCCACACAATTCCCTGTTTGCATGAAATGCTTTGCACGGTATTCGATTTCGCCCAGTTCAACCCTGAAACCGTGTACCTGTACCTGGTAATCCGTCCGGCCGCAATACATGTAATCACCCTGTTCATCAACAAAAACAAGATCACCCGTACGATAAAACAATTGTTTTTTATCCTTGAGTGTAACAGTAACAAATGCTGATAAATTCTTTTCTTCATCATTTAAATAACCCTTTGTCACCTGATCGCCCGCTATAAGAAGTTCGCCTTTGACACCGGCAGGAACAGGTTTATTTTTGTCGTCTGCCACCAGTGCCGTAACTCCCATAAAAGGCTTACCAATGGACACAATGCCGTTGTATGATTTTATTTTGCCGTTGTGTCTGCACCAGCGGTATGACAGGCAATAAATAGTCGCCTCCGTAGGCCCGTAACAGTCATCAATAACTGCATTGGGACAGCAACGCGACCACGCTTCCACGATGGAAACCGGCACACTTTCACCGGTAAACAATGTATACCGCAAATCGGGCAGGTGGATTTTTTTCAGATAAGGTCTCAGGAAGATCAATACCGAAGGTACCATTATGGCCACAGTGGGACTATGCCGTTCAAATACTTTATATACAGAAAGGTATTTGATCCCTTCGTGCGGGACCGTGCAGATACAGGCACCGAAAAGCAAGGGGACCGTATAGCACTGAACCGAAACGTCGAATGTAAAATCAAACATCTGTAAAAAGCGGTCATCCTCGTTCCACATGTACCCGTTTTCAAGAAATGCATCAATGAAAGCCCTGAAATTTTTTCTGCTGATGGGTACTCCTTTGGGAATGCCTGTACTGCCTGAGGTAAAAAGAATATAAAGGATATCATCATCCGAAAAAGGATTCAGGCTCAGATCAACCGTATCCGAGACAACTCCTTTTATACACTCCAGGTTCTCCACTAAGTCACCAACGCTGGATGGAGGATTAACACTTTGAAACAACAGGATATTGGTCCCGGTTTGTTTTATAATCTCCTGATTCCGTATATCCGGAAATCTGGGATTCAGAGGCAGAAAAGTCATTCCTTCAAACCAGATGGCATAAATGGCGGCATAGGTTTCAATGCTGTCCTCGGTATAAACTCCAACAATGTTATTGCGGGTATTCCTGAAATTACGCAGTAACTGTCTTATCCCGGTAATACATCGGGCGAAATCGTGGTAAGAATAGGTCTTATCTTTAATAATAAAGGCGTTCCGGTTTGCCTGAGCGAGAATACTGTTCCTTATCTTTTCGAGCATCGTGTTATAATATGTTGAATCTACAACCTGGTACTTCCGGAGAACAAATATATAAATAATGATTATTGTATTGCTTGAAGATAAGGAACTGCACTGATCTCAGACGGTAATTATCATCTATTTGTTTAATTACCAACTCATTGTATAGTATTCTTTTCCTGTCCCGATTGTTTACAATTTTGTCTGGGCATTTGATAAAGGCAGATAACAGGAAAGGACAAGCAAATTAATTATCCCGAACGCACCGAATACTAAATCCGTTACTTTTGAGGTGGGGAAAACGTTTGATGTTTGTTGAACCGCCCGACATATAACGAATCCACGCATTTGAAGAGTTTTTCTCTGTAGCAGACCACCAGTAGCCATAACTTCCAATCCCCGTGAAGAACTTGTCATCAAACCGGCAGCCTCCTGGCAGTGCGGTAAAACCGCTGATATTGTCAGCATCTGTGTTGGGATGCCAATAACCGGATCCGGCTTCCTTCAGTTTACCACCGGCAATATGTTCACCACCCAGATATTCGACAAGTAAAGTCCACTCTGCATCGCTCGGCAAATGCCAACCGATGGGACAGATGCCATTTACACCGATAGGATCTGAACTGACAGCACCGTTCATGGCTGCTGGCCAGTTATACAATACCCCGTAGGTTGTATCGTTATGCATAGTTTTTGCATCGCTGACATTCCTTCCTTTATAATCATATACATAATAGTGAGGTACGGAACCTGAACCAGCAGATGCAGGACTGACGTCAGGTAAATAAGCGAGGTTCTCAGCCATCCAGACCTGGTTTCCGATCTTGATCCACTTGTATTTTCTGCCATCGCGGTAATCGGCAAACTCACCACTTTGTGTTGACCTGAATACAGTAACCGGATGACTGCTTTTTGCTATTATTTGGCATTTCTGATCCTTAATAACAGTAACAGGTTCAGTCCAGTTTTCTGCTCCTGTAATTTTCAGTATGTGATCTCCGGTTTTAACCCTGTTAATTTGAATTATTGTGTTCGACGTGACGTCGGAAATCTTTTTATCATCCAGGTACAATTCACCGGCGATTTCAGTGTTTAATTCTATGCTACCGTATGTACTTGCTTCTTTAATATCACCAATCACCGGGACTTTTTCCACAGGAGGCTCCGAACGGTTAAAATAAAAATCTCCGGTTAAAGAAGTTGACTCCCATGGAATTTGCTGGTTATTGGATTTCTTAACAACAATATTCCTGACATTCTGAAACATTTGTATGATTGTTAAATCAGGTATCACAATACTTTCAAGAATAGCTGAAGTGTATAACCCGTTTTTTCCGCTGCCATCCGATGCTGTATTCCCGGGTGAGGTGGCATAAGCAATCAGCGTACCTCTCGGTGCATTCATGAATGCCAATCCCTGTCCCGTGGCAGAACGTGTCCAACTCCTTTCAAACGGATTATTTCTGCATGCATCCAATATGATAACATTGACTTGTGCCCCGGATTCCTGCATAAGCGCAATGATTCTGTCTGCCTGTACACAATCGTACTCAATCTGTTTTTCAAAAGTCAATTGGGCATCAACCGGAACAAGGTAATTATAGCCTTTGGATTGAATACCATGCCCGGCATAATAGAACAAACCAACATCATAATCTTTCATGCTCTCGCCAAATTCATCAATTGCTCTTTTCATCTGGCCCTGGGTCAGGTTCTCGTATTCCAACACGGTGAATCCGACATCCTGAAGAGAAGCTTTCATAGCTCTTGCATCATTCTCAGGATTAGCAAGAGGCCCGGTGAGATAATTTCCATTGCCAATAACCAAGGCAATACGCTTTTGCTGTTGATAAGATGCCTGGTTTTGTACCTGAGAAGAAATTTGAAAAGGTATGAATGCTGCGGCCAATGCGGATATAAAAAACAAAAACTTCATTTCATATATCGCTATAGGATTAAGGATTAAAATTAATAAAAATCTATATATAACAATTATTTTTACTATTTAACCATCTCAAACCGGAAATGCAAAACGGCTTAAAACTTTCTTTTTCACCTATCGTATATTTCACTATATTTAGTAAAACTATTTTACACCATGAAAAAGCTGGGTTTACTATTATTGTTATCATTTGTTCCGGCATTTATTATCGCACAGGAAACAGGTTGTATTGACGGAGACTGTCAGAATGGTAAAGGCACTTACGTATACGCCAACGGTTATAAATACGAGGGTATGTTTGTTAACGGTAAACGCGAAGGCAGGGGTAAGCTGACCGATGCTAAAGGCGGATGGTATGACGGCATGTGGGCCAATGACCAGTTCCATGGTCAGGGTACTTATATCTGGCCAACCGGTACCAAATATACAGGCGAATGGAAGAACGGTGTGCAGGAAGGATATGGAATCTATTTTTATTCCAATGGCGACAAATATACCGGGTACTTCAAAAACAATCAGTTCCACGGAGAAGGAACCTATACATGGGCCGACGGGACATCGGAAGAAGGTGTTTTCGAGAACGGGGAAAGAGTCAAATCAGAGTGATCGTCATAACACTTTAATGCAGTAAACCAATTTATCCCGTTTGTGCTGATGTCATTATTGAAAGAACTGTTCAGTCAGAGAAAGAAAAACTTTGCATCAATCTGCAAAGCCAACAGTCTGTTGCTGGATTATACTTTAAACAAAAGTGAGTTTGATATTTTACGCGATATTTTTGAATTCCGTTCCTATGCAGAATATTTTCCTTTTTACCAGCATGTTACTATAATTGATATCGGTGCTCATTATGGATATTTTTCGCTTTTTGCAGCCGGGAATTCAGGCAGCGGATCGAACATTTACGCTTTCGAACCGGATGAGAATAACTACAAGGCATTATGCAATAACATTGAAATGAGTAACGCCAGGAATATTCATCCTTTTAATTATGCAATTGACAGTACAAATGCTATGACCCGGTTATACCAGGGTAAAAGTCCGAATCATTCCCTTCTGCAAGATTATTCTCTGGTGCAACATGACCGGTATGTTGATATCCAGACAAAAACGCTCTCACAGGTAGTTGCCGAAAATGATATTCGGCGGATTGACTTTCTGAAAATGGACTGTGAAGGCTCGGAATATACAATACTGGAGACTCTGCCTGAAAATATTTTTGATTTGATTACAACCGTGTCAATGGAATTTCATGATCTGAAAAGCGCGAAATACAATGGATTTTTTATTGTTAACATTTTGCGAGATCATCATTTTGAAATCGTGAGATTTACTTATGATCATACATCCATGGGTTTAAACTATGGCAGGATCGTTGCCACTAAAGTCAGGTGAAGAAAGATCGGAACTTCGGTGAACTGAAGACGCTGTGTGAATTTTTCTTTTTTCACAAAAATAAAATATCATTACAATTAATGCCATCACTCCGTATGACAGGCTGGCTGTAATACCGGCACCATAACAGTCATATGCAGGAATCAATATAAAACCAAAAACCAAAGTAATTATAAGCCCTCCGATGTTTGCTACCGCATTGACGTATGGTCTGCCGGTGCTTGAAAAATAGTAACCCAGAATCAAGAAGATTCCAAAAAACAGGATCCCTGGCCCCAGAGTGCGTATTATACGGTTAATATTCGTGAACTCATCACCAAATAAAAACATATACCACGATTCCGGGATACAGACCAGGATAACGATCAAAGCCGTTGAAACAGCCAGATTCAATTTGTTCATCTGTGATGTCAATGTGAGAGAAAAATTCGTATCACGGCTGTTAACTATTCTGGAATGCTGCACTGTTGCTATACTTCTGCCTATCAGCCATATGGATTCGGCAATCGAAACAGCGTTTGAATAAATTCCAACCTCTTCTGTCCCAAAATATGCATTAAGAATATAATAACTTAACCTGAGGTTCATAATCTGGGTGAAGGCGGCTATCTGGTTGTAAACACCCAGTGTTGCAAGTTTTTTCATAGCTTCCTTCCATGCATTAAGAGGTTCATGGCGGAAACCGGCAAAATCATTTTTTATGAAAATAAAACTCACCAGTAAGGCAGTGCCATAGCCTATATATAATGCAAACAAATATGCTTCAATACCGAGGTTATGGAATAATATAAAGGATAATACCAAAATCAGAATGGTTAAAAAAGACTGGATAAAATTCAAAAAATTCGCTGCGTTTATCCTCTGTCGTGAAATCAATACCGTTAAATTGATATTGGTAACGGACAGCATTAAGCTCAGTACACATACATCGGTAATGTATTCTTGGGGCGCAATATCCATAAAAGGCAACATAACGACACAGAGTAGGATTATCAAAACAACCCATATGTATGAGGGTATAATGAGGACAGAAAAAGGGTGACGCGGTAAAAGGTAAGATATGGATGAAGTACCAATAACACTGGTAATGACAATGATGAAAGAGACTGACGTTATAATAAGACTTTGTTCCCCTCTGCCAGAAGCACCCAGGTAATTGGAAATCAGGATGGCAACAGCCAGGCTTGAAGCAGCAATAAAGAAACGAGTAAAAACGGTAAATACTATGTTTCTGAGCATCAGGTTTTGGTATTCAAAGCATTCACAACCAGAACATTTGAATTCAGGTATTATTCCAACGTTGTAAAATCAATTTCAGTGCTTTCCTCCATTTCAACCAGTTTGCCATCCTCACACTTTAACGTACGGGCCGGATATTTTTTCAGCAAGGTATAATTATGTGTTGCCATAAGCACAGCCCTGCCGGCGGCACTTATATCATTCAGGATCTGCATGATACCCTCCGAGGTTTCGGGGTCGAGATTTCCGGTGGGTTCATCGGCCAGAATGATTGCCGGTTCATTCAACAGTGCACGGGCAATAACCACGCGTTGCTGTTCACCTCCTGAAAGCTGGTGAGGCATTTTGTATCCTTTGTTTTCCAGTCCAACCTTTGTCAATACCTCGTCAATTCGTTTCTGTATAAAAGACGGGTCCTTCCATCCTGTGGCATGAAGAACAAAGAACAGGTTATCATGTACCGTTCGGTCAATAAGCAGCTGAAAGTCCTGGAAAACAATACCCAGTTTCCTTCTCATAAACGGAACCTGATTTTTCCTGAGTTTGTTGAGTTCATAACCGGCAACGGTTGCATTGCCCTTCTTTAAGGGGAGTTCAGCATTAATGGTTTTAATAAGACTGGTTTTTCCGCTTCCGACCCTTCCGATCAGGTACACAAACTCATTGTTGGCTACCGAGAAAGTGACACCCGACAAAACCAGGTGATCATCCTGAAATATAGAAGCATCCTGAAACTGTATAATTGACTTTTCACTCATTCCGGGTATATTTGTAAGACTCAACTGTCAAAATTATTCATTAAAATGGAAAATGAAAGCCAAGTAATTAACAGAAGGATGTTAATTTAAAAAGAATAAATCGGGGAATTCCTACGTTATTAATCTGTAATTTTAATCCAAAATCAACTCTTTAACCAATGCAGATCAGGTTACTATCCGTTATTATTGCCATTGGCACCTGTACCATGCTGGCAGGCCAGCAAACAATGTATCATACACATGATAACAGCCAGTTCCAGCGTGGATATGAGTTATACAGGAATGGGAAATACAGTGCAGCGCAACAGATTTTTCATGATCTTGCCGGTGAGTATGCTACAGCCAATACTGAGCTTGCTGCCCGCAGTGAATATTATGAAGCCATGTGCGCCCTGAAACTTTATAACAAAGATGCTGAATTCCTTGTAAACCGTTATATCTCAAACAATGTCGAGAGCCCCCTTGCCAATGATGCTTATTTCGCCACGGCCAATTACTTTTATCAATCGAAAAGCTATGGCCATGCCATCGAATATTATGAGAAAGTTGATTATCAGCAGCTAAACAAAAACGAAAAGGCCGAGTATCATTTTAAAAGCGGTTACTGTTATTTTATCAAGAACGACCTGGATCAAGCCCGTTATGCGTTCGGGGAAATAAAAGACATCGATACGAAATACACAGCTCCTGCCCTTTACTATTATTCGCACATTAACTATACGCAGAATAACTATCAGACGGCCCTTGACGGATTCCTCAAATTAAGGACCGACGAGAATTTCGGACCGATCGTCCCATACTATATCACCCATATATATTATGTTCAGAAGAAATATGAGGAAGTGATCGCTTATGCTCCCTCCCTGATGGAAAAGGTCACTGATAAAAGGATGGCAGAGGTATCGCGCATTATCGGAGAATCATACTTCAAGCTGGAAAGATATGCAGAAGCGATTCCCTATCTCGAGACTTACCATGATAAAGCGGCATCCGTCTCCAATGAAGATAAATACCAGCTGGCCTATGCTTACTATAAAACCGATCAGCTGCAAAAAGCTTCCAGGTTGTTTGGAAGCATAACCGGTGTAAAATCAGCGCTCAGCCAGAATGCTTTGTATCATCTGGCTGACTGTTACCTGAAGCTCAATGATAAAAGCAGCGCTGCTATGGCTTTTTCTTCTGCCGCAAAAATGGATTTCGATCCAAAAATAAAAGAGGATGCGCTTTTTAATTATGCACTGGTAACCTACGAAACCTCTTCTTCGCCTTTTAACGAGGCAATACAGGGCTTCAATGAATATCTCAGCAACTATCCGGCTTCAAAACGTTCGGATGAAGCCTATCAATACCTTGTACTCGCATACCTGAATGCCAAAAATTATAAACTGGCGCTGGCTTCTATCGATAAAATAAAAAAGAAAAACAACGAAATCAACAAAGCGTATCAGAAAATAACCTATTACAGGGCCCTTGAACTTTTTAATGACCTGCGGTATGATGAGGCCATCCAGTTATTAAATTTGTCTGTTGTCCAGGGCAGCCATGATCCTAAACTGTCAGGCCTCAGCTCTTATTGGAAAGGAGAGGCCTGTTACCGGAAAAAAAATTACGAGAGTGCCCTTGACGAGTACAGTACGTTTATGGCGCAGGCAGCTGCAGTCAATACGAACGAATACAGGCTTGCCCATTACAATACGGGGTACTGTTATTTTGAGCTGAAACAATATGCACAGGCGCTGGTTTGGTTTAAAAAATACCTCACACTGGCAGAACAGAATCAAAGTGACGTTTATAGTGACGCATTGAACCGGACAGCCGACTGCTATTTTATTCAATCCGATTATACGTCGGCCATCAACTATTACGATCAATGCATAAAGGTCAACCGGACAGGAATTGATTATGCCATGTATCAGAAAGGATTTTCGCAGGGCATATTGGGAAAACACGATGAAAAAATTCAAACCCTCACACGGCTGTTAGGGTCTTACTCTTCCTCTGCATATAAAGCCGATGCCCTGTATCAGATTGGGGAAAGCTATGTCCGATCCGGCAAACCCGATCAGGCTGCTGCATATTTCCGGCAGGTGATAACTGATTTTCCCACTAACAGTAATGCAAGGAAGGCATCGGTAAGTCTGGGTTTACTCTATTATAATGCCAACCGGTTTGATGAATCCGTTAAATATTATAAAAAGGTAATTGCCGAATACCCCGGCACAGAAGAAGCGCAGAATGCAATGCTGGGATTAAAAAACGTATATGTTGAAATGAACGAGGTAGATGCTTATTTTACCTATATACAGGATCAGGGGATTATTGCCGATGTGGATGTGCGTGAACAGGATTCGCTGAGTTATATTTCAGCTGAAAAACTATATATGGCGGGAGATTGCGGCCGGTCCATCCGGAGCCTTACCAACTACATTCAAAACCATCCGGATGGCCGCTTTTTGCTGAATGCCCATTTTTATAAAGGCGACTGCAACTACAAGTTGAATCAGCTTGAAGAAGCCGTTCAATCGTTCAACTATGTAATTGACCGACCTAAGAATATGTTTACCGAAGTAGCTCTTCAGGGTGCATCACGGATCAGGTTCAATCAGAAAGACTATAACGGAGCACTCGTATATTATAAAAAACTGGAAGCTCTTGCCGAATCCAAAGCCAGCATACTGGAAGCCAGGCTCGGAATGTTACGGTGTTATTACCTGCTGGAAGAATACCAGGGAGTGACGGAATCGGCTGATAAAATATTATTTACTGAAAAGCTACCGGCTGACCTCGAAAGGGAAACACGTTTCAAGAAAGCAAAATCCCTGCTTGCATCAGACCGGCAGATGCTGGCATTAAACGAATTCACGCTGGTGGCAAAAGAAGTTAAAAGCGAAGAGGGAGCAGAATCCAAATACCGGATCGCGGAAATATACTTAATGCGTAAAGATCATGATCGTGCAGAAAAAGAAATCATCGATTTTTCAGAAAAAACCACTCCCCATCAATATTGGATGGCAAAGAGCTTTATCCTTTGGGCGGATATCTTTGTGCATAAAGGAAATGATTTTCAGGCCATACAAACACTACAAAGTATTATCGATTATTATGAAAGAACGGATGACGGAATTTTAGACCTGGCAAAGGAAAAACACAAGGATTTGATCGACAGGCAGTCTACACAGCATAAGGCTGGTGAACAGCAGGAACTGGAAATTGATGTCAAATAACATGAAAAAATATCGTATGAAATCATATCATCTTCCTCATTGGATTTATAGTTTGCCTGTCATAGTATCTGCTCTGCTGATGATGCAGCAAACCATTGCACAGGAAATAAAAAAAGAAGTGTTCGTTGTGAAGCCCTATGAACCTACCCTTACGGATGCAAGCAAAATAAGTTATATGCCATCGGTCGAGGATATGGAAGTTACAACTCCCAGTTTCACGTATAAAATTTATCCGACACCCATTGAAACACAATTCGAGGTAACTCCCATCCGGCCAGCTAAACTGGTTTCATCGGCCTTACCGAAAATATATAACAGCTTCATTAAAATCGGGTTGGGCAACTATATTACGCCCATGGCTGAATTCAACATCAGCAACCTGTATTCAAAAGAATATGCCATTGGTGCTTATCTGTATCACAAATCCTCCTATTCCAATATTGTCCTTGAAAATAAGGATAAAGTACCCGGCGGCTATTCTGTCAGCAACGTAAATGTATACGGAAAAAAATTCTTTAATGATTTTACGTTAACAGGTAACATTTTATTTGACCATGACGGATTTCACTATTACGGTTATAACACCCGCTTGTTTGACTCCATTGCAATACCTGATATTGACCGTGATGATATCCACCAGCGGACCATACTCATCGGAGGCCAGGTAGGAGCTCATTCCAATTTTATCGATTCATCGCGCCTGAACTATAAACTGAACCTGCGTTATAACTATTTCACGGATAAATCGGGTAACACCGAAAATATGATTCTTATTAAAGCTGCCTTCAGTAAAATGATTCAGGGATTTATGGCCGACCTTGGCCTTACTGTCAATTATTTTAAACCCAGTCTTGCCATGGATTCTGTTGGTAATGTGCAGATTTCTTTTAGTCCCAGTATCAGCAAAAGAAGTAAAGACTGGAAGTTCCTGATTGGATTGGATGGAATTATCAATCATAAAGACATTTCATCCTTTTATCTGTATCCCAAGGGATTACTCGAATTTACCGTGATTGAGAAAATCATGATCCCTTTTATTGGAGTTAGTGGTAAGCTGGAAACAAATCATTATCAAAAAATAATGCTTGAAAATCATTTTATTGAGCCCGGACTGAAGGCAGAAAACACCAGCCATCGATTTACAGCTTTTGCAGGACTGAAAGGCAGTATTACTCCCCATATCATATTCAGGGCTGATGTTTCTTATTCTTCAGTCAGAGATATGTATTTTTTCGTTAATGACACCAGTCCTGCCAGCCCTCTTCAAAATACTTTTTATATCGACTATGATGATATTGATCTTATTCAGTATCATGGTGAGCTGTCCGTTGAACCATCCGCAACTTGGAATTGCAATGCCGGTTTTACCTATTATAGTTATAACATGCGGGAAGAGAAAAAACCATGGCATAAGCCGTTGTATGACCTGACACTGAATGCATCCTACCTGTTGAAAGAAAAAATCATTCTCAGCGGTGGTTTGCTTTTGACGGGTAAACGATATGCCAAAACATCGGTCGCGGTTAACCCGGCGGGCTATACCACATTGGATGCTTTCGTTGATATCAATCTCGGTATCAAATATATGTATTCGAAACTGTTCACCGTATTCCTGGATATCAATAACATTTCGGACGGATCATACATGTTATGGAATCAGTATCCGTCACAGCGTTTTAATATGATGATCGGATTTACCTATAAGCTCTAAACAGGGATAAGGAATAAGAAGGTAATGAATAATTATGAAAGTTATGATAGATATGATCCTTGTGATGGTTATGCAAGCTGCAACCATAACCAGGCCGGCATGCATGCAACCATAACAACCACAACCGCATTCACAATAACTTTATCACCTTCTGCACTGCTTTTGTAATACCTTAAGGTTCAATTCGTTAAAATGTTAATTCTTTGTTGATAAAACCTTGATTGTTAATGATTCTTAACACTTACAACACCTATTTTTTTTGTACCTTTGATCGCTGATTTTTTCAGTAAAAACAAGCATTTCGTATACAGTGAATAATTAAAATTTGTGATGGATTTGGAATTAAACAACTCGATTGGTGAAAGTACGGAAGAGAGGACCCTGAACACGAATGAAGCCTATTCGGCAGACAACATTCAGGTGCTGGAAGGGCTCGAGGCAGTACGGAAAAGGCCGGCCATGTATATTGGTGACGTCAGCACAAAAGGTTTGCATCATCTTGTATACGAAGTGGTTGACAATTCAATTGATGAAGCCCTGGTAGGATACTGTAATAACATTCATGTGATCATTAATGAAAACGGATCCGTTACCGTTTTGGATGATGGACGCGGGATACCGACGGATATGCATCCCAAGGAAAAAAGGTCGGCGCTTGAAGTGGTGATGACCGTTTTGCATGCCGGAGGAAAATTTGATAAGGACTCTTACAAGGTTTCGGGTGGCTTGCATGGTGTTGGCGTATCGTGTGTGAATGCATTGTCAAGTCATCTTTCGGTAACTGTTCACCGTGACGGCAAGCTTTTTCAGCAGGAATACGAAAGAGGGAAACCGTTGTATCCTGTCAAACTGATTGGGGAAAGCAACAAAAGGGGAACAGAAGTAACTTTCACACCCGATCCTCAGATATTTATTACAACCGATTTTAATTTTGAGATACTGGCAACAAGGTTGCGTGAACTGGCCTACCTTAATAAAGGCATCCGCCTGAAAATAACCGACAAACGAGAGGTTGATGATAACGGCAACGGAAATGGCAACGGGAACGGGCATGTTACTGAAAACGGAAAATCCATGACGAACGGTACAGGAAGTCATTTTCGTGAAGAAAGTTTTTATTCCGAAAGCGGACTGAAGGAATTTGTTGAACTCCTTGACGAGAACCGTGAGAAGCTCACCGGGGTGATTACGATTGAAAATACCCGCAGTGAGGTGCCGGTTGAAGTAGCCATGCAATATAATACTTCTTTCATCGAAAATGTATTTTCATATGTCAATAATATCAATACGATAGAAGGCGGCACCCACCTTGCCGGTTTTCGCCGTGGTCTTACCCGTACGTTGAAAGCCTATGCCGAGAAATCGGGGATGCTGTCCAAGCTTAAATTTGATATCAGCGGAGACGATTTCAGGGAAGGCCTTACAGCCATTATCTCGATAAAAGTTGCGGAACCGCAGTTTGAAGGTCAGACCAAGACCAAGCTGGGAAATAGCGAAGTCATGGGATTTGTGGATCAGGCTGTTTCTTCAGCTCTGTCCAACTACCTGGAAGAAAATCCACGTGATGCCAAAACCATCGTGCAAAAGGTTATGCTGGCGGCTCAGGCCAGACATGCGGCCCGGAAAGCCCGTGAACTGGTTCAGCGGAAAGGTGTGCTTTCGGGCTCCGGCCTTCCGGGCAAACTGGCTGATTGTGCTGACAAGGATCCGACTGCCAGTGAAATATTTCTCGTTGAAGGTGACTCCGCGGGAGGAACTGCCAAACAAGGACGTGACAGACGTTTTCAGGCCATACTTCCGCTCAGGGGCAAAATTCTGAATGTTGAAAAAGCAATGCCTCATAAAATATTTGATAACGAAGAGATACGGAACATATATACCGCCCTTGGTGTCAGCGTGGGAACGGAAGACGACACCAAAGCCCTGAACCTCGAAAAACTGAGGTACTACAAGGTGATCATCATGACAGATGCCGACGTTGACGGCAGTCATATTACCACACTCATCATGACCTTCTTTTATCGTCACATGGAGGATCTGATTACACGGGGACACCTTTATATTGCCACACCGCCCCTTTATCTTGTCAAAAAGGGGAAAAATGAAAAATATTGCTGGACCGAGGAGGAACGAAAACTCACAGTGGAGGAACTGGGTAAAGGCAAAGATGGCACCGTGCACACTCAACGATATAAGGGACTGGGTGAAATGAACGCAGAACAGCTTTGGAGTACCACCATGAATCCGGAACAGCGGACATTGAGACAGGTTACCATTGAAAGCGCAGCAGAGGCAGACCGTATTTTTTCCATGCTGATGGGCGATGATGTTCCTCCGCGTCGTGAATTCATTGAAAAACACGCTAAATATGCACGTATTGACGCATAATCCGGCACCGTTGAAAAGGATTTTCACGTTCTTTTTTTTCTTTGCCTTCTTTGGTTATCCTTCTCAAAGTCAGAAGCCCATGACCCTGCCACATGTGGAAGAAATCCGGTGGGAACTCGACTATGATGTGTACCTGAGGATGACCAATGATTCGGCCTATACTTACGACATCCGCGAACTCTTTCATGTGAAGGATGAGAAACTTCCTTCGGCTGGTGAATTTATTCTTTATCCTGTTAATCTCGGGGAAGATTACGTGTATGGAATCGCAGCCCTGAATCAGGAAGACTCAGGCTCCGCTGCATCCTTTAAAACATTATGGAGTGCACTGCATGATGCCGTTGGAGGTGGCTGGGTTCATTTTAACAATTGCCTGCTGTATGCCATGGAAACACGTTACCTTCAGCTTACAGCTCCGCTGATGAAAAGACCGGTAACCAGATGGAAACCCGATCCGGTAACGGAATCATGGCTTCGTACAAAGCGTTGGAAATATTATGTACCTGTTGATAAGAAAAAGGCAAAAAAAGAATACAACATACGAATGAAAAATAATGAACTGGGAGACATTAAAAGCATTCCCTCTTCGTTTATCAATTTGTTTCTTGCAACCAGTAACGGACAGTACCGCGCCCTGAAAAAAGCCGGAGAATCTAAAAAAGTTGCACAGATTGACCTGGTTAAACTCATGCTGGGCATAAACTACCTGGGAGAGCCGCAAATCCTGTACATTCGCAGCGCGGTGCTGAATGCCATTAAAAACTATTCGGCCAATAAATTGCCTACGGTGGTTATTTTCGATCCGTTCGACGCTGCAGCGGTAATGAGCCTTAACCAGGAAGGTTATCAAATTGATGCAATCGCATTTCGTAATACAAAATCCCTTACCGTCAGGGAAGCCGACGAGAAGAAATTGCAGATCCAGTCGATAATCGATGAGATCAACGCGTACAACCGCAGCCAGTTTATGAAAAGGCTTGACCATTATTATAATCCATGAGCCACCCCTATCTTCTGTCACCTATCACAACTTTCAGAAGTCACCGGAGCCCTAAGCAGCCAAATGGATGGCTGCATATACGAAAAACAAATTGCAGATTGAAGAATAAAATCAAAGATAACGAATATCGTACTCCAGTTTAGTGTATTTCGTTTTGAGTAATGATATTCAACGGGATGATTATTTTGTGATTAATACATTTACTTAACACTAAACTTGCATCTTCCCTCGATTACATCTCCGCGACCTGTCAATCCGCGAATGACCACCTCAAACTCCCCTTGGCTATCGGAAGTATAGAATTCCAAACTGGTTTCTTCACCTGATCTTATATTGACCTCAGGATTCCAGTACAGGCAATTCCTCAGATCGGGGATTCTCATATCAGCCAATGAATAAGGACAGGCTTTGTATTCATCCGATTCCTGTGAATAATAGCCATTCAGGTCAAAGAAAAATGAGTTCCGGGGTAGTTTAATCCCTGCCAGATCACCTTTTTTAGAAAAAATGCTAAGAATTCCGCCATAGATTATATTTCCCCTGATGTACATGTCATTAATTAATTCTATCCGTTGTATCCTGTCAGGAGATATTTCCAGCAGGTCATTCAGGTCTGATATCGGGATCCGGTCGATTAAAATCAACGGATTGTATGATGCCAGGTCTGCATTGTTTTTTGCATGCCCGGTTAAAACCATATAAGGAGCACCCTTCTTTTTGCTGATGTTGACTTCGTGAACCAGTTCGAAAAACACCTCACCCAATGTGGGCAAGGCAATAAACTCATCAATATATACAGTTTTCAGCGGTTGTCCGTAAAAGCTCAAACCGTCACTATCGGATTTAATATGAAGCAAGGAAGTATCACTCCTTTCCTCATAGGCTTTGTTTACCTGGGCATTGATCATCATTTCAAGGACAAGACCTCGTTCCTTTTCATCAAGGAAAAAAGACCCTGTATACAGTGTGTTACTATGGTTCGCAAAGTCCTTGTCAACACGTATTTCCAGCTGATCATCGGCAGCATTTCTGGCCGAAATGAACAGATCCTGCTTGCCGGAAAAAGGCAGAAGTGAAAAATAAAATCTACCGTCGGAACCCGTGAGATAGGTTAAATAATCATTATAATTACCCAAAACAGCAAGCTGTACCATAGCAGCAACTGCAGGCTGCGAATTTTGTTTGAAGACTACCTGTCCTGTTACCGACAGACCCTTATTTTCAGGAATATACTGCAAAGCAGAATTCGTACCACCGTTTGCCCCGTTCGTCCTCAAAGCTTCCATCCTGTTTCCATCATGTGCACCCGGCCTGGCAACAGTGATACAATATCGTTCTGCAGTATTTTTCAAAAACGCCGGTACACTAACCGAGACACAAGCTTTTTCACGAATTCCGTATGTGGTTTTGTTGGTTTTGCACTCAATAACTGTTGAAAATGAAAGCACAGAAGGTAACGATTTTAACGTATATGAAGGATCCGAAACTCCGGTAAAGGTATTTCCCGTTTCCTGAAAGCCGGGATTAATGACTTTTATCCGGTTATATGCATAGCCTTCTCGTGAGAAATTGCGCATCCACCGTGTGTATGAACATATGAAATAATAACCTGTTGCAACATCTTCAGGGATGGTGATATAACCTTGTGTACCCTCCGATGACAACGAAAATTTGGCATCGGTAACTACATCCCCGTTACTTTTTATCAGCTCAATATAAAACACCTTGTTTTTAAATGCTTCCCGAATTATCTTGTCAGATATATTGAAGACCGAAAAGTACAGTTTTTCACCTGCGATATACAAACTTCTGTCGGTAAACACTGCATATTTTTCATTATAGCCATCATGAAGCATTATACCGGATTCCTTCACCTGTGAACTGATATTCCCCGATATGAACAGTGTCAGAATAACCCAGCTGACGAATTTTGTAAGATATAGCGGTTGATTCATATTTTTCATTCCCAAAAAGCAGGTTTGACGGTTGTACCACCCCGTTTCGTACAATCAAAGCATTCCTGGTCGGCAAAATCCCAGGGACCTTCCTTCAATCCGGTAAGATTCAGTAAAAAAACGGGATAATCGCGCGGTTTATAACTTTGCAGAAGTACGCTGAGTGCTTCCGAATCATATCCATAAGCCTGACAGGGCGGTGTATAAACAGAAAAATCAAAATGACGGGGAACAAATATTCTTTTTTCGGTAACAGCTGAAGCCATGAAATAGCCTAACACCGTTTCATCGGGATGGGTTATGCAATGAACATTCCCTGTGATGCTAACAGGCTGGGTTTCATATAAGCCCCCCGTGTGCTGGGTTTGTTGTTGAATGGTATTCCAATATTCGTAAGCCTCGTCTCCCATCGAATATTGCCTTACCAGCAAACTGTATTTAACACTTAGCCGCAACGACTGGTTTGAAACAAAATTCAGCGGGCACCGGGTTATCTTATCAGTTGTAAGGTTTTTTGTGGTAAAGGTATAGATATCATACAGTTTACTTGTTTGCCAGCAATAGAAGAGGGTGTCATAGACTACATCGGAAAAATGAATTTCACCGTCATAATAATCGGAAACCATATAGGTAGAATGATATTCCCAGGTTTCCGTAAGGTCGTAGAGAAAATTACGGCAGGTAAAGCCCGAGGCGTCTGTACTTACATAAAACTGCAGGCCATAAAGAGGATAATCCGGATTATCCGTTTCCTGCTTTTTGGATTCATAAAAGATAGTTGCGATGGGCGGGCATGGTAATATCATCTCATAATCCGACTGATACTGCTTTCCATCCGGTGTGGTTACCTCAACCCTGTAACCTGTTCCTGCATTCAGGAATTCCTTTCCGACCCAGCAACGGTACTTGCCAGGTGCGTATTCCGTAAGGTCAAACCGTTGGTTTTTATCGTCGGTAATAACAACGGTACAGTAGCTGACCGGATTATAATAGGGCTCATTATACGAAGTAGACTTTGAAACCTCCACCGAATGATATCCTTCCTGGTCCGTAATCCGGCCGCTGATGACGATCATCTCCGGTATTTCATCAATTTCCGGAGTGTATGGATCAATGCAGCCCCTGAACAGAACCATAACCGTTAGACCTATGATACTCTTCTTAATCACTTGCATAGTTGCCCAGTTTGAAACTCCATGTAAGTGTGAACACCGGTATGGCAAAAATTGACATTTTATAGCTTTTTATCTGATTTCCTTCGGCAACAAAGAAAACAGAATATGCATTCTTCCTGCCTGTAAGGTTGTAAACATTCAGCATCCATGAACTGTGTGCCAGCTTTCGCGCTTTGAGATTTCCTTCGATATTGATGGAAAGGTCCATCCTGAAATAATCCGGGATCCGGTATTCATTCCTCATGGAATAGTACAGCTGTTCCTTTCCGTTGACATAATAGACAGCCACGGGTGGTGTATAAGGCCGTCCGGTATTGTAAACAATGTTGGATCCGATGCTCAGCTGACGGCTGAAGCGGTAATTAAAAACTGCATTGACGGCATGAGGCCGGTCATAATTCGACGGATAGGCAATTCCAAGATTAATCTTATCCCACGAATTCGGGCCATTCACGCGCATGGTTGAACTGGAATAGCTGTATGACAGCCAGCCTGAGAGTCGGCCCGTGTTTTTCCGGAGCATCAGCTCAACACCATAGGCTTCCTGATCGCCCTGTAACAGCTGGGTCTCAATTTTTTCACGGGTGATAAAACTGGCTCCATCCTTGTATTCAATGATATCCCGTGTTTTTTTATAATAGATCTCGGTGGTGAAACTCAAATCGTGTTTGATGAAATCTTTATAAAAACCCAGGGAAAACTGATCGGTATGGGGAGGCCTGATATGGTAATCACAGAGTTTCCACTGATCGGAAGGTGTAACAGCAATGGTATTGCTCAGCATAAAAAGATACTGACGGGTTTTGTTATACGACAGTTTCACCGAACTGTTCTCACCTGTTCTGAAATTCAACGATGCACGCCATTCCGGTCCCGAATAAAAGGCAAGGATATCATTTCCGTCATAATGCATTGTGTCCGACACATAAATTGAATCTCTTGGGCTGCCGTGATAATAATCCAGTACATCAGCCGGTCCCGGCATACCGTAAAAGCTATACCGAATGCCCATTGCCAGTGTAAGCCTGGGCAACAACTCATATTCATCAGCAAGGTAAAGAGCTGATTCTATTCCCTGTTCCTTTTCCAGTCGCACAGGAGCCAGCGTGGACAGCTGACCCTCGGGCATAACATCGCCACGGTTCAGCCGGTACAGGATGCCGTTCAACCCGAATGTTACCAGATGACGCTGACCGGGAATCCATACAAAATCAGATCTTACTTCATAATGCCCGATGGCATATTTATGCTTGTAGGCCAGGGCAGAAACATTGCTGTCAATGGTCTGGAAAGAATAGTCTGCCGCTATCAGGGCGATCTCTGAAGAAAGCGTCGGCCGCCAATGATGTTTCCAGTCAATGGACGCACCTGTATTATTGTATTGATAATGATTAGTCGCAGCCAGTGAAAATTTATCGTGACTGTAATAACCAAACACACGGATAGTATTCTTACTGTCAGGCTCAAAGTTCAGGTGTCCTGCCAGATCATAAAAAGTCGCATGGCTGTTCCTCAGGTCAGCATTTTTCAACTGCGACAACAGCCAGTCGGAATAGGTAGAACGGGCGGCAATGATAAAAGAATGCTTTTCTTTTTTCAACGGACCTTCCACCGTAATATGGCCAGTAATCGGGCTTATACCGCCACGTGCCGTAATTTTTTTATTATTACCGCGCGGAGAGGTTAATATAAAAATGGAAGAAAGCCGTCCGCCATATTTCGCAGGAATATTGCTTTTGTAAAGGGTGAAATCTTTCACAAAATCGGGATTAAAAGCGGAGAAAAATCCCAGCATATGCGAGGTGTTGTAAACAGGAGTCTTGTTAATAAAAAACATGTTCTGGTCGGCAGCGCTGCCACGTACATTGAATCCCGAGGTGCCCTCTCCCATTGTCTGGACACCCGGAAGCATCTGTGCCACTTTTAACACATCGCGTTCACCCAGCACAACTGGTATTTCTTTAATTGTTTTCAGGGTTATGTGTTCATATCCCATCTGTGATCCTCTCACATTATGATAACGATCAGCCGTGACAATCACCTCATCCAGCGGGATCAGTTTACGGTCCATCTCAATGGCCAGTGGCCCGTCGGCATTCAGAACAAGAGAATAATGGATTTCCTGCATGCCAAGAGAATTAAAGACAACATCATATGTCCCGGCCAATAGTTTCATTACAAAATTGCCGTCAGCATCGGTTGCATATCCCTTACCTGTTTCTTTGATGTAAGCTGTGGCACCGATCAGCGGTTCGCCTGATTCTTTATCCGTTATCCTGCCCCTGACCGTTATGGTTCTTCCCGGGATACGTTCATCGGGACTGCCGATGATTATAGTTTCTATTACGTCCTTCTTACGGCCTGCAATATAACTTTTTTCAATTTCCGTGACATATCCGTTTTTCCCATTCCGGTTATTCAGGTACGTATAATCTGTTAATGTATCAAATTGCTGCAGTGATGTAATAATGCTTATACCTTTGGTTATGATCACCGTCTTCAGCGTATCGATCATAAAATAAAGGTCTGTGCCTTTAAAGCTTTTTGCAAGGATTTCCTGTAAACTCAGAGAGTCTCCTTCTGCGGTTATTGCAATATTATCCATCCAATCATCCTTGTAAAAAAAGCGTGCCCCTGATTGTTGTTCAATTTCCCGGACAAAGACACCGAAGGGCATAGTTTTAAAACTACCGTGAATGATAATATCCGGCTGCTGTGCCGACATATCGACGGCAATCACGAGAAGTACTATGAGACACCGGATCTTCATTGTTTTTCCTGTAGCTCCGTTTGATTACCATCCATCCGGTCGCCGCAGAACTGTATAAGGTTTTTCCAACCGGTATCGGAGAGATAGCGAAAGACTATCCTGTTGTCCTTTATGTAATCCCTGATTGCATGTTGCATGGTAACAGGAAAACAATGCAGGAATGATTTTTTCCCTTTAAACGGCACCAGCTTTGTGTTCCGGTAAAGATAGTAATCCCTTTTCTGATCGGTATACTGGTTATAGCTTTCGAGGGAATTGTTAAGCGGCACCAGCTCTTTATGCCAATAAAAGAGGCATTTCAATGATTCTGTTCCGATTTCCTGACAATACTGGTATCCTTTTTTCGGTAACGGATATTTGCAAAACACCTTGCCATCCATCTCAAATCCGCTGATGGCATCGTTGATGAGCACAATATCCGATGTTCCCCCGATATTCAACGGGTAACGCATCAACACACGCTGGTTGCATATATCGTACTTCAGGCTGACGGGCTTATATTGCTTATCGTTGATGACAATACTGCCGGTCCTGAATTCATCCGGTTCCATAAACGGATGGCCGGGTGCATTAGGGTAAAGATTATAATACCGCGTGCCATGGATAAGGTGCTGGTCAGGTTGAAGGACATCGTTAAAATGCCGAGCCAGCATATAAAGAGTATCAGCATCAGCTTCCTGTCCCCTGATTACATTGCCGGACAGCATCAGCAAACCCGCAAAAAGAAGGTTGATACATCGTACAACAGTGGCACTTCTTTTGTATTCATTACAGGGAGGAAATCCTTTGACAGCCATATTCATTATTCAGATCCGCGAAGAGTGAAATCCCTGCAAGTATACTAAAAACATTTCGTAATACCGCTGAGAATTATTTGGTGATTGGGTGATTGGGTGATGTATTGATTTAAAATCGACGATCCGTTGTTTTTCATCGACGATCGGGATCTTCAATTCAGCAGCAAAAAAGACCTGGTTGTGCCATATTGCAAAAACAAAAAAGGTCCAAGTTACTCCCGATAAATCGGGATAAACCTGAATCAGTTTTTTGTTTTTTATCCTTGCGATAATCTTGCGGCAGTCAGGGCAGAATGAGAATAAGGGAAAATAGCCCCGGAGGGGCGACATATTGGTAGCCCCGGGTGCAACCCGGGGTTAAGGATGAAACACGGAAAATGCTGCAACCACAACATAGCCAAAAGCGAAAATCGCGTTTGCAGCGTAACCGGAAACAACATAATAGCATGCTTGCAGACAAGGTAGTTACCTTCACACGCTGCCTGTTTCTGTATTCTTATAAATTCTGCAAACCTGCCTGTCCCTCGCGCGCTTTTGCAAAGCGTGCGACACAACCTCACTCGCGCGCTTTTGCAAAGCGTGCGACACAATTTATTCAATCAATACCACCTCCCTCGCGCGCTTTTGCAAAGCGTGCGACACAATTTATTCAATCAATACCATCCCTCGCGCGCTTTTGCAAAGCGTGCGACACAATTTATTCAATCAATACCACCTCAATCAATCCATTCATACCACAATAATTTCTCGCTGAAGAGTATAGAAAATCTTCAGGATTTTCAACTATCTCATCTTCAACAGGATTATTATGCAAATAATCTAATCGCTGATCTATCATCTTATTTGAGCCAAGCTCCACAGGATGAAAACCGTCTTGCCAAAGCTTATAATTCACTCCTCTTTTTATTCTATCTGCTGCCAATGAAAATTTATCCAGAATCCATTCCCTTCTGCTTTCAGAATATTCCTTAATACATTGAACAAGCTTTTTGGATGTGTATTTTTTAAAATCTCTTATTGTTTCAGACAATTCAAAGTCTTGACAGCTACTGACAATCAGGTGTATATGACTGGACATAATAACATATGCATATAATTCCAAACCTTTATTGTTAATGCAGTATTTTAATGAATCAATAATAACTTGTTTATATATTGGGCGGATGAACAAATCGATCCAATCTACAACTGTTAATGTTATGAAATATATGCCTTCAGGGTTATGAACTTTATATCTCTCAGACATTTTAGCATTTATTAAATACAAAATAGGCTAATATACAAATTAGGGCACGCTTTGCAAAAGCGCGCCAGGGTGAGGACGGGATCATAGACACGGCCGTTCCCGCCTTCGTTGAAACTACGGCGGGCAGGCATGTTGATAAGTCTGAATGCATCCATGTGCTCCCGCCTACTCCCACTGAAAACGGGATTCGGCGGGCAGGCGTGCATGGTATAGCCGCGGGTGGTGATATAAGCACCCGGAACATTGTTGTATGACCAGTCGGTGGGATTTCTACGCCTTCTCCCCCTCGCGCGCTTTTGCAAAGCGTGCGACACAATTTATTCAATCAATACCACCTCAATCAATCCGAACTAGCATAGGGTGAGGTGTATATTTTGCTTTCGCAATCTTCGCAGGTGCAACCTGCTTGTGGCTGCCCGTAAGATTGGTGGTGCAACCACCCATCAGCTTTGGATTGATAGTACAAGTGTAATTCAGCCTTTACAAAAGCACTCCAGTTTTGTTATACAAAGTTTTTCTATTTCATTCCATTATTTTCCCATTCTGGCACAACTGTAACATCATCCAAAAAATAGTAACACAACCGTTTTTGGCGTTCATCTAATTTTATAAATGTGGATACTTTGCCCTTAAATGTGAGTACTGGGTTGTTTCTATTAAATCTAAGCCAAACTTTCATAATTAACTTTGTTTTTCTCCAGCTATAACTGGCGAATTGATCACAAAATCTATTAAGGTCATAATCAGGCTGATAAAACATTCCAAAAGTAATGTATTTTTCATTACCTTTTGCCTTGTAATAAAAACTGAACTCTTTCCAGAATGTTGAATCTGCTAAATCAGAAATGTCTACTTCTTTGTCAGCAATTACTTTTATGTCTTGAAAAAGATCAACATAATTAGGATTAGTATATCTAGGGTA
This sequence comes from Bacteroidales bacterium, assembly GCA_016928305.1. Classification (GTDB taxonomy): domain Bacteria; phylum Bacteroidota; class Bacteroidia; order Bacteroidales; family UBA10428; genus UBA5072. Next base: position 26,294 of record JAFGKY010000051.1, read on the forward strand.
TACTTGCAGGTTTTCTGAGAATTTTATTCCAATTTTTTTGCAGCTCCATAAAGAATACTTTTTCAAATAGCATAGTTTAAAAGTAACCAAGTAAATAGAATCTTTGAACATAGTTGTACCCAATGTACCTGTAAGTGGTTCAAAATTACCATCTGGGGCAAACAGATTAAATCCGGCACATCCTTTACCGGATTTAGCTGGTATTTCACAATGATTATTTCTTAAGGCCTCATTAATATGAGGGACACAATGTAAATTGTAATAATCTGTAGTTGAAAATTTTGGGAAAAACCAGGATTCGGCGTAAAATGGAACGGGAGACATATAAAGCCGAAAATTCGAATCTCGCGGGGCCGAATAGATCTCGCATTCATGAATCATTTCAAAATCAGAGTTTAATACAATGTTTTGTGCAATTGATTTTATGCTTAAAATTAATATTATTAAAATCGCTGAAAACTTCATCTTAACGAAGAATTTGATAATTAATTGTTAAAAAACCAGCACTGAAACCCTGCATTTCGTCATGTCCTGCACTAAAACATCTAATTATACCATTAACTTCATGTGTTATTTTATTGATCATTAAATCTTTTAAATCTATTTCTATATCATCATAAGAATTAAAGATTAAGTTTGATCCTTTCCACTGAAGATTTACGGACAAATCGGGGGGGACTAATCCTGTTGCATAAACTTTAGCGTTCAATGCATTGGTACCTAAATAATAATGTTTATCGAAATCAATACTTACATTACATTTTTTTGATAAAGGGTAAAGTGAAATACTATAAGCTTCTGTCCATGAACCATATACATTTTCCATCCAGTCTGGCGCAGTTCCGCTGTTATGTCTTTTCAAATAATATAAATATTGAGAGTATTTAACACCTTGCATATATGGGCCACCTAAATACATCATATCAATCATAGTTCCTGAACTTATTAAATTGCTTATAAACCCATCTCCAGTACCATCAAATACCACCCTTTGATACCACCCACGATTATCTCCTATACCTAAAACTTTCAATATCCAACCTAAAAAACTATTGTGTTTTGGTTGCAAAACATTAGTAGGCATACTGATTATTTTTTCATGATTTCCTCCTCCACCTCCTCCATAAAATGTAAAACCATTATCATATAATCCGCTTATGCGCTGGCCACACCAGTTTCCTCCTCCCCCGTTCGTATACATCCAATCTTCACCAGCATCGGTGCTATTCCACAATCGTTCAATCGAATACCACACATCATTCTTAAATCCCGGATTTACCAGATACCCTCTCGGATCAACATATTTCAGCGGGTTGAAAAGGCAGTAGCCATACCGGTTGAAACATTGCGAAACGGTCGGGTCCTGGATGTAGGGGTCGGGACACCTCACCCCTGCCCCTCTCCTGAAGGAGAGGGATTCATTCTGCATAATGTCTGGTCGGTTCCACTGGATTGTCATTACAATAATTTAGGCTACAAGCACGAACGAGCGTTATTGTCATTAATTAATTTAACATGTTTAATAGAATACTTTTGTCGATTGTCAGATTATCATAGGAGTAAAATACGAGCAAATAATTGATGTTTTTTTTATTATAGAACATGAATATTACTTCTCTTTTTTCTTTATTAAAATCAAAGATAATATTGCTTCTTTTCTTTTCATTTCCTATTCCAAATCTGGCAGTTCTTAGACAATATCCTTTTTCTTGTTCATATTCAATACTATCATAAACTTGACTATCCATAGATAAATTGAGAAGAATTTTTTCTGGTTTGTAATCAGGTATTTTATATTTTAATGTTAAGGCCGGACTAATTTCCCAATTAGAGTATGGAGTAAAATAGTAATTTCTATTTCTTTTATTGATATCAAGCATAATCTGGCTTTTATCAATATTTCTATAAATATCAATACTCCATACTAACAGACAAAATTGTTTATACTTTATGTGATAGAGCGTATCATTTTTATTGCAAACCGCGGTTGTAACTTCTATACTATCTTTATAATCCAAATTAATAATCCTATCAAGTTTCAACTCTTTTGTTTGAATAAACTCATATGAACTGGATGATGCATAATGAATTACTTTATAGATCAAACCAATAACGAGAATCATAATTATTATCAATATTGCTTTTTTCATTTCTTTATCTTAATAAGTAGTTTGAAGAATTGAAGAAAATCCTGGGAGATAAAAGCTTACAATAATACCTAAAGGAATCAACAAAGTTTTTATACTTGATTCACCTTTCATTGTTTGACAAGATATAATTCCACCATTATTTATTCCATATCCAATGGTATTGATTAAGCCATATCCGATGGAATTATAACCATATTGCCAGCCATAAGACATTGAATACTTACCAAGAGAAATTCTTATATCAAAGCCTTGAACAAATCCATTTACTGTTAAATTTGGTACAGAATATCTAATTTGTTGTCTTGAGAAAAATTTATCTGTAATTAGGGTATTTATAGTCACACTAGTTTTTGTTGATGTGATTGTTGTTTGGTGAAAACTTTCAAAAGTGAGTTTTGCAATACCGAAATCTAATTGTATAGGAGGATGCTGGTTAATTTTTTGGGTAAGAGAGGTTGGCATCGAAAAATTCCTTCCTCCTTGGAGTTTAATTGACCCATTACTTGAGGCTTCAATAGTTGGAGCCACAGGCACAGGCAACCTCGCTTGCTGGGGTTGTAAAGGTGATAATCCACTTGACCCTCCACTCATTCCTGACCAATAATTATCATAAAAAACAGGGGTTATAAGCTGATAAAATATAAGGTCAATATCGCTGATAGTACTACCTGAGTATTTTATATGCAAGGTCGGTGGTCCTTCCATGTTATAAGTGAAATAATATGTGTACCAATCCGTTTCAGTATATGAAAAATACCAGAATGTTTCAATCATATAATTATGTTTATCTTGTAAACGGCTGGCTTCAGGTCTGTATTCAGGTAACCATCTAATATAATACCCGCTCGGATCAACATACTTCAGCGGGTTGAAAAGGCAGTAGCCATACCGGTTGAAACATTGCGAAACGGTCGGGTTCTGAACGTAGGGATCGGGACTGAGGAAATGGCCCAGCACAGGGTCATAGACACGGCCGTTCATATTGATAAGCTTAAAGGCATCCATATGCTCGTGCATGGTGTAACCGCGGGTGGTGATGTAGGCTCCCGGAACGCTGTTATAAGACCAGTCAGCAGGATTTCTTCTCCTTCCCCACGGATCGAAATTATATTCCATCAGCTTGCCGCCGCTGGAATTCGTGATCACGTTCACCGAACCCTGGTTGTCGGTGAGCAGGTAAAATAGGCTGTCAATACATGCGCTGTTATCCACATAAAGCGCCCAGCAGTCACC
>JAFGKY010000052.1 GCA_016928305.1 Bacteroidales bacterium
GTTTTTTGTAGCGGGGACAGGACTTGAACCTGTGACCTTTGGGTTATGAGCCCAACGAGCTACCAACTGCTCCACCCCGCAATATTTTTATAGTCAGATCGCTCTGTAAAACAAGTGTGCAAAGATAATGCAAGTTATTGAAATAGCAAATTATTTTAAAAACATAAAGATAAAAAAGCAAGGGTAATGTTAGACGAATGTTCAACAGCTTCATTGTTTTCATCAAATTTTCAATTCAAAATCGTATCCTTTTTCTCTCCCTGCCTGCCCGTAGAAACAGATTTATGTACTCTTCATGTTGATCCTGAATGTTGTAAGATATCGAAAGCACATAGGAAAAAATCAGCTTTTTTTACATTTACGAATTAATAAAATTAATGCCTATTTTAGCATTCAGTATTAATGCAGATATGAAACATTCCGGACTCATTTTGTTGGCAACATTGATTATCGTCACCTGCAAAAACAAAACCGTACAGCCCGAAAAACCTGTTTTCACCCCTCCTGTGGATTATGAAATCGCAACCATGTGGGCCGACAGCATCGTGAACCTGATGACAATCGATGAAAAGATCAGCTTCATCGGTGGCGACCGCATCTTCTTTACTACGGCAATACCACGGCTGAACATCCCGGCTGTTATGATGACGGATGCCACCCAGGGCGTGCACCTGCGCGAACAGTTTCATCAATATAAATATGAAAAAGTACTTCCTAAATCCACTGCATTTCCCTCTCCCATCCTGCTGGCATCTACATGGAACCGGTCACTGGCACGGCAATATGCACAGGCTATTGGTGAAGAATGCAAAGCAGGTGGCATTGCCATTTTGCTTGGTCCCGGTATGAACATCTATCGCATTTCCCAATGTGGCCGTAACTTTGAATACTTCGGCGAAGATCCGTTCCTGGCCTCCCGTATGATTGAGAATTATGTTACCGGACTGCAAAGCACCGGAACCATAGCTACACTGAAGCACTTCGTGGCCAATAATTCCGATTTCTTTCGCCGGAAAAGCAATTCCGTTGTTGATGAACGTACCCTGCACGAGATATACACCCGTGCTTTCAAGGCAGGGATCGATGCCGGCGCCATGGCGGTCATGACTTCCTACAATCCGCTGAACGGAGAATGGTGCAGCCAGAGCAGTTATGTTATTGATACCCTGCTTCGACAGGACCTGGGATTTAAAGGGTTGGTGATGACCGACTGGTGGGCCGTGTATGACGGTGAGAAAGTGATAAAATCGGGGCAGGACCTCGAAATGCCCTATCGTATTGCCACTGAAAATGCCAAACAACTGCTGGACAGCAATAAAATTACCGGGCTTCACATTAACCGTATGGTGAAAAGCATACTGACCTCTTTGTATGCCATGCAATCGTTCGGCAGGAAACCAGATACTTCACTTTTTTCGACCTTCGAAAAGCATGAAGAGATTGCGTTGCAGGTCGCCCGTGAGGGCATCGTACTCCTGCGGAACGAAAATCAATTGTTACCCCTTAAGGCTGAGATTAAGAATATTCTTCTCACCGGGCAGTTTATAAACCATAATGCATTCGGTGGTGGTTCCGGCTTTGTTAAAGGATATAATCAGCTGACATTGCAAAGCTCGCTGGAGTGCGAATTCGGTGAAAAGCTGGTTGTTGATAAAAACCCCGGAGATGAAGAAATCCGTTCAGCCGATGCCGTTATACTCAGCATTGGTACACTGGACAGCGAGGGATGGGACCGGCCCTTTGATCTGCCCGACAGTACCGAACATCTGGTGCAAAGGATTACGGGACTGAATCCGAATACGATTGTTGTCGTCAACTCGGGCAGCGGTGTTAATATGTCGGGATGGAACACAAAAGCCGGAGCAATTCTATTTGCCTGGTATGGCGGACAAACCGGAAATAAAGCAGTCGCCGAGATTATCTCAGGCAAGGTCAATCCTTCAGGTAAATTACCTGTCACCATCGAGAAAGATTTTAAAGACTCTCCGGGTTATGGCTATGTGCCCGAAGGTGAAGAATTATATTACGACTGGAACGAACACAATGAAAAATTGCATCCGGTGTTTGATATAGTGTACAAGGAAGGTATTTTTATCGGATACCGCTGGTATGATAAGAAACTGATCGAGCCTCTTTATCCCTTCGGTTTTGGTCTGTCTTATACAACATTCAGCTATAGTAACCTCCGCACTTCTGCCGGTTCGTTGCGGATTGGGGATCCTTTAGCGGTAAGTTTTACCATTACCAACACAGGTAATGTTTTCGGTTCAGAAACCGCACAGCTGTACATTCACGATCAGGATTCAGAATATTCCAGACCGGTAAAAGAACTCAAAGGATTTGAGAAAATCAGTATGGGCCCGGGTGAATCAAAACAAATTATCATCGTTCTGGATGCGATGGATTTCTCATACTGGCATCCTGAACAAAAGGACTGGTATGCGGAACCAGGTAATTTTACCGTTATGATTGGTTCTTCATCGGCCCGGATTGAATTGTCAAAAGAAATAGAACTAATGAAATAGAATTACATATAGATAACAGATGACGGATGACAGATGTGCGAGTGTGAGCAAGAGAAAAAAGATGTGATATCCGAAATCGTATTGCATCAGAAGTTACTTAACCTTAAAAAATAAACATCATGGAATTCAACATCGGAGAAATCGTACAGCTGAAGTCAGGCGGACCTCAGATGACAGTACAAAGGATCATTGGATCGGACAATTCCAACCTGATCATAAAAGCCGCAGATGAATTTATGAAAACCCAGGGATTTAAAGAAGGTGACATTGTATGTCAGTGGTTCAACGGCAATAAACTCGAATCGGGGACTTTTAAAGCCGAAGGACTGATGAAGATGGAATAATCACACCTGGCATGCTCACTGGAATGATGAGCATTTGTTTTTTATGTTATCATTGGCATTCGAATATCCCTTTCTGCCGTAACAACGAGCAGGTACGGATATTCCTTGCCTGCAGATCAGGACTTTATCGAAAGTATTTCATTAACTTGTAAGTACACATAATATAGTAATTGCGATGAAGGTTTTCATCGGTATTGATATCGGAGGAACCAATGTAAATATCGGAATGGTTTCAGAAGAAAAACAGGTGCTGGATGAAACCGTGATCGGAACAGAACCTGAAAAAGGGCCGGAAAACGCCTTAAACCGTGTTGCCTCTGCCGTGCACCAGATATTGAAGGCAGGTCAAAAAAATGCAGATTATAAAGGTATGGGCGTTGGTTTACCCGGATTGCTTGATATTGAAAATGGATGTATCATCGAGGCTTCAAACCTGCCCGGATGGCAACATTATGGTATAACCGGTTTCTTTAAAAAACATTTTAAAATACCCGTTTTTATGGAGAACGATGCTAACCTGGCAGCACTTGGTGAATACTGGCTCGGGGCTGGACAGGGATCGGACAATATGTTCATGGTAACATTGGGATCAGGAATTGGCGGGGCTTTGCTTTCCAACGGAAAAATCATGCGCTTGCATCCTATGGCCGGAGAATTTGGGCACATGATCATTGATAAAAAAGGATTCCCCTGTACCTGTGGCAGAAAAGGGTGCCTTGAGACATTTGTCAGTAAACACGGATTTCAACGTCTCGTCAGGGAAAGACTATACAAGCATCCGGACTCATCCTTGCAGAATTATGCCCTGGCTGCAATCACACCACCGATCATTGCTGCTCATGCATCACAGGGTGATATGCTGGCAAACAGAATTTTCGATGAAGCCGGTGAGGCATTAGGTATTGCCTTAAGTAACCTGATTAACCTTACCGGTGTCACCTGCATCATTTGCGGAGGAGGCATTGCCAATGCATGGGATCTGCTGCAGAAACCGGTTATGTCATCGCTTGAGCAAAACGTTTTTGCTTCTATTTTTTCCGGTGTTAAGATACGTAAAGCAGCGCTTGGTGAAAAAGCCGGATTTATGGGAGCAGCATACCTCGCAGCTAATTCAGTTTAGGGATCTGGCAAACAGAAATTCCCGGATGAATAAAATTCGCCCATGAAGCAACAAACCGGCAAATCAGAACGACTGGGATCCCTTGATGCCCTGAGGGGCTTCGATATGCTCTGGATCACCGGTGGAGAAGGCCTTATTTTCAGCCTTGCCGCCCTTACAGGATGGCCCTTCTTTGAATGGGCAGAGAAACAAATGGAGCATGTCTCCTGGGAAGGTTTTGTGTTTTATGATATGATCTTTCCCCTTTTTCTTTTTATTGCCGGCGTTTCCATGCCATTTTCCTTCGTCAACAGAAAAAAACGTGGAGACAGTCTTAAAAGCATTTATCTGCACCTGTTCAAAAGGCTGTTTCTGCTCCTTTTGCTGGGATTCATTTATAACGGACTGCTTCACTTCGATTTCGAAAACCAGCGGTGGGCAAGCGTGCTCGGACGCATCGGGCTGGCCTGGTTTTTTGCCGCGATCATTGTGCTTAACACTTCTGTCCGCGGTCAAGTCATTTGGTTTGCAGGAATTTTGCTTTCTTACTGGGCTGTGATGAAACTCATCCCGGTGCCCGGATTCGGGGCCGGAATTCTCACTCCCGAAGGAAACCTGGGAGCTTATATCGATCAGCAACTATTGCCCGGGACCTTTTGTTGCTATATCTATGGTGATAACGAAGGGATACTGTCTACCTTCCCGGCTATCTCAACTGCCCTGCTGGGTGCTCTTACCGGTCATTTCCTGATTACTGAAAACCGAAGACTGAATGGACTTAAAAAGGGAATCATTATGCTAAGCGCAGGGATCGTAATGCTGATTGCTGGAAAATTATGGGACCTTTTCTTCCCCATCATTAAAAATCTGTGGACAAGCTCCTATGTTTTATTTGCCGGAGGCTGGAGCTTAATACTGCTGGCTGTTTTTTACCTGGTTATCGATGTATGGAAAATCCGGAAGTGGTCCTTCCCGTTTGTTGTGATCGGATTAAATTCCATAACCATCTATATGCTTACTGCCGGTATCATAAATTTCCAGACCATGAATGAATTCTTTTTCCCGGGAGTAATAAAATTCTTTTCTGAAACGGTTCAGCCCATGATAAGTTCGCTTTGTTATATATTATGCGTATGGGTGTTTCTTTATATTTTATACAGGAAAAAAATATTTCTTAAAGTATAATAATGAACGATTAATACAGTATCTTCTTCGTCTCAAAAAATTCTTTCTGCCTTTGATACGCTAAAACCTGGTAAGCGGAATCAACCGTAATTTGCATCTCAACGGCCATTTGTTGCACAAGGTATTGATCATTGTTCATTCTTGCAGAATAAATAATATTTTCCCGGAGTCTTGCTGCCAGACGTTCTTTTGAATTTCCGGGTTGAGTGAATAAACAAAACAAATCGTCAATAAAACTATACCCGAGTAAATTCAGATTTGCATCCACCGATTCCAACAGGATTATATCAAGGTTGCATATGTATTCTTCCAAATATAATGTATTTATGGGCATGCTTAAAGATTTGTTTACAGGCCATTCCTTATACCTGTAATATGCCCAAAACATGGAACTATCAGAAAAAACCCTAGGAAAGACATTATCAAATCCCCAAAAACTCTGACAAAAACTATCCCCGACAATAAGTATTTCATGTGATCTTGTTGAAGCGGTATCAAAATTATAAACCGGATAATAAACGGGATCAGGTTTTAAAGGAACAATAAGATCCATATATTGCGCCAGGTCTGCGTCGGTGAACTTTAAGTCTTTGTCCGTTACATAACCTTCTGTATGTTCATAGTTTATTATCTTTTCCCGGATTGCAACCTCTATTCTTTTTAAAATGGAATCCATAACCATGCTAACCGCAGAACCACTCCAATGGGTTCCGTACCTGGTAAACAACGGATATTGTATCGTATCTTTAATCGTAATAAAATAATTGCAGAAATCAATATAATTGACATTGTATTTGTTAAGACGGTCAACCATTACTTCATAATTTGTCGTATCCACTTTAATTAATCCGATTTTATCCGGTACGATCTCGGGGTAGACATTGACCTTCCCGGGTGCAATGATAAACAAAAAGTACTTTTGCCGGTGTTCCAACTCATCCTGTACAACTTTCATCCTGTAAATAAAAGAGTCAATCCGTGTACTACCTGCAAAATCTTTTCCTTTATAAGCTTGTAAATAGATCGGCTGATAAAGCACATTGTTTTTTCCTATTTGCACATCTCCATAACTTGGCAAGCCAAGTATAGAAAAATTATATTGATTGTATATTCTGACAAAAACCGGACGAAGGCCCAGATGATCTTTCAGGTAATTTTCAAAACATAACTGAAAGTCACCCGAAAACCAGGTCTTGCCCGTTAAAGGCATTTTATTTGCGGGATAAAATACGCTTTTCAGGGGGGCAACTTTTATCAGCTTTAGTTCTTTCTGAATTCCCGGAAGAACAAAAACTAGTGCAAAAGGCAATATGAGGATCAGTATGATTATTTTTTTCATTTCAGAACCTAAAATAGATAAACGGATTAAAACCTGATGTAATAACAGAACTGAGACTTATTATTAACAAAATCAACGATGCTCCGGATAAGATAAGAATGCCTTTAAATGAATAGGAAACATCGTGTATTTTTTCCACATTTTTCATTACCGTTTTATTAAAAGGAGAAAACGAAAAGAAAATGCCGCAACCTAGAATGATCCAGAACTTTGTGGTGAAAAATTCTGTGCTGGTGCTGGCCGTAAACCTGAAGATCCCTTCAATAATACCTCCGATAAACTGAATATTATCTGACCTGAATATGATCCAGGAGAAGAATAGTATCACATAATTTATAATTACACTAAGGATGCCTCGTTTATCCGACCATTTTTTATAAAACAACCTGTCAAGTATTAAAAAGGAGCCATGGTATGCGCCCCATACGATGAATGTCCAGTTTGAACCGTGCCAGAAACCGGAAATTAAGAATACCAGCCACAGATTGAACAGCAGATCAAATTTCGTTTTAATACGCTTTCCGCTCGTGCAAAGAGGAAGATACAAATAGTCGCGCATAAATGTCATCAGCGTTATATGCCACCTGCGCCAAAACTCGGTTATATTTTTTGAAATGTAAGGCGCTATGAAATTCTCGGGGAAATTGAATCCGATCATTTTTCCTAATCCGATCGCCATGTCGGAATATCCTGCAAAATCAAAGTAAATCTGAAAACTAAAAGCAATGTTGCCCAGCACGATGGAGAGGGAATCATACGTATCGGAAGGAGCATTATAGATAAGGTTGGCATAGTAACCCAACACATTGGCAAGCAACACTTTTTTCCCCAATCCAATGGAAAACCTTATAAGTCCTTTAAAAACATTGGATATAGTTTCATTACTCTTCCTGTCCCTGATATCATGGTTAATTGTGTTGAACCTTATGATAGGGCCGGAAAGAAGTTTGGGGAACAGGAATATGTACATCATGTAATCGGAAAGCCTCTCACATGGGGGACAGGTTTTACGATATACATCAATGGAGTAGGAAATAGCATGAAATACACAAAACGAAATTCCGATTGGAAGCGCAATCTCATGCCAGGAAATGGTTCCTGTGCGAAGTTTTGTTAACAGGATATTGATGTTAGAAAAGAAAAAATTGGTATACTTGAAGACAAGGAGCAATGAAATATTTAATATGATGGAAAAGACAAGCCAGTACTTTTGAGCCTTTTCAGTACCTGAATGCATTATTCTGATTATGTAAAAATTAGCTATGGTAACGGCTATCAGGATAAAAACAAATTTCGGAGCACCCCAGGCGTAAAATATCAGGCTGCAGAGTAATGTCCAATAATTCCGCCATGCAGATGGAATAAGATAATAAATGATCAAAAAAGCCGGGAGAAAATAGAAAAGAAAGAATGCGCTGTTAAACACCATTTCACAAATGCAAATTATTGTTAAATCAGGGCGTGAATATAACAAAATAATTGCATGGACAAATACATTCGTATTCTTTATCTCTTAACCGATAAAACCAGTGTCATGTCAATTGTTAAATGTCATCAACATCGTGTTTTGTTTGACATGACACCGGGATAGTATGCTATTGTATTACCGTAAAGTTTTTCCGTAAAGTGTATTATTGTCTCACATATTGCTCTGCATAGTGCCTTGCCGTCAGCTTTTCACCTGTTGCCTTTTCAATCATTTCATTCCAATAGTAACGTGATCCAGGTTTAAACACTTTTTCAATCAGGTATTCTCCTAACTCGGGATGACCGGAATAACAGGGTTCCTTTTCGCCGAAAAGGTTCTTTTCCATGTAAGCATTGAGTTGAGCTGCCAGCAAATCACCCAGCATGTAATTATGATAATAACAGGGGTAAGAGGCAATGTGAATCTTCGAAGCCCAGTCGGGTTTATCTCTGCCTGCAGGTCTTTTCATCAGCTGATATTGTTCAACCAAATCCCACCACAATTTATTCAGATCCTGATCGGGATTTTCATACAGGCTTTTTTCAAACCTGAACATCACCTGACACCAGCGGCTGAATACCAGTTTTTCCAGGCGGGCATACATTTTTACATCCCCGGCTATCGCCGAGGTTTCTTCAGGTGTAAGGTCCAGGTTTCGCTTCATCCATTTTGCATTCGAGGACAGGTTCCCGAAGAAATTAGCAATGGCTTCCGTGGTAAAGGTATGGGCCGGTTCACGCAATGCAAAGACCAGGCTGCTGTCGATGTATTTATCGTAAACAGCATGCCCCAGCTCATGCAACATAGTGTTCGTCCAGTATTGGTTATTACGAATATTAGCTACAACCCTCACATCACCTGCCCTGTCGATCGAAGTGCAATAGGCATGCTGATACTTGCCGGGCTTTTCATACAAATCGCTTCTGTCAAGTATATCCTGTACATTTAACCCTATACCTTCATAGTATTTTTTAACAATGGGAAGAATATCCTTACCGGAATAATATTTATCAAGATCCGTTTTGTAAATCTTGGGCGCTTCCTGGAAAAACCGGTTCTGGTAATGCCAGGGCATGAGCTTATCGCTGCTTATTTTAAGTTTTTTTGTCAGGATCCTGTCGATTTCATCTTTCAGACCTGCAAATTCGTCACAGGTAAGAGAATCGAGTTCATCAAACAGTTTCCTAACCTCAGCGGGATCCTGATCGGATATCCTGAGCGACATCTCGTGATAATTCCCATAACCCAGGTCCTTGGCTATATCATTACGCAATTTTACGAGGTTCCTGACATCTTCGGCAACCACTGAACCGACCATCTTACTGGCATTCCAGGTCTTTTCAAGTTCGGCCGATTTTTTAGAATTCATCAGAATGCTGTCAATTTCATTGTCAGATAATGATTTTCCGTCAATCTCAGCTCTGAATGTCGAAAATTTCTTTTCGATAGCTTCCTGTGCGTCAATTAGTTTTTTCATCTTTGCTGTATCAATCTGATACTTAATCATTGTGTTATACATTACATCCAGTTCCCGTTTGATAAGGGAATCCTTAATGGCCGGATTTTCTCTGTATGCCCTGATCGTTGAAAACCTTTCCTTATCCGAAAGCATTTTGGCGTAAGCGAGCTCATATTCAGATCTCTTTTTATAATCTTTATTCTTTCCGGAAATAGAAGCACGGAAACTTGATTTATTCCATTCGATATAGACCGGGATAATATTCTTCTCAAGCGAACGAAGAAAAGCATCGGCTTCCTTTTCAAGCTGTTTTGCTGAATTGTGACATGCACTCATGGTTAATAATGCAAAAATTGAATAAATAAGAACATTACCTATTTTCATATTGCGTATGTGTTAGAATTATTTTACCTGCGAATGTATGGAATCCGTAATAATGTTGCCATGATTAAAAAAGATTTTTTATGGTAGTAGAGACGCGATTAATCGCGTCTCTACATACCCCCCTGCCAATTTGACGCAGCAAACAAATCTGGTAAGGTATTTGTTATATCTTTGCCAATCAACTATATTTTACAACTATGTACACGGGTCAATTGATTATTTTCGGGGTGTTTTTGCTGCTCAGCTGGCTTGTTGGGGCACAGCTGAAGGCCAGGTTTAAGAAATATTCACAGATTCCGGTCAACTATGGAGCAACGGGTAAGGATGTTGCCGAGAAGATGCTGCGTGATAACGACATTCATGATGTTAAAGTAATCTCCGTTCAGGGAGAACTCACCGATCATTACAATCCTGTTAATAAAACCGTGAATTTAAGCCAGGCTGTATATTTCGGTAACAGCATCTCGGCTGCTGCAGTTGCAGCCCATGAATGCGGTCATGCCGTACAACACGATCAGGCCTATGCCCCGCTTAAGTTTCGGACTGCCCTTGTGCCTATTCAGAACATAAGCAGCAAAATTATGAATATCATTTTCATTGCTATGTTTATCGGTGCCTTCGCATTTCAGAATCTGCTGAGCATTAATACTGCATTGATTATCATTATAGCCTGTTATGGTGTTTTTACACTGTTTGCCTTTGTTACTCTTCCGGTTGAGATCAACGCCAGCAAAAGAGCACTGGCATGGCTTACTAACAGTAATATTACGAGCAATCAGACACATGAACAGGCCAAAGATGCCTTAAAATGGGCGGCTTATACCTATGTTGTTGCTGCTTTATCCTCTCTGGCAATGCTCCTGTATTACCTGATGATTTTCGTTGGAAGAAGAGACTGAAAAAAAATATGGCTAATTGACCCTTGCTTTTGCCGGCAAGGGTTTTTATTTTTAAATTTCTTTGTATAATAATAACACCGCAAGGTATCCCGGAATATGAAGTTTAAGATCTTCCTGATCATCCTGTTAGTCACTTTGCTGCCTCGCTGTAATCAGCATAAAGATATCCCTTCAAGGTATGAAAAATCAGAATATTATATTCCAATGCGCGATGGCACCAGGCTTTTTACAGCAGTCTTTACACCAAAGAATCAAAAGATCGCATATCCCATCATGTTGATGCGGACACCCTATGGAGTCCAACCTTATGGGGCAGACAATTTTCCGGCTACACTCGGTCCATCAGCATATTTTGCCGAAGAGGGTTTTATATTTGTTTACCAGGATGTGCGGGGCAGATTCATGTCGGAAGGAAAATTCATTAATATGTATCCTCACATACCCGTTAAAAAAGATTCTCTGGATGTTGACAACAGCACGGATACCTATGATACCGTTGAATGGCTGCTGAAAAATATTCCGAATAACAATGGGAAAGTGGGACTTTGGGGTATATCCTACCCCGGCTTTTATGTTTCAACCGGAATCATTGATGCACATCCCGCCATTGTCTGCGCAAGTCCACAGGCACCTATCGCCGACTGGTTTATTGGCGATGATATGCACCATAACGGTGCATTGGCTTTATCCATGTCCTTTAGCTTTTTTGAAGTGTTTGGTCAGGAACGGGATAGTCTGACAACTGAATGGCCCGTCATAAAGCAATACCCTTCACGCGACGGGTATAATTTCTTCCTGAGCATTGACAGGCTTTCTGATATCAACGATCGTTATTTTGATGACAAAGTTCCTTTCTGGGACAGTATAATTCAACACGGAAATTATGACACCTTCTGGGAAAAGCGTAATACCTTGCCGGCACTTTGCCCGGTAAAACCTGCCGTATTAACAATCTGTGGGTGGTTTGATGCGGAGGATCTGTACGGCAGCATCAATACCTATAAAACGTTAGAGAAAAATGCCTCCGGAGGGATCAATCTCTTTGTTGCCGGGCCATGGATTCATGGAGGTTGGGCAAGAACGAAAGGCGACAGCCTGGGGCCGATAAGTTTTGAGAGTCCAACCGCAACCTATTACCAAAAAGAAATTGAATTGCCCTTTTTCAATTATTTTCTGAAAGGCAAAGGAGATTCAAATTTTCCGGAAGCCATTGTATTTGAAACCGGGAGCAATACCTGGAGAAAGTATGATCAATGGCCTCCGGCAAACTGCATGAAGAAGCCATTGTTTCTTCATCCTGATTATTCCCTTTCCTTCTCTGCGCCTGACGATAAATCCAATACCAGCCATGCCTTCGTATCTGATCCCCTGAATCCCATACCTTATACCGCTGTTTTTCATGGGTCAAATACATTTTACAACAAGGAATATATGGTGGAAGACCAGCGGTTTGCCGCAGGCCGCCCCGATGTACTTGAATACCGGAGTGCCATGCTTGATAGTGACATTACCTTTGCAGGACCTGTTGAAGCTGAGCTTTTTGTTTCCACCACAGGTACGGATGCCGACTGGGTGGTTAAAGTCATTGATGTTTTTCCCGATACTGTCTTACCTGATAACCGCGATGCCCGGAAAACCTGTATGGCAGGTTATCAGATGCTGGTGCGGGGCGAGATTATGCGGGGAAAATACCGTAACAATTATGCTTCACCCGAACCTTTTAAACCCGGGGAAATTACCAGGGTAGCATTCCAGCTGCAGGATATCAATCATACTTTCAAAAAGGGCCATTGCATTATGATACAGGTACAAAGTTCCTGGTTCCCATTGTTTGATCGAAACCCTCAGCAATTCATGGATATCTATTCAGCTGTACCGGATGATTTTAAAAAAGAAACACATCGTATCTATTGCAGCCGGCAATTTCCCTCTAATATCAAAGCAAATATCCTATCGTATGTTCCGCAGGGAATACCCTGATTGCAATAGCCGAAGTATTCTTTCGCTTGTATCTTCAATCAGGTCCCCGGCATTTTTCATGGCACTGAGGAGGTCCATGGGTTTGTCGGTTACAGGAACAATGCATTGAAATCCTTTTTTATATAAAATTTCATAACCCTTCTCCAGTGTACCTCCTATAGCAATAACAGATTTACCATGTTTCTTGGCAGACATTGCAACACCGTAAGGTGTTTTTCCATACTGTGTCTGAAAATCTATTTTACCCTCACCCGTTATGACCAGATCAGCCCATTTGATCCACTGCTCGAGATGCGTGACTTCCTTGACAAGTTCAAAACCCGGTTTAATTTCCGCGTTGGCAAAGGCCAATAATCCGGCACTCAAACCACCGGCAGCACCACTTCCGGGAATATGCTCAATATCTTTCCCGGTAATCTGCCGTATCAGGCTGGCATAATAACGTAAATTGCTGTCGAGTTTTTTAATCATGGCTGCATCAGCTCCTTTTTGCGGACCAAAAACTGTTGATGCACCCTTCTTCCCAGTTAACGGATTCGTAACATCACAAGCCACAAATATTTTACATGCCGGAATGCGTTTGTCCAATCCGGAGATATCAATATCTGCAATATTACCCAGAGAACCACCTCCCGGGGCAATTTCCTGTCCGTCCTTATCAAAAAATTTTATCCCCAGTGCCTTCGCTGCTCCCAAACCACCATCATTGGTTGCACTGCCACCCACACCTACAAATATTTTCCGGCATCCCTGATCGAGGGCATATTCAATAAGTTCCCCGGTGCCATACGTAGTAGTAATCCATGGATTTCTCTCTGAAGCTTTCAGCAATGCCAGTCCCGAAGCAGCTGCCATCTCTATTACGGCTGTTTTACCATCTCCAAGAATACCAAAAAAGGAATCCGTCATTCGCAACAAAGGATCGTTGACCCTGACCTTTACAATTCTGCCCCCGGTTGCATCTACCAGTGAAGACACCGTACCCTCACCACCATCAGCCAATGGTATGATTTTAATATGGGCAGAAGAGATAATCCGTTGTATTCCTGCAGCTATATGTTCAGCCACCTGTTTTGCCGATAGACACTCTTTAAAGGAATCGGGACAAATTAATATCCGCATAGTTAAAAATGCATTCATGTTAATTCAACTTTGACAAATTTGAAATTGAATGATTTTTCAGCTTTCTCCCTTTAGGGATCAGGGTAAAAACAAGTTGATTTTTCAATTTGTCAAAGTAGAATTAAAATTATAATTTATTTTTGACCGGTAAATACGCATGTTTAAAATCATCGTTCCCTGATGATGCAAATCACTTGAAATTGGGCTAACCCACTGCCATAACATCCGTAAACCTAACCAGATAAAATTAAACATATGAAACGTCTAATACTTTTAATATTATTTATTCTTTCAGTCTCAACTTCGGGATTCTCTCAAATCAGTAACGCACAGGCCATGTTTTTATACAATTTTTCACGACTTATTAAGTGGCCGGAAACAAGCAGCCAGGGTGATTTTATTTTTGGTGTCCTTGGAAATCAGGAAGTATATAATAATCTTGTTACCCTTACCAGCGGTAAGAAAGTCGGGACACAACCTATTGTTGTTAAATTCTTCAGAGATCCCCGTGAGATAACCACTTGTCATGTTATTTTTGTTGCCAACAATAAAATTTCGCTCTTTAATGAAGTATTGAGCAAGGTGCAGAACAAATCGAGCCTGATTGTAACTGAAAAACAAGGGATGCTCAATGCAGGTTCAACCATTGATTTTGTCATTGCAGAAAACAGACTGCGTTATATGCTAAGCGAAGAAAATGCCAGGAAAAATAACCTGGTGCTGAGCAGAAACCTGCAGGATATGGCAATGACAAATTAATTTCCATTTGTATATATCGGATCCGCCCGTCTGGTTATTGGTAGTATGGAACGTTGGACGTGCGGATTTTTTTTTGACCTTTCTCACCTGCCCTTTGATTTTAACCATAACGCCTGGTAGGGATTAACCGTTAATCTGTTGTCCTTTAAGACAATCTCTTTGTCTCCGATTAAATCAACAAATATCTCATTTCCGTCGGTAAAAGTGCTCCACTGAAAATCTGCTGATTTCCCGGATATGTTGTAAATGCAAATTATTGTTTCCCCGTTTTCCCTGCTGCAACGTGTCAATGCAACAAATGAACTGTCAGCGGGTATGATCTCCTGCCGGCTATTGGGATGAAAAGCTGCTTCCTTTTTGCGTATGGCTATGATCCTTTTCAGCTCCTCAAATACATAACGGTTCACCGTATTGCTGTTAAACAATTCAGCTATTTCCTCTGCTGTATATTTCTTCCGGTTTATCGATCGTAATCGGCTGGTAAGGTTTAAGCCTTCATAATCATTGGCGGTCGCCAGCAGGCTGTGTATATAAAAAGCCGGTATGCCTTTCAATCCCAGCATGATCATCTGGCTGCATAAAAATCTTTCTTTCTGCAGGTCATCTGCACCACAGGATGTACCTTTCAGGGCATCAAAATATGTGATATTGATCTCATAAACACTCTCACTGCCATCGGCATTGCGTTTAAGACTTAACCTGCCCCCGAATTGTTGCATGCTCTCCAACATACTGCTAATCTCACCTGCCGGGAGCAGTCCTTCCAGTGGTCTTACCCCGATGCCGTCATGAGAGGCCGTGAAATTCAAAAAAGTACAGGTTCTCCCGGGCTCAGGCAGCGTTTCAATCCAATTCAACAGGTATGCGGCATTACCCGAATAAAGTGCATGCAAAAGCAAGGGTGGAAGACTGAACTGATAGACCATATGGGCTTCATCACCGGCACCAAAATAACTCAGGTTTTCCCGGTTGGGGACATTGGTTTCTGTCAGCAAAAGGAATCCCGGATTAACGGCTGTACCGATCGTGCGCAATAATTTAACAACCTCATGTGTTTCCGGTAAATGCAGGCACGATGTCCCTGCCTTTTTCCAGAGGAATGCAATCGCATCAAGCCTGATGATCCGGATCCCCTGCTCGAGGTAATGAAGCATAATCCGTATCATTTCAACAAGTAGGGCAGGATTGCTGAAGTTGAGATCCACCTGGTCATCGCTGAAGGTTGTCCATATATGCTTATCCCCTGCGACTGTGGCAAAGCGGGTAAGGACAGGAGTGCTTCTCGGACGGACAACAGATGACAGGTCGGTTTCCGGATCAACGGATATGAAATAATCTTTCCCCGGCTCAACATCCTCCAGGTAGTTCTTAAACCATGGATGGTGCTGTGAAACATGATTGATCACAAGGTCGGCCATAACATCGTAGTCCTTTGCAATGAACCCGATATCGTTCCAATCGCCCAGGTCGGGATTAACATTCATGTAATCCATGACCGAAAAGCCGTCATCCGAAGAAAACGGAAAGAACGGCAGAATATGAATGCAGGTAACTGAGGAACCAATATATTCCTTAAGAAAGCCATGCAATGCCTTTAACGGTTTTGTTTCTGCCGAAAGAACCGAGTCTCCGTAAGCGATCAGTATGATGTCGTTGGAAGACCACAAAGCTTCCTCAAAGACTTTAACCGGACCGGCGTGGTTAATCATCTCATAGATTTCATTCACCACGGCCTCCGAAAAGTCAACCCCGTATATCTTCTGCACGTGACCGGCAATTTTATTGGCTAATTTATCCGACAGAAACACTAATTTATTTATTGATTTGTTGATTTATTGATTTGTTGATTGATGGTTTACGGTTCACGGTTCACAGTTCACAGAAAACTTGCCTGACGGCTTTGCTCCGCTGAAGCTACGCGAAAGCGAAGCAGGCAGGTTGGTTGATTTATTGTTTTGTTGATTGATGGTTCACGGTTCATGCAAAATCTGTAAACCTCAACCGTAATATTGATTACAGATTGTCTTTTCTTCAACTTGTTACTCGTCACTCGTCACTTTTACCCACCGTATCCCGATTCTATCGGGAGAAGGTGGGCGTCACTTGTCACTTTCTTACCTCAGGCTTTTTGTGAACATATTAATAATAAGCGGTTCCAGTTTTTTGGCAATGATTTTATGTCCGAGCTCATTATCCAGTATGGTAAGATTATGTTTTACCATTGCATTGCGTTCTACCGGGTCATTAATAATGCTGTAAGCCTTCTCAACCAGATCAACGGTAAGCATTGCATCATCAATATAAGGCAGATCAAATCCATACGGTTCTATATCCGTTTTATACACGTCATACCGGTTAATCAATACAGGTATCCCTGCTGACATCATTTCCAGCAGATTGTTACCGAATCCCTCCACCTCGCTGAAATAAGTTCCGATACCACCCAGTGAAGCAATGATGGACGGTATTTCATAAAAGTTATAATACTTTTTATCCACGATGATGTCCCGATGCGATAATATGCGGTCTTCTCCGAATATCATGAATACATTTGACCGGGGATAAGCCTCCTTTTTTATCAGAAAATAGTCGGTAAGAAATTCTTTATATTTGAATTGCTCATCACCCGAATGTCCACTGACCAGCAGGATGATACATTTCCTTTGGCTATCCTGCAAAAACCGTTTCTCGAGCTCAAAGGAAAAATCAATGGCTATTTCTATTTTTTTCCGCGGAACAATACGTGTATGCTGTAACAGGAACAATGTATCATCGAGTGTGAAATTTGAGGACTCCGTTATTTCAGTTACACCAATATCCTTCAGAAAACTCTGGTTGTAATTATCGAGCGGAGGACGGACAGAAACGGGACTGTTCCAGTCGTATTCTTTCCAATTCCAGTTAATGCTGCATGTGTTGGGAATCAACACGGCCCGGTCCCGGAAAAATGTGTCTTCAACGTGACTGTTATAGGTTTTGAATAATCTACGGGCCAATTCCACCTGAGCTTTGTTAATAAAAACAATACCATCAACATAAGTTCCCGGAAGATATTTCAGGTATTTACGTATAACCGGATTCGGATTGCCGAATTGTTCCCTTTCAAAATAGGAATCGTGCCACCAAACAAGGATTTTAGGCCATACAATGCCGTTTTTCCGGTTTTCCTCGAAATAATAGCCCAGTCCGACAGCTGTAATAAAATTAAACGGATATGAGGTATTATGCGCTATAAGTAGATCGATTGAGTACTTCCGGACAAATTCTGCAATGATATCCTTTACCCGCAAGGCATTTTCATGAATCATGTTGTCAAGCCATTCGGGTGCTTCCTGTGAAAAATACCGGATAATTGCTTTATGGATTTCATTCTTATGCCAGAATATCTCATCGGTTTCAGCATTAAAACGGGGTGATGTATGGGCGGCAAGAAAAAAAATATTTCCAAGCCTGACACTCAGGTCGCTTACCATGGAGCGAACCGTTTGGTCAATCACAATGGAAACACCATCATTCTTCCCAATCAGGGAATGCATTATGCCGATATTAAAATGCGATATTTCCATTCAATTATTCAGTGTCAGAAGCTGCCGTAAGTCTGTAATGATATAGTCCGGCTTTGTATTGCGCACCCGTTCAATTTCTTCTCTTAGTTTCAGTGATTTACGGTCGCCGGCGAACAAGGCAGTGCGGAAACCTGTGATTTGTCCGGCATACACATCCTTTTGCATATCGTTACCGATGAACAGCACATCATCCGGGTGCAGTCCATGTTTTTTTTCTAAGGCCTCAGCAAGTATCTGAAACAGGAACTGATCCGGTTTTGATCGTTTATATTTATAGGAGAAAATAGTCAGGTCGGGATCAAAAAAGTCCACATGATCTTCCTCGGTGAAACGGCCCGAAAGAAAATAATTCAGGACCACCGGTGTATAAAACTGCGCATTGGATACAATTCCGAGGGGAATAATACGGTGCGACAACTCCCGGATTACCTCCGTCATCCCGGGCATCGGATAAAGCGGATTACTGAGTATTTCAAAGATAAAAGTCATGCATTTGATGCACATGTCATTATCCAGCTGAATTCTGCCCCTTGAATGATTGCGATGGAGAATGCTTTCCCAAATGTGCTGTATATCAATCTCAGGATAAGGTCTTTCGATTGTCCGGTGCCGTTTATGAAAATCCCGGATCGCTCTTACAAACTCATCCAGCATTTCATCGAGTGTCTTCTTCTGGTATTTGGCATCACCCCTGATAACAATATTTGAATATTTCATTGCCTTCCTCAGGTTTTCGGAGGAGATCACTGATTCATCAATGTCTCCGGAATCCGATATCAACAGGGTTCCATAAACATCAAATACAAATGCTCTCAGCTTATGACGCCTGCTAAGGTCGGGATCAATGCCGGCAGGAACAGGAGTCAAAGGTTCAAGTTGTGCCAGAAAGCTTTTTATATATTCCATGTAATTGTTGTCCATATCTTTCAAGAGAATACCTTTCACGAATAACCTGCTGATTGTTTCTAATTAAGTCCTGCCCGACAGGATTCAGAAAACCGCACAGGAAAGGATTGCATGCAATTATTTCCTTACCCTTGTCAGGCCTGAGCAATACATCTTTAATAATTCGTTGTTGGTGCTTCTGTTCAAGATCACTGAAATCTGTTTTTTCGCCGTTGAAAGTTACTATAAATCGGTCATATAGCAATGGAAACTGAATTCCATTTCGTTTCAGATCCGTTGTGCAAAATTCAATATTCCTGCCAATAACCGGAATTCCTGCCAGCCAGGGCTCCAGGAATGCCAGTCCGAAACCTTCCATAATGCTGGTGGTAACACAAAAATCGGATGCCGGCATCAGGTCATGAATATCAATCATCTCTCCGGCTTCAAAAACAACCGGCACGCCGTTCAGGCGACAAAATTTTTTCCAACGTAAATATTCAGGTATCTCAACCGGGTTTCGTGGAGGCTGTGTGATCAACCATGACGCCCGGTTTCTGAACAATACCGATAACAGTATGAACTCCCCTATGTTTTTCCTGCGGATAGCTCTTACAGGATACAGGCATATTTTGCCTATCGGTTCAAGATTCAGCTTATCGGTAACTGTATCCCTTGAAATACGGCCGGACGTTTCAATGGCAAAGCTGACAGGATTCGGCAACAGGCTTATTCTTACGGGATTAATTTCGTACGCTGTCAGCCTTTCAAAAGCATGTGCTGTCAGCACAATATAATGATAATTAAGAAACTGCGGATATAATACCCCCGTAAGGTCTTCCGTAAAATTATCCTGAATAATCCGTTTCAGAAAAGCATAGTTTCCGGGCCGGTCTTCAGCAAAATCATGACAATGGTTGATGATTTTTATGCCTCGTTTGGCCAGTTGGTATGCAGCTAATGTAAGTAAAGGATTTTTCCCCAGGTTAACATTATGCAGATGAAGAATTTCATTTTCACCGGCGATTTTTTCCAGCTGGAATTTGATTTTTTGAAAAGAAGATGATATTTGTTTATTGGTAATACGCTCCGGCAGATATTGAAAAGTTTTTTCAACATGAACGGATGCATGCAATCCTTTAATATGTTCATCCGACCGGACATCGCCTGCGTGAACCGACAATGCATAGTCTTTGTCGAAGCTATGCAATGCTGTGATCTGGTCTTCAATGATCCGGGTCACACCTCCGGGGTACATATGATAATGGATGATGGCGATGCGCATTGATCAGTAATCTGCTTAAGTTATTTTTTAACCCGAATAACTCACAAACACAGGATTACTGGTGTGAATTATTCTGATGACAAAGAAAAGCTAATATTTTAATGCGCTCCGCTTTAAAATATAATCTTTTCTAAGTCGTGGTTAATCTGCATTATTATAATGCTTTAACAGAAACTTATTAATAATGCAGGTTAAATAAATATTTCAACATTTCTTATAATTATTCCAAAAAATTATTCCTGATCTTATTAAAAATTAATTTGTCAGTTCGTTAGTCAACCATTTACGAATGTATATTATTTCATATATTATTTTCGTGGATTTTTGGTAATATATTGTCAAAATTATTGTATTTTTAAACCCTTAAAAATCCTGATACATTCTTTATGCTTGTTTGAAGAAAATCCTGATTTTACATAGAACTTTTTTGATTTTTGCGTGTTTTATTCTTTAAACATTTTAATCTTAAGCATGACCAAATTCCCAATTTCAAGATTCCTTTTTCTATCGCTGATGTTCTCCTTTGTTTCCTTAGCGATATCAGCGTCTTCTTTCGACAATACCATTCTCAAGCTGAATCCGGATTTCAAATTCAAGAGATTCTCAAATGGTGCTGTGGAATTATCGGCTTTCCGGGATGGAAAAACCGTCAAACACGTTTTTACAGATTTGTATGCTGATCTTTTACTGGCGGCTTACCGAAAACAACGGGTGGGATTTATTTTGAATTCCCTTGCTAAAAAGTATGCCTGTTCTGAAGAAGAATGCCGCCGTGAAATTAAGCATGCATTGAATATCCTTGATGAATGGCAAATTATCCTTCGTGATGATCAGCTGGCAAGTATTCCTTAACCTGATGAAAAACTAAACCCCGGTTGTTCACCGGGGTTTTTTGTTTCCGGTTTTTCGCAGAACCTCATTTCATTTGCCTGTTGCGCCTGTTACTGAACCCTTTTCATTCAAATGGTGAACGAATAGTTCTGACAGATAACCGGAAAGGATTATTGCTTTTCAACCATAAGGATGATTTTTCCGGGAAAAGGTTGCGTGGAGAACGATCGGATTTTTAATCACATATTATCTTGTCAACATAAACTCTACTGTTACAGTTGATTTTAAAAAGGTAGATACCCGGATCCAGCATATCTTTATGTATAATAACTTCTTCCGGAGAAATGTGCTGCTCATTCAGCCGGATTTCTTTCCCCATGATATTATACAGACGAAAATGCCTTATTTGTCCTTCATCAAGATGTATAACAACGGTATTTGCAGTATGTAAAACAGAAAGTCCCAATGACCCGCTTCTTTCCCGGTCCCATTGAACCTGTTTGGCAGTGAAACCACATGCCTGAAACGCATGCAATACATTATAACGAATGCTATCCAGTAAATAATATAAACTGTCCCCGGGACATATTGTTGAACAACCGTCACGGTGTCCGGCTATGATCGGTAACGATGCATTGAGAATATGCGGGTACGTTCCTGCAGGATCAAGACTATCCTTACCTGCCTTCCAGTTTATAAGTGAAATCAATGAAGCCAGCGCCTCAGCGGATGGACTGACATCCGTATAGGTACCCATAACACATATTCCCATGGTTCCTGAATTATTTCCACAGAAGTGAGCACCAAGCACATTATCCTGTTCCAGGTAACCGGGGTCGCGTCCCTTAAATATTGTACCATCGGCTGCTACGAGGTAGTTATACCCGATATCCGACCAACCACGGATTTCAGTATGGTAAATGTAAATATTCCGTACAATGCCTGTATAGTTTGTATCCAGATTTGAACCGGCTGAATGATGGATGATGATATTATGGACCGTGTTTTCGATGCGTTCATAATCAGGATCGGGAAGCCCTTCTCTCCAGGCTGACTGTTCAATCATGCCGGGTTCGGCACAGCCTGAGTCTTTTTTTTTTGGAAGGTTTCACTTTCGGGCCTTCATCTTTCTTCTGCGCATTGATATAATAAAACTGAATATCACCCTGTATCGGGCCCGGATAAAAAAGAAATGTCTGAATGGGCATGCTGAAAGTCAACAGATTGCTGAATTTTTTATTCTCTTCAACGCCACCTTCTTCTCCTTCCATGAAGTAAAGTGTATCCTTGCCTGTCACCAGAAAGGAACCGTTAAAATCTTCCTTTTCTCCGATTTTCAGCAGTATGCCTGTCAGCAGATACCCTGTTTCGATAGTAAAAACCGTATCGCCGGTGTTTTTCTCAGCAGGCAGATGTTGGCTGAACTCCTGCACGGTGTAATGTTGCCCGTAAATACTCCCGGAAATAAAGCATATTACATACAATATCGTACCTGAAATTATCAGTCTCATTTTAACAAATCATTTAATGACTAACGCAACCTTTTTCAATTTATTCTTTATCAATATTCGTAACGTGAAATTGTTTTCAATGATCATCGTTCGACGTATAAAGATAATAAAAAATTCCCACACTGGCGCGCTTTTGCAAAGCGTGCTATGATTTGTATAATCGTATTTAATAAATGCTAAAATGTCTGAGAAATATAAAGTTCATAACCCTGGAGACATGTGTTTCATAACATTAACAGTTGCAGATAGGAAGGAACAGATTCCGGAAAAGTTTTCATTGGAAGCAGATAGAAATAGAAATTATTGTGGTATGAATGGATTGATTATGGTGGTAATGATTGAATAAATTGTATCACATACCTGTCTGCCTAACAGGCAGGCTTTACAAAAGCGCGCGAACGGGTTCAATTTCAATCAATTAGTAATCTCTCAGACAGCGAATAGAAAAACCGAACTTCTTATTTTGGTTATACTTGGCAACACCACTGGAAATGTAATACATGTAACGGCTCCAGGCATCATGGTCATTATACACTGAAGAACTCCACCAGTAACCATATTCTCCGATACTTAAAAAATTACCATTGTTGTCGGCACGAAAACCGCCCGGAAAAGCAGTAAAGCCTGTTTCGTTGGTTGCTCCGGTATTAGGAGCATTCCAATGTGTTGTATCTGTTTCTTTAAGTTTACCACCGGCAACACTCAGGCCACCTAAATAATCGGTTAACATGGTCCACTCGGCATCAGCAGGTACGTGCCAGCCTGCCGGGCATAAATTTCCGGTATTTACTGTGTACCAGTTGTATAATGCACCATACGAATTTTTATAGGTCATCGAATCATTATTATAATAACATCTGCCGGCAGTCGTCAATGACACCCATTCACTGTTTTCAGTCACCAAGGGTATTGGTGTTCCATCCCGGAATGTGGTTGTGCTCAGGTTTTCCGCCATCCAGACCTGGGTTCCAATTTTTATCGTTTTGTAGATATTCATATCTATATCCAATAAAGTACCATAATTCCCGGCATCTAAAGATATTTGATTCAACGTATCAATTTGAGCTTTTAATATATCCACATAAGCTTTCGTCGCTGCATCTGCCGAATCTATTGGTGCCGGAACCCTTATGGTTCCGGTAAAAGTTTTGTCGCCGGTAATGTCCTGGTCGCCCGAAATCGTAACCGCATCTGTGATTCCATATCCGGAAATTGTCGTAGGTTTATCGGATAAATCCGGGAAGCTGCCGCTGAACAGTGCAGGTTTATTTGTTAAATCCGAATAATCGCCACTGAATCCATTACCTGCGGTATTTGTATAGAAAGCATAAGGGACACTCAATAATTGACTCGTACCTGTTATACTATAATTTGTATCTCCCGTTGGGTCCGTTTCGGTTTTAATAAAATACGGTCCGTCTGCCCAGTCAATGGAATCAAAAGCTCCTGATAATACAGTACCTCCGCCAATTTCAATTGTTAGCAGGCCATTTGTGTTTGTTGTTGAAGTATGGATTTCTTCATAAATTACAGAACCGGTCACTATGCCCTGCAAAATGCTGATTTTTATTCCTACCTCCTGGTTCGTCACCAAAGCCCCGCTTGCATCCCTTATAACGCACTGATAGCTCATTTTTTGAGGTGACTGGGCAGAAACATCAGTGATCAACATAAAAATCAAAAACAGGATCAATAGCTTTTTCATAGTATGTTATCTTATTATATATCATAAGTTTCAAGGGCCATATTGCCGCAACCGGACTGATTTTTCCGTATTCATTTCGCAGGCGGTGCCCGGTCGATGAAGAAATCCCGCACGGATGTTGCAGACATTGGTACCCATAGAATTTTGGTGTATGTACCATCGGTATCAACAATAATCCCCTGGCTGTACTCTTGTCCGTGATTCTGAATTACATTCAGTTTTGCATCCGACGTCCGGCTGTCCCATCGTTTAATTACAAAGCACAGGTTCTCGATCGGATAATCCACGTGCCCGTTAATCCTGAAAGATAACTGTGCAGAATCCATCGTGAACACATAGGCTCTTTGAGCCGTATCATACCCGTGGCTGATTCCACCGGAAACATTGCATACCGACGGGGGATAGATCCATGATCTGGCCAATCCTACAAGTGATTTCGCATCTTTGTTGGTAATGCCTTCCAGTAAAATCTTTTCTTTTATGTGCACACTACTTTTCCAATATTCCAAATATACCGGCCAGCAAAGTTTGGAAATTGAGGTATGCGCCGCACGATCGGAAAAGCTTACGCATCTCGTTTCGGATTTGATCTGTGCGGTGGGCCAATGGTTCCAGACAGGTGTCACTGCATACCACTGATGTTGTTCTTCCACCTTTGCTACAATTTCACCCCCATTGTATTTTTGTATTATGAACGGATCGTATTGCCCCGTAAAATGTATCATCTGTATGACTTTTCCTGCAAATTCAGGTTTAGGTGGAATCGTGTCAATGATCCAATTGTACGGAAAGGATTCACCGTAACAATTAACCAGGGTTATTATGGGTTCATCTTTCCCTACTATATTTTTAGGATGCTGTCCTTCACTCAAAACAGCCATGTTTTCATTCCATTCATGCCAGGAATAAGGGGAAGAGGAATAACAGCGCATGCGCTTGGTGGCAACACCATCGGGGAAAATATAGTAATAACAGTCAACCATATCGCCCCAACCGGTTGTCGAATCATAAAAAGCCCATTGATGATTTTGATTTGCCAATCGGTAACGCCAATGGACAACGACCCGCGCTAGTGTATTCTCAATGATCCTAACGTGAGAATTCCAACACCCTTTATCTGCAATAGGTTCACAATCGCCCGGAGCATCATCATTGTCATTCGGGTAAGGACGAAAATATTCACATTGGTTTCCAGGATCCCTGTCAGTCAGTCCAGTCTCAACAGATGCATTGGTATACCACTGGTTTGAATCATTAACAATCATCGGAATATAACTTGCCCCGTGCCAGAACACATATCGGATTGGGATCGGAAGCTGATCAAATCCTATAACAACGTCGGTAAATGGACCAAAACGCCACATATTATCCCAGGTTTCATAATAAGGCAAAAGAGTGTGAATTGCTTTGAACTGATTATTAGTATTTGTATCCGGTAATTCCCGCTTCTGCATGTTGGGATTATTTACTATCGCTTCACCGGGATTGAAATTTTGATAAGATGACTCAATCTGACCTGCATCTAATGCAACATTATATATTTTAACTTCATCAATCAGCCCGTCGAAACCAAAATAACAACGAATTGAAAAGGGTTTGTTGAAGTCTTCAGTCGGGATCCTCATAATACCTGCCTTACCGATGCGAATATCATCGTTCACGATGTTTACTCCAAGGTTTGCACAAGATCGGCAACCTATATTCCGTCCATTCAGGTAGAAACACATTCTTCCAAGTTCTTTTTCATAAGTCCCGGCCACATGGTACCATTTGAAAAGTGATATATGGTTTTCTCCGGCCCCAGTGTATGGAGGGACATCAAAAACCTCGATCTTATACAAGATATTACCAATTTTTACCCTGAATCCCATACAACCATGGCTGTCTACCCCGAGAAAATAACCATCATCATCCCCTTGTTGAACAATGGGTACCCAGTTCCACGGATATGCACCAAGGGCAATCCAGGCTTCCAGCGTTAAGTCTCCATCTTTGATAATCGGCGCATGGGCAGCCGGTAACGAAACTACCGAGTTATAGCCGTCGAACTGCAGTGCCGTGCCGGAAACACCCTTTTTCCAAAGTGTCTTATGCCCCTGAACCACTGTACTTACATTGGAAACACAATCTTTTGCGCTGTCACCCACCGCTTCATCGAACTTATACCATAGTACAGGTGCAACCACAGCAGAATCCCTAACAGGATTTCCATCTACAGAGAGAAGTACAACCGAATGACTTGGACCTATGCTGTCATTTTTATTTATACCTTCTGGAGTTAATTTCAGCGATTCTGTTGTCTGGTTGAGCGGATCATTCCAGTCATCGATTTTTTCAGTAGCCTGTTTAATGACCCTGTTAATCAATCCGTCGGGAGTGATTGTGAAAACCTCGTCCACAAAATTCCGAGGATTCACACTGTCGTGCGGATTTCCTTCCTTAAAGAACGACAAGTACCGCCAGTGTATAATAACTTTTGACGCTGTGTTTTCAATTATCCTTACATGGGAATATGTGTTCACCCGGTCGGGCATGCTTCCTGTGCCATCGCCGGTACGAGTTACCTTTTCGGTAAAATTCCATTGACCGTAACTCGTTTTCCAGAAAGGCAGGTAGCTGTTCCCTCGCCAGAAAACCATCTGACCATCATCAAATTTGGATAACCTCACAACAATATCGGGATAGTCCCCGGTACGCGAATATTCCTCCCAGGGTTGTACATTGGCGGGGTCAGTATAACGGGTATAATAAGCCTCTACATACCAGGCATCTGAATACAATTGATGCATAGCTTCAGCCTGTGCTATTAAAACATCCACATAGGCTTTCGTTGCTGCATCGGTTGCATCAACCGGCGTTGGAACCTTGATTGTTCCTGTAAAAGTCTTATTACCGTTGATGTCCTGGTCGCCGGTTATGCTAACAGCATCAGTGATCCCATATCCGGTAGTTGTCGTTGGTTTATCAGCTAAATCAGAAAAACTGCCGTTGAACAATTCGGGCTTATTTGTCAGATCATTATAATTACCACTGAATCCGTTGCCGGAAGTTTTTGCGTAGAAAGCATATGGCACACTCAATAACTGGCTCGTACTTGTAATAGTGTAGTTCGCGTCTCCCGCCGGGTCGGTTTCGGTTCTAATAAAATAGGGTCCGTTTTTCCAGTCAACAGAGTCAAAAATACCTGATATTACAGTACCTCCGCCTATTTCAACCGTAACCAGTCCGTTAGCATTAGTGACAGGAAAATGCCGTTCAACATAAACAGCAGCACCATCTGTCGAACCCTGAAAAATGCTTATTTGCATTCCGATGTTTGCATTGGTAACCAGCTGATCGCTGCTATTGCGCACCACAGCCTGATAACTCATCTTTTCCGGTACCTGTGCCTCAGCCGGCCTGTGCAGGAATATACACGCGGCCACCGTTATGACTGTCAACAGGATTGAGGCTGGTTTCATGGTAACAGTTTTTAGCTGTTTTGAAGGTCATTATCCCCTTCTGATTGCAAGGTACTTTCAGAAAATCTATAGCCGAAAAAAGATCTTTTACATTAATTTCTATGATTTCTTTTATGCCAGTTGCAGTATCTAAATTTACAGCAAGAAGAACTTGAAGTCAAGCAGTTTTTGACTAATAAAGTGTTAATATATTAAACTGTATTTCCCCAGGTTTAACATAAAAATAAAATCCCTGTGCATCAAATTATCACAGGGATTTTACAGTCACGCCTGAGGTCTCTGGCGGAACGTAATATAATACTTATATAATCATTTTAAAAAGTATTATAAACACCTATTAATTTTATTATTAAAGTATTAAAAAACTTTTTATCGGCAATAACAAGTAAGATACTTGCCCCAAAGAGTAACATATTACTTCTTTATTTCGTATAATAGAGTAATATAATATTTTTGGAAGCAAGTATGGAAAATTTAATAGCAAAACAGTTTCAAGTAAAAATCCTACATGAGGGCAATTATTACCGATTATATGTAACACACCCAAGTTTTAAGGGTCGTGTTAAGAAAAGGATTGGTAATGACAGTCAGGGAAATGTTGAAAACATTGGATTTCACCTTAGACATGAGCTTGAAAATCATTTCACTGAGAATGACATCACATTTGAAGCAATAACGAGTTTTGTTGAGAATTATATTTCGTTGAGAGTAAAGTTTAATGCTTCCATTTTCACCTACTTTGATGATTTTATAGGTCATAAAATGAAGGTAGTTAATAAGTGGACTAAAAATCGATTGGTTAAACCTACACTTACCTCTTATGCAACTGCAAAGAGACTTTTTGAAGAATACCTAACCAAAAAAAGAATTAATCCCTACCCTGCACTAATTAATCGTGAAGTACTTGATAATTTCTATTACTACATTGACGGAAAGCACAATTATAAAGTCAAAATGCATCGTAGGCTAAAAGCATTTATAACTTACTTAGATAGAGAGAAGGGATTTCATTTTAACCCTTCTTATAAATCTTCAACTTTTGTAGAAGAATACGATAACCAAGAACCTGAACATGATGATATTGCATTGACCATTGAGGAAGTTCAAAGGCTTATTGAACTAAGGTCTAAAATATACAATAATGAAATTGATTTACCCATGTATCGAAAGAATGATAAGATTCCTGAAAGCGTACAACGTATTCAATTCAACATGAAAAGAGAGAATCTTAAACATTGTTTGGATTGCTTCCTTTTTATGATAAGCACTGGTCAATATCACAGTGACATTATAAAATCACGTATCACTATTACTGACAATAATGGAGTGATTAACATTAAGTATAGGCGTGCCAAAAACGGAAGCCTTTGTAAGGCGATTCCTATCAATAATGATACTGTTTTTATTGGCAAGGAGATTATTGACACATATAAGATAAGGAGTGGGTCGAACTTCCCTTTAAACTTATCAAATACTCATTTTAACAAACATCTTGAAAGGATTAGTGAATTAGCAGGATTAGGCTTCAAATTGAATAATAAAATGGCACGGAAAACATTTGCCTCGATACTTTATTATAATCGAAAGATGCCAATACACTTATTGCAGTCATTGCTTGGTCATAAAAATGTCAATAATACAATGCATTATTTAAGGATTAGTGATGAATCACTGGTAAATGAAGTCGATAAAATAATGTTTGGCAATTCTTAAATCAATTGATATAAAGGCACTTCCAATTAATTCTAATAATTTCCATTAATTAGTATACATTTACTTATAATCAATAGCTAATTATAATGGATTTAGAACTATTGGAAAGAATTAAAAGGATTGCCGTTATTGCTTTGGTTTCAGATGATATACTGATGGAAAAATTGGTATTGAAAGGAGGTAATGCAATTAATATTATTCATAACCTTTCAAGCAGAGCATCCATTGATTTGGATTATTCAATGAAAGGTGACTTTTCAGTGGAAGAACGTAATGACGTAGAGAATCGAATAAAGCGTTCGTTAGAAACAACATTTAAAGAACATGGCTTTCAAATTATTGATTTTAAATTCTCTGAAAAACCTGAAAAGATAGACGAACAAGTTAGGGATTTTTGGGGCGGGTATGAAATAGAATTTAAGATTTTAGAAATAGAGAAGTATAATAAATTCAACAACATCGAAGATGCAAGAAGAAACGCAATAGTGATTGGTAGTAAAAACTCAACAAAATATTCTATTGAAATTAGCAAATACGAGTTTGTAGATAAAAAATCGAGGTATAGTATTGATGGATATACACTTTTCGCCTATACTCCCGAGATGATTATATGTGAAAAAATCCGTGCATTGTGCCAACAAGTTCCTGATTATAAGGAAATAGTTAAATCAATTACACCTAAATCACGGGCAAGGGATTTTTTCGATATCTATACCCTAATAAATCACTTTCGTATTGATTTAACTACAAAAGAAAACATAGAATTATTAAAGAGTATTTTAGAATCAAAAAATGTGCCGATTGATTATTTAGCAAGAATCTCGGAATGTAAAGAACTTCATGAAGAATCATTTGCAGAGCTAAAAGATACATTGAAACCATCAGAAACTCTTATGCCATTTGAATCCTATTTTGATTTCCTAATAAAACTCACTGAAAGAATTTCAACTAAAATTCAAGGTCATTAGGATAATATAAGTTCCATTCCTTAGAAAATTTTTTCTTTTTAATTCCATGCGTGAGGTAGAATTTATAAGGCATTGGTAAGGAATTTACCAGTTGAAGTTGATTATCACGATATTTCTTACTTGCCGTCATATAAAATCCTATACATTGATGAAAGGGATATCTATAGTTCAGTTTCTTTAAATATGATACTAATTTGTTAATTGAAACAATTTCAGAGGCGTTCTCAAATGCTTTTAATACTTCAAATATCCCACCTGAATATTCTGGTCTTACTGTTATGTCAATTAATGTTCTTTCGATATTGGTCACCCGAATATTCTTTTCAATGTTCGTATCCACTCCCAGTAAATTAGTATGCATTCCTTTAAGCAAGTATATCCTTTGGTCATTATAAACAGCATAATTATTTGATAATCTGGGAGTATTTGATAATGCCGAGTCAATCTCTTGTTGTTTCAGTTTTTCTGATGAAGTATTCTTTTTGCTCTGCTCGACATTAATATAAACGCTTTTGGGTACTTGCTCAGTTAAACCGTAATATGATATCGCAGAAAAATGTGACAGATATCCCTTTTTATTTAAAGATAAGGCTAAATCAAGAACGTCTATATCTCCCCAACTGTAACGTACAATATTTTGATTTGGAAATTTTGTTTCATGCCTTTGTAAATCTGTCCCACCAAGCATTAAGTCGATAAATTTATCAACGGTCAAACTTTCTGTTAGTCGCCAAAAGGAACGATTTTTTGATAGGATTTGACTTATATCATCCTTTGAAAGGACTTTAACTCCTAATTCGTTGAAGTAACGAATAATATCACTTTTTGCTATGCTAAATCGTGTCTTATTTCCCATAATGTTTCTACGCATTAGAAAGTATGCATACTTTCTAATGCAAAGGTACAGTTTTTTTTTGAAATAATCAAGTTTTTAAGAACCAAATTTTCAGGGGGAACAAGAAAATTAGAATTTGTTAGGTGAATCTATATATTAGTACGTGTACTAATATATAGATAAAGTTAGACGTTTTTTTTGACAAAATCAAGTACCTTCATTTAAAAATTCTCTGAAAATATGAAACAAAAATCTAATTTATACGTTATGTATAGTATGTATACTATACATAACAATGACAGTCTATTCTTTATTACAAAGTTAAAAACGTGATAAAGTATTAAATATTAATTATTTACTATAAAAATACAAATCGTCTTTAAGCTAATATGACAGGACTCGATACAAGAAAACATACTCACTTTAGCAAACTGCACGGGTTGTTCAGAATAAAAGCAATAGATAAAGCCTAATTTTCAGGATTTGCAGAGACCGCTTATTGTTATTTAAAATGACCTGTAACCTTTTGATTAATTTCCGTTTTCTCTTACTTATCGGATTCTTAAAATTTCTTTTCGCCTTTTCAATTGCCAGCAAAAGGTTCTTTCTCTTCTGAACATCTACAGTGATACATATAGAAATATATGAGATTAGACTGGCTATAGGGATTTTCCCTTCCATATACCTGTATAATAACTCCTTAAATTCATCAATTACTTTATTTTGTGTCGAAGGTTGTATTTGATTCGTAAGATGAATCTCTCTATATTGATGTAAATCAGACAACTTTAAAGCCTCAATGGTCTCGAAAACTGGATTTCTATTTTTGTCCCATCCAGATGAAACTATCTTTCTAAATTTCAACTTATCGCCTATCAGGAATTGAAAATTTTTTTTGAAATTCTCAGAAGAAAGCAAATCCATAAGGTCATATTTCATTTTACCAAAGGGTTTTAATGGATGAAAGTATTCTGAAAATGCACACCCTTCAATTCTGCAAATCACATGTTCTTTACCGAAAAACTCATCGTGGATATGTGAAATATATGTTTTGCCTTTTTTCTCATTATCAAAGGTTTTAACATATATTTTTGCATTGGTAGCACTGTTTTTTGAACCAATGCTAAAAGTCCCTATTGAAATATCCTCTGGGTCGACTTCATGATGATATACTCTTCTTTTCCCGAATGAAGTGAAAATTGGCTTTGAGTTATGTGCTTCATGTACAGCCGATGAACAAAAATCCGATTGATAATAGATTATGCATATTTCATTATAGTAATTCCTAATTGAATCAAATGCCACATCGTAATTACAATAGTTTGAGAATTGCAAATCAAATTTGGTGGCGAAGTCTGCAAGAAATGAGATTATCGTAATAGGTGACTCAGTATAAAGGATATGATTTGCAATCTGAAGACGAGACAGTTTTGTATCTGATGTCTTATGTACAGAGAATTCACCAAATACTCTACCATTATATTCAATTTTGTAAAAATGGTAGTATTGATGTTCTTGACCACGGCAATTAACCATTACCAATTCATCATCAATTCTATATCGTGATTCAAAATCAAAATCTTGAAAGTACTCAGGATACTTAAAGAATAAATGACTATAGCTTGAGGTAAATGTTAAAGCAATTTGGTCAATAAAATAGATTCCTGCCTCATCGTGAAGAAAGATACTATGTCTATTAAGTATTTTACTATACGAATAGTATCGACCTGACCAATTATGAATTCCTGTTGAGTTATAAATTTGTTCATCGGAATAACGAGAGAGAGGATTTTCAAAGATATTTTTATATTCTAACATTTGAAGTTCCTCTGACATGCCAATGCCAGCTTGAACCTCAACAAATAAATGCGTATAAATTCCATCGGACTACCTTTTATGCACCTTCCTTCGCTAATACATAGCTTCAAGACTTTTCAATTATTTAACTGCTGCTGAGCCAGTCATCCAATACCTTGCTGAGGTTGAAAGTGCACTCAAGGTGCACTTTCTCATTTCAGCATAAAAGGTATGAAGGTACTTAGACCCTTAATAAATAGAAAAAATCCTTTGAAAAGTTAGATTTCGAGGTAACAATTTTTATGGGGCAAATAAAATATTTTATAAAAATTTATAATTCAGCTTTTTAGAATTGAAAAAACTATTGAGGAATTTTTTGTGGTGCACCCACATTTTTAGGCGTAAGTTGGTATAAAGAAATTCAGTTTATCACGGATACGAATATTTTTGACTCAACCCCGAGGAACTTACAGGGAAGTGGGAGGGGGGGGTAAAAGGGAGTATAAAAGGCGATTAAAGTACATATAAACCTATATTAAAGTACACGTAAAATGCATTTAAAAATCTTGATATAGAATTTGTTAATACAAATTTTATAATGATAACGAAAATATTAAAAGGGTTCGTTACTTTTAAGGTGAAATTTATAATGCAATGGATATACCTCAACATCATTTTATTACAAATCAAGACCAATTATTGGCAGAAGTTATGGAAAGCATCTTTCCCATGACTCAAAATCTTTACTTTCTCGTTGGTTTCTTTTATTTCTCAGGATTCGAAGAAATCTATAAACATCTTGACGATAAGAATGTCAAAATGTTAGTTGGGTTAGATATTGAAAAAGGAATTATTAATAAAGTTAAAGAGGTTGAGGTAATTACAGAAGATAATATATCACGAGGTAAAATCCGCTATAATTTTAATGAATCGTTTATCCAACTTTTTAACGAATCTGACTTTTTTGATAGTCCAAAGAAGCAGGAAGCCTTTAAAATATTCGTAAATAAAATAAAAGATGGGTCTCTTGAAATAAGAAAGACTAAGACTCCCAATCACTCAAAATTGTATTTGTTTGAAAGGAAGAAGGAATTTTCGGAATTGGGTACATACCCGGGGACGGTAATAACAGGGTCAAGCAATTTGACAGCTTCTGGTTTAAGACATCAATTCGAATTAAATGTAATACTACGTAAACAGGCTGATTACATTGAAGGCAAAAGAGTCTTTGATAGTCTATGGTCAAGTGCCGTAGTTATTGCAGATAAAGACCATGTTGAAGAATTCGAGTTAGAAGTACTTGAAAAAATTTGGTTCGAGAAATTGTTCAAACCTTACTACATTTTTATTCGTGTCTTACACGAGTATTTCTCTGTTGAATATAATAAATCGATAAAGCTACCTAACGAAATCACAAAAAACAGATTTCTTGATTTAAAATATCAGACAGATGCAATAAGACAAGCACTTCATATTATTGAAACTCATAACGGTGTTATAATTGCTGATGTTGTTGGACTTGGAAAGTCAATTATTGCCTCGACAGTAGCACATAACCTAAGTTTGAAAGCAATTGTTATAGCACCGCCTCACCTTGTGAAGCAATGGGATGATGAGTATAGGGACTTCTTTGATTTTAATGCTAAAGTTTTTAGCAGTGGTTCAATTGACAAGGCACTTAACTATTTTAATGAAAATTATGATGGAGAAGAGCGTTTAATTATTGTGGATGAGGCTCATAAGTATAGAAATGAAGAAAAGATTGACTACGGCAACTTGCACAGACTTTGTCAAGGTAATAAAGTTATATTACTTACTGCAACTCCTTTCAATAATAGACCTCAAGATATTTTTTCAATGGTTAAATTATTTCAGATTCCAGCTAAATCAACTCTTAAAACAGTTAATAATCTGGGAGAAGAATTTACGAGGTTAGTTCGCCAATATAAACAACTATCTGTTGCGCAAAAAGATAAAACAAAAACAAAAGAGGAAATTAAGAATGAACTTGAAGACATTGCCAATCAAATTAGAAACATAATATCTCCTTTAGTCATAAGGAGGTCAAGGATAGACCTGAAAGAAATTGAAGAATATAGAAAAGACATCGAAATTCAGGGAATTGAATTTCCTATTGTGAATCCGCCCCAAATTCTTGAATATGAATTGGGAGACATAGAAACCCTTTACATTGATACACTTGAGAAGATATCATCTGAGGATGGTAATAATTGTTTTAAAGGCACAAGGTATAAACCAGTTACTTACTTAAAAGATTTTAAAAAGTATCGTAAAAAAATTGAAGATGCTTTTGGTGATTTTAACCTGTTTCGTGAGTCCCAGACACAAGTATCTCAATTCATGAGGCATTTACTTGTCAAAAGGTTTGAAAGTTCTGTATATGCTTTTAAATGCACTCTTGAATATATGATAACCTCATCAAAGAATATCTTGAATTGGTTAGAAGTAAGAGGGAAAGTTCCTATTTACAAAAAGGGTAGACTCCCAGAAATAATGGATTTTTTAGAAACTTCAAGTGATGATTTAACTGAAGAACTAAATGAATTGAATTTTGATGAAGTTTTGGAAAAATTACAATCAAAAGGATTATTTGAGATTGATGTAGAAGATATTAAGGTAGATTTTAAGAAAGACTTGATAAAGGATATAGAATTATTAGAAGCTATCCATAAACGTTGGTTCGAAAATGGTATACAATCAGACCCAAAATTGTCATCCTTCGGAATAATTCTGAAGAATCAATTAAAAAAAGAACCCAACAGAAAGATTATAGTTTTTTCAGAGTTTTCAGATACAATCGACTATCTGTACGAACAACTAA
This sequence comes from Bacteroidales bacterium, assembly GCA_016928305.1. Taxonomy (GTDB): domain Bacteria; phylum Bacteroidota; class Bacteroidia; order Bacteroidales; family UBA10428; genus UBA5072. The sequence goes on from JAFGKY010000052.1 coordinate 35,963, forward strand.
AGAACCAAATTAGGGTATTCAAATATACCTCAAAAGATGCCACTTCGAGAAACAAAGAGACAATTAGAAAGAATTTTGATGCAGGTATTCAAAATGCCCAAAAAGTTAACGATTACGAAGTTTTATTTGCCACAGATGCCATTTCAGAGGGATATAATTTACATCGTGCAGGAACAATATTCAATTTTGATATACCGTATAATCCAACAAGAGTAATACAAAGGGTTGGTCGTATAAACCGTATAAATAAGAAAGTTTTTAACGAACTCTTCATTTATAACTACTTTCCAACAGAAACGGGTGAGTCTGAGACAAGAACTAAGGAAATATCAACTCTTAAAATTGCCATGATTCATGCATTATTGGGTGAGGATACTAAAATCTTAACCAATGATGAAGAACTTAGGTCATACTTTAAAGAAGAATATGAAAGAAATATTTCAAAGGTTGAAGAAAGGTCATGGGAAAACCCATTTTTAAATCTTTATAATAGTTTGAAAAGTGCCAATACAGAGGTATTTAAACAAGCTATTAAAATACCTGTTAGAACAAGAATTCAGAGGACAGTAAAGAAAGACCGAAAAGGTGTAATTGTATTCGGTAGAAAAGGGAATGATTGCATTTTTAAATTAGGTATTTCGGCAAATGAGGATATACCATTAACTGCTGATTCAGCTCTTTCAATTTTTGAAGCCAAAATTACTGAAGAACCTGCGAAAGTTTCTGATGGTTTTGAACCTATATACGAATATGTTAAACGTAATATCTTCAAAAAGAAGGCATTAGCACAATCTGATAAATTGAAGAGAGAAATCATCGACAAATTAGATTTGGTAGTCAAAGACGAGGTATTTAAAAATAAGGATTACTTGAGAGATTTGAAAACTCAAATTGAATTAGATTCCCTACCAAGACACTTTATGAAATATATAAATAAATTACCCATAAAAGAGTTTCACAAATTGACGGAAGAAATACCTCATCGATATATCATCACCGTTTTGAATAGAGCAGAAGAAGTTGATGCAGGAGAAGAAACTTTAATATTATCTGAAGAGCTACAAAATTTATAAACATGGATTTCAAGGTCAAGTATAATAAAGAGGCTTTCATTAGTTTCTTTTCAGATGAACTATTACCAGAGGATTTTGAAATCAATGAAGAATCTATTGAATTAGATTTTCAATCAAAATACTTTCAAGAAATTACCTATTTAGGTGAGTGCAAATCTCTAAATCTGAATGTCTATGAGATTATTCATTCATCCGAAAAGGATGCAAGAGTTTCTCTGTCAAGAGATGCATTTAAATTAGTCTCTCGTTATGATAAGAATAATGCCTTAGTTCTATTTGTACCAGAAGACCCTACTAATTATAGACTATCACTTGTTACAATTGAGCCAAGATTTGATGAAAAAGGAATCAGGGTTAAAAGAGAATATTCAAATCCAAGACGTTATTCATTTGTTCTTGGTGAAGATTCAAAAACACATACACCAGAGCAATACCTCGTTAACAAAGGAAGGATATCTGATATTATTGATTTAAAAACTCGCTTTTCAGTTGAAGTTGTTAATAAAGAGTTTTACAATCTCATTGCTGAAGCATTTTCAAAATTGGTTGGGGGAAAAAGAAAAAGGGGTAATAGAACTATTGAATTTCAACGCCAATTAAGACTACCTTCAGTTAGTTCAGATAACGACCAGAAATATAAGGAGTTTGCTGTAAGACTAATTGGGAGAACTGTTTTTTGTTGGTTCTTGAAGAAGAAAAAATCTTCTAATAATAGGCATCTTATTCCTGAAGAGATTTTATCATACTTTGCCTTGAATTTTACCAGCAACTATTATCATAGTGTTATTGAACCACTTTTTTTTGAAGTACTTAACACTCCTTTGGATGAGCGAAACGATAAATATCAAAAAGAACCCTATAAAAGTATTCCTTTCTTAAATGGTGGTTTGTTTGAACCTCATCTCGATGATTTCTATAAGCTAAATACCACAACTTACATTTCGGAATATATTAACACATTGAAAATTCCAGATGATTGGTGGAAGGACTTCATAACAATTCTTGAGAGATATAATTTTACGATTGATGAAAATACAAGTGTGGACATTGATTTAAGTGTCGACCCTGAAATGTTAGGCAGAATCTTTGAAAATCTACTTGCTGAAATTAATCCTGAAACTGATAAGAGTGCTCAAAAAGCGACAGGAAGCTTTTATACACCAAGAGAAGTAGTTGATTATATGGTCGATATGTCTTTAATTAGTTATTTGTCAGAACAAACACATTTAGACGAAGTTATTCTCAGGAAATTATTAGATGTCTCTAATGATGAATCTTTAGTTAATCCTACTGAAACTGTATCAATAATTACGGCTCTGAGTAAATTAAAGATATTAGACCCTGCCTGTGGTAGTGGTGCTTTCCCAATGAGTTTCCTTCATCGAATGCTGATTATCTTGGAAAAAATTGACCCGAATTCACAAAAATGGTTTGAAAAACAACTTGAAAAAGTTCCTGATTTACTGAGAAATGATTTTAGAAATTCACTTAAAGATAAAACTATTGCATATAAACATAAACTTGGTATAATTAAGGAATCCGTATACGGTATTGACATACAACCAATTGCAGTTGAGATAAGTAAGTTGAGGTTTTTTCTTTCATTGATAGTCGATGAAATAATAATAGATGATGAACCAAATAGAGGAATACAACCACTACCAAATCTTGAATTTAAATTTGTTTGTGCAAATTCCATAATTGCCATTCCTTCTGATGAATACATTGAAAATAAAGCCGAAAGTAGCCTTAAAAATATTGCATTACTTTCTGAAAAGTATTTCTCAGAGTACCATAAATTACTTAAACATGATATTATTAGTGATATTGAGCGTAACGTAGATGAAATAATTTCTTGGAATCTAAATGTAATCAATCAATATGTTGCACAAATTAACAAGGAAAGAAACCAGAGTACAAGTAGTCGAATAAAAACACTGGAAAACAAGCAAAAAAGTTATATAAGAGCCCTAAATAAATGGGAAACATTTAAGAATCTTTTTAACAACCAACCAATTGATTTTTTTAGTATTAAATATCTCTTCCCAGATGTTAAAGACAATTTTGATATTGTTATTGGGAATCCGCCTTATGGTGTATCAGTGAAAGGGGATTATCGAACTGATGTAGTAGAATATTTGGGAGCAGTTCCAGATTATGAGATATATTATTTCTTCATTGAAGTGGCAAAGAAACTTCTTAAAAAATCTGGCATTTTAAGCTATATAGTCCCAAATACCCTTCTTTTCAATGTGTTTGCTAAGAAATATCGTATCAGTCTATTTGAATCATGGTCAATAAATGAAATTTTAGATTGCACTGAGTTTGACTTATTTGAGAATGCTACAATTAGAAATTTAATTTTCCAGTTTAAATATGATACATCTAACAAGTTGGTTGGATACAGAAATACTCAAAATATTACAACCTTTAATGAATTCCTTAGTCGCCCATTATTATTTGTTGATAAAGATATATTACTTAAAAGCAATCAAAATTGGGGATTAGCTTTTAAATTAGAAAAAGAAATTACAGATGTAGTAAATATCATAAAATCAAATAGTATCCCTTTAAATAGTAATTTTGATGTATCTCAAGGCTATATACCTTATAGAAAAAGTGATTTAATTAAAATATATGGCAAAACAAAGGCAAAAGAAATTGTCGAAAAAAGATTGTGGCACAGCGATGTTAGGATTAATAAGGAATATAAACAAGAAATATTTGGTCGGAATATTTCAAAATATGATTATGATAAGTTTGAAAGTTATGTGTGGTATGGAAAACATTTGGCATGTTACGTTGATTTGAGATTTTTTAATCAAAAGAGAATTTTAGTGCGTGAGATTACAAATCCTAATATAATTGCTTGTATTATTGAAGAGGAATTGGTTAATGACCCTCAATTAATTTGCGTTATTCCCAAAGAAGAAAAATCAATTCATTTAGAGTTTCTTTGGGTTATTTTAAATTCCAGAATTGGAACATTTTATCACTTTAACTCTTCACCAAAGGCAACTAAGGGAGCTTTCCCAAAAGTCTTAGTTGAGGATGTTAATAATTTTCCTATACCCTCGGTTAATCCTGAAACAGAGCAAAAAGTTACAGATATGGCAATTCGATTGATGCAACATGCAATAGATAACCCAACTTCAATAAAAAATCCTGCATGGGAGTCATTATTGGATATAATTGTTTTAAAGATGTATAATTTATCTTATAAGCAGTCAAAATTAATTTTCTCAAATATTCAATTTTATATTAAAGAATCTGATTACGAAAAATATACAATTAATGAGTTGGTAGATTCATATTCGAAACAAATTAAATCATGACATACTATTGCTATAATTGTAATTCCACCATAACAAAGCAAAACAAAAGTAAGGAACATATCCCTGCAAAAGCCTTGTTTTATGGTTATAATGATATAAAATATCATTTATTTAAAAGAATTACAGTCTGGGGATGTAGAGATTGCAATAACCAATATTCCACGATTGATGAAGAATTCAGGAATCTAATTGGGACAATAAACAACTCTCCACAGAGGGAGGCTTTAACAAAAAAATCAATTCTTTCTATCCTTCGCCTCAAAAAGAATCATCCTCGTCTAAAATTTGATAATCAGGGAAGAATTGCAGGTGTTACTTTTGATGTTGCACAACTTGAATTATTCCACATTAAGAACTTTAAAGGAATATTTTATCATGAATATGGACTTCCGATAAGTGATAATTATGAAATATTGGTCAATATCAATGAGGCTGATTATAGTGATGGCTTATTGGGGAGTATCGGATATTTACAAAATAACTTTAGTTGGAAGAAATCAGGTCATGAGGATATATTTAGGTATATAATTCAACCCTTCAGGGAAAACTTACCAGATGGAATTCATGGTGATATCAAGCCTGAAGAAATAGAACCCTTCTTCTTATCATTGATGGAATATAACAAATCACATGCAGCACTTGTAATTGCACAATTAAAATAAGCATTTGATATATTTTTTAAAACAGACATAAATTGAATGGCAACTTATAATTTACAATTGATTGAGGATTGGGAAAACCTTGAAGAAGTGATATCACAATATAGATTTAGAGAAATGCTCTTTCGTGGACAATCAGATTCAACATGGAAATTAGAAACATCATTATATAGACTTTTTAAAGACATAAGCAAAATATTCACACATGCAAATGCAAAAAGGAGATTTGTAAGAAACCTGCATGAAAAGAATATAATTTCACAGTTTCAAATGCATGCTCATTTGTATCTCAATTCACTCCCAGAAAGTAATGATTTATTGGAATGGCTGTCGATAATGCAACATCATGGTACGCCAACAAGATTAATGGACGTTACTACTTCGCCTTATATTGCCTTACATTTTGCATTAGAAACAGGTAATGCGGATGCAGCAATTTATATAATTGACCATAAATTATTAATTAAAGAAAATATTCAGTATTACGGGAAAGATTATCAAAATAAAATATTTGAGAATTTAAGAGGAGAAGATGCCTTTTTAACTCCTTATGAACCTAAATATTCTAATGATAGGTTAAAAGCACAACAAGGATTGTTTTTAGTGCCAAGCAATATTTATGAAACCTTTGATACAATATTTCAGAAATATGAGTGCTTTAATACAGCTATTCGTAAAATTATTATACCTGCTCGACTAAGATTAGAGGGCATTAGGAGATTGCGAAAGATGAATATTACCTCAGATACTCTGTTCCCGGGGATAGATGGATTTTGTAAATCCTTAGGGTTTCTGGCTATTGAAAAGTATTCACAATTAAAAAGAATTCGTTAATTGGACAGGTAAGGTGTTTTACTAAACAGGTATTACATTACATTTTTTTGAAATAATAATTGTATATTTGGAGTTAAATTATACTCCAATGGCATTAATGGATATACAAAAGAATTTTACTCAAATAATCAGAACACTTGAAGGTCAAGGGATGAAACCTACAAATATAGCTAAATCAATAGGTTATACAACGACATCACAATTAAACAGTACCATTAATGGAGAAAGTTTATTATCTACTAAAGCCATAATAGGATTAGTTGAAAAACTGAATGTAAATCCAATTTATCTGCTCTTAGGAAAAGGAGAAATGTTTTTGACAGATGATTCCGAGATTGATAGGTTGCGCAAGGAAAATCAAGAACTAATTCAAAAGCATAACGAGGCTATAAAAACAGCATTGGAACTCAATGAAATAATTAAAAAATTGGAAAAGCGAAATGCAGACCTTATTGATATGAGTGCAGCAGCTCTAAAATATTATAAAGAGAGTAAAGAACCGTCAGACTTGAAATCATTATTTGGAGATGACCCAATTAAGGCTAATATTGAGTTCATGAAAATCTATAGTAAGTTGCTTAAAAAAGATGAGGTTGAGACTATTGAGGAAAAAGACTCAGGAAGTTCTTTGAAACGAAATAAATAGTAATTAATTACTTATAATTGGAATTTAAGAATTAATAAAGTAATAGATTACGTTCTGTTAATTGCCCCAATCGCCCCAAAATCTGTCCCACAAAAAAAAAGACCCCTTGATTTTCAAGAGGTCTTACGTGAGTTGAGGTCTCTGGCGGAATCGAACCGCCCTAAACGGTTTTGCAGACCGCTGCCTAACCTCTCGGCCAAGAGACCATTGTAGGGCTCGCAAAGTTAAGAAATATTTTTTTATTGCAAATTGGAATTTCGAACAAGGAATGCTAAATTATGAATAACGAAGATAATATGTTCATTGTCTTATCTTCGACGTTCAGCGTTCGATGTTCCTTGTTCATTATTCATATAAATCATATTTTCAATCCTTTTCTAATCCCTTTCATATTCCCCCAGACATTCCGGGCACAAACAATCATTGTAAGTCTGCTGAATAATCAGCATCTCCTTCTTATGAATTCTCACCTTCTCACACCAGCAGTCTCCCTCCCCATAACAGGTAAACGACTTCCCGCATTTCGGGCATATTTTTATGCAACCACCTTTCATCTTTCGATTAAATTCAAGTTTACAGACAAATTCTTAATCCGATTTAAGTATTAAGAATCAATGTCGTTTAGTTTATGCAAACCGGCTTCGACTCCGCTCAGCCTGACCGTCACGCTGAGCGAAGTCGAAGAGTAGGTCAGGATGCGAAAGTAATATGAAGATCCTTAACGAAACGACATTGAATTAAAAATAACGATTTTTGATTTAAGAAGGTTAAGGATAAGCTTGCATCAGATTGATTATATTGTCTTATGCATTCCATTTCTTAAATCTTTAATCTTGAGTCTACTCCGAAAAGTATCATGGTAGATTTTCAGCAACTTTCTACTCCAACCCTAAAGGGTGAAGTTGCTGAAAATCAGGCTCCCTTTAGGGTCAGGGGTAAACCTGATTTTCAGCTATTCGTGAATCTTTGA
>JAFGKY010000053.1 GCA_016928305.1 Bacteroidales bacterium
TAGAGTACGGACTCTGTCAGGTCTTCTAACCCACACACCATGTCACTCTTCACTTGTCACCCGTCACTATCTATTCCCACAAATTCACCGGGTAGACACCTTCTTCAAGCAGTTTTATCAGGTTATTGATCACCATGGGTTTGTCTTCCTTGTAAGTGACACCAAACCATTTCTCAGGAGTCTGCAACAGCCTTACCCTGGCCATGCCTTCTTTGACAATTTCATTCATAACGGAAGGAAGGTAGAATTCTGCACTCAGGTTATCGATGTTGGCCTGGATAAAGGTTTTGAATTGTGATCTCAGGTGCTGAAAGACGGAGGGCATAAAACCCATCAGGTTCATAGACACAATTTCTTTTCCTGTAAATTCCGTATGGTGTGTGTCGTCAACCTGGCTTTTGATACCGTTATCTTCCCGGAAGATCTTTTTATGTTCCACGATGCTTTGGAGGAACCCGTTTTCATCGGTAACACAAACACCTCTTGAAACATGCCCCGATTCGGAAAGGGTGTTGTCCAGTTCATAACCGACAATGCAATAGCTGTCAACCTCTCCTTCCTGAGGTTGTGTGAGAAAATCAACCATGACTTTATAGGAAAGGGATCCGTAAAAATCATCAGCATTGATGACTGCAAAGGGGGTGGTTATCTTCTTCTCTGCAACCATTACGGCATGACCGGTTCCCCATGGTTTGGCCCGGCCGGGAGGGACAGACAATCCCGTGGGAATATTCTCAAGTTCCTGATAAACAAAGTCAATATCCGCTTTCTTTAAAGCATTTTTAAGGATCAGGTCTTTGAAGTCGTTAACAAATTCCTTACGGACGACCATCACTATTTTATCAAATCCTGCCCTCAGCGCATCGTAAATAGAATATTCAACAATGGTTTCACCGGAGGGTCCAAAACGGTCAACCTGCTTGAGGCTGCCATAACGGCTGCCCATGCCGGCTGCCAGAATCACTAAGGATGGTTTCATACGGTTTATAGAATAATCATTTTATTTCCAGGTTCTTAATTTATATCCCCTGACCGCGTAATAGAAAATGATCACGTAGCAGGGTAACAGTATCCAATAGGCTTGCTGTGATCCGATGGTATCGGACAGTTTCCCCCAGAGTAAAGGTAACAAAGCTCCACCTGCAATAGCCATGATAAGCAAGGCAGTACCGGTTTTGATGAAACGGCCCAGGTTGTGTATGGCCAGTGGCCAGATGGCCGGCCATACAAGGGCATTGGCCAGTCCCAGCAAGGCAATGAACAGTACCGTATGCGGAAGCATCAGTGTTACTTTGCTGAAGGTCATCAGATCCAGAAACGGCATATTCAGATGCAGGTGAGGAGGGATAAAAAGGGCAAGCAGGGAAAAAGTTATACCGAGAACAGCACACAACACCAATGCTTTGCGTTGCGATATTACTCGCGGAATAAAAATGATGCCGCACACATAACCGATGATCATAGCGATCAGTACGAGCGAGGTGAAGAATTTGGCTGATTGCAACGGTACATTCAAGGAAAGGCCATACCGGATGATGGTGTCTCCGGCGATGACTTCTGCCCCGACATAAAAGAACAGGGCTGCAACACCCAATATAAGATGGGGAAACTGAATGATATGGGTTTTGGAAGATTGAACGGCATCCTGATCCTGTTCCATTTCGATCTCCGGCAAGGGTGAGATCTTAACCAGTAATCCAAGAACAAGAAGCACTCCGGACATCACCAGGTAAGGATTAATAACCCTGCGTGCAAGTTCGTCAAGGGCAACATTGCGGGCAACCTCGTCCATATCCTTTAGGTTTTTAACAAATGCATCACCGTCACTCAGGATGAAATAAGCAAGAATCAAGGGAGCAACAGCACCGGCCAGCTTGTTGCATATACCCATTATGCTGATACGAACAGCCGCAGTTTCCCTGGGTCCCAGTATGGTGATGTAAGGATTCGATGCAGTCTGTAATATGGCCAGACCTGTCCCCATAATAAACAGGCCGGTGAGAAATATCCCGTAAGTCCGTGAAAGTGCCGCAGGTACGAAGACCAGCGTACCTGCCGCCATGACCATCAGACCTGCCATCATTCCATTCTTAAAGCCTGTTTTTTTCAACAACCACGAAGAGGGTAAGGCCATAATGGTGTAAGAAATGTAAAAAGCGAAGGCAACGATCAGTGCTTCAAAATCGGATAATTCACACGATATCTTGAAGTAAGGGATCAGGATTCCGTTCAGCCATGTTACAAAACCGAAAATAAAGAAGAAAACACCGATTATAGCTATTGATAAAGCATAGTTGTTATTTCGGGTGCGGCGATCTGCAGTCATTTGAGAAATGATTTATGACAAAGTAAAGTATTTTTCAAGAAATATGGAAGCATGGAATAATGGAATAATGAGAAGTTATGATGGTTTTGGTAGTTATGGTTGTTATGTGCCCATGACAATCATAACTACCATAACATTTATATTATCTATAACTTAAATACAAATTTTTACCGGCTGCTGTCTCCTATCCTGAAAAAACTTTCGCATGCAATAATTTTATTGTTTTAAAGTTTTATATTAGGCGCAACCAAAAAGAGTGTTCTCTCATCAATTTAAAAAGGAGTAAGTTTATGAACAGAATGATTGTTTTTTCAGTTGTTTTAGTGGTGTTTGCGATATCGGCTTGCAACAGTGACCGTGATCTTTTAGCCCACAAAAAAGAGTGTTGTTCCGGCATGGTTACTAAAGACAATGCTGTTGATCATGTTATCGGAAGCTGGAAATGGATCGAGACATCCTATTTCTCGGCAAACCGCGGTCAGTTGTTGAAGACACCCCAGACTACCGGCAAAATGCTTACCTATACCTTTGATAATGATACGTTGACCATATCTTCAGGAGGTATGATTATAGAGAAGACACGATATGAAATCGGGACACTGCGGGACATAACTCATTTCACACAAGATACTACCCTGATTATACGGTTGTTCAATGCCGAAAACAGTCACAAAATCTCGTTGCTTCATTTTTGCGGTGACAGCATGATACTTGTAAACAGCTACAATTCCATGGGAGGAAATATTAAGCTTCGTAAAGAGGGATAGGTTGTTAAAAAGGCAGTTGGCAGCGGCAGTAGGCGATGCTGAAAGAAAGGAGCAAAGAAAATCAAGGAGATATGATTTCATATTCAAGCATCCATGTGACTTCATCAACATCCATTGCCGTCAGCTTCAGCTGACGGAAGGATGAGAAAGCAGAAACAGTTACTTCTTCCGTTGGCTGAAGCCAACGGCAATGGATGAGGCAAAGTTAAAGTTGGCTGCAGATTTCGATGTCAGATATTTATATTATCAGGATATTATTTCTTAATAAAGAAAAACCGTATACCAAATACAGCATTAAAATCAAATTCGGTTGCAGGCACAAGGTTTATGATGGGGACGGCTTCAAGGAAAACATCCAGTTTATCTGCAGCGAATATGTATGCAAGTCCAATAGGAACCCTGGCCCCCAGGTAAACATCATCGTGTGATATTTCTGTTTTTCCTCCCAATCCCAGATAAAGGGGCAGTTTGCCTTTCCCTTCTCCGAAGCGAAAAAGGCTGAAGTTGTGCCAGAGATAGTCAGTATGCATGTTCAATGCTCCCTTTTCGGTGAACGACCAGGCTACTCCTGCGTCAATAGCTGAACGGCCGGATATCCAGGTTTTAAAACTGATTCCGGTGGGCTCGCCCAGCATGATGCCGAAGCCTGTACCACCTTCCTGGGCATTGGACAGGGTGTTACAGAAAAACAGAATGAACAGGAAAACAGGAAAGCTCAGATTTTTTATCATAAAGGTACCGTGCATAGAATTCGTCAAATTTATTCAAATAAAACAAACCGAAGGATGGTCGATCCTGCCTGATTTCCGGCAGGATTTATAAATGACCGAACCGGAGCACTTTGATTCCTGGCTCTTCTTTGTTGTTATCTCTCGCAGTTATCAACAAGGATGCCTGTAGTAAAAAAATTATCTTTGAGGTTTTGAATTAATCTTTTAAAACGATTGACATGGTTAAAACGACATTATATGCGGTAGTGATTATGTTATTCCAGTATTGCAACGTTTATTCCCAGCATGCAAAAAAAATTCCTTCCGAAAAGCCCAGGCTTATCGTTGGCATCATAGTCAGCCAAATGCGGTACGACTATGTATTCCGATTCTGGGATAAATTGAGTGATAACGGGATCAAACTGCTGATTGACAGAGGAACTTTTTGTAAAAACACCAGTTTCAATTACCTGTATTCACAGGATGGTGTTGGACATGCAAGCATTGTCACCGGTACAACACCTTCTAATCATGGGATTATTGCACAGCAGTGGTACCTGAACCTGCAGGATAAAATGGAACAGTATACGGAAGATCCTTCTCATAAGGCCGTAGGTGGAGATTATGATAATGGGCATCATTCACCGCGCAACCTTATGTGTACAACGTTTCCAGATGAATTAAGACTCTCAAATGATTTCCGGTCGAAGGTTTTTTCGGTTGCGCTGGAGCCCGGACCTGCAATATTCTCGGCGGGTCATACCGGGAATTGTTCTTACTGGTTCGATCCCCGTACCGGAAGCTGGATAACCAGCACCTATTATACCGACAGTCTCGCTGCATGGGCAAAAGAATTCAATGATAAGAAGTTACCGGATATTTACCTGTCTCAGGAATGGAATACCTTGTTTCCAATCGGACAATACACCGAAAGTCTTCCGGATAATAATAAGTATGAAACCGGATATGACGGAAGGATCACATTTCCTTACCCGCTGACGGAGATCTCCGGCAGCCGGAAAAACCAGAAGAATTACACCATCCTCATGAAAACGCCCTATGGCAATTTGCTTACCAAGGATTTTGTGTCGTCGTTGGTAATTGGAGAAGAACTTGGGAAAGATGATTATACGGATGTATTAATGGTGTCTTTTACCGCAAATGAAAGCATCGGAATCCTGTTCGGCCCCAATTCCATTGAAGTGGAAGATGCTCTGATAAGGCTGGACCTTGAGCTCGCGCATTTCTTTCAGTTTCTGGATTCCCATGTGGGCAAGGAGAATATGCTGATCTTCCTGACCTCCGGCAGTGGCGTAGCACAGGTACCATCCTATCTGGTGGATTCAAAAATACCTGCCGGTTACTTTAATCATCTGGGGGCTATTGCATTGTTAAAGAGTGCGTTGAATAATACTTACGGAAGGGGCAACTGGGTGAAAGCGTATCAGTCACAGCAGATATTCCTGAACCATACACTGATTGAAGATTCCAAATTATCGCTGAGGGATGTACAGGATTATACAGCCCAGTTTATGCTGCAGTTTGCCGGTGTAGCCAACACGGTGACCTCCTATACCCTGCAAAGCACTAATTTTACAAGCGGCATCTTTCAGAAGATACAAAACAGCTATAACCAGAAACGTTCAGGCGATGTAATGATCAATCTGAAGGCAAACTGGGTTGAAAAAGGCAGTGGTTCAACCGATCATAACTCGTCCTATGCCTATGATTCAAAAATCCCGCTTATCTGGTACGGATGGAAGATCGGTCGCGGGACTATTACCCGTCCGGTTGACATTACCGACATAGCACCAACGATTTCTACCTTTCTGGATATCAGCTATCCCAATGCGTGTACCGGCAGCCCGATACCTGAACTGGTGCAGTAAACGCAGTGAACAGTGAAAAGTGAACAGTGAACAGTGAAAAGTGAGAGGCTGGAAACCCTGCAAGCGGTGTGCGTCTGCCTTGCGCGTTGAAACCCTGGCAGGGTGAGTGCTGCAGCTCTTTTAGCAGCATAATGCAGTCACTCGGCAAAGCCAGGCGACTAAGGGGAGATAATTTGGTTCCCGGTTCGTAATCCTAATAAAATAAGAAAGGAGGCACTCTCTCAAATGCCTCCAACCTCACATTAAACAAAACTACTAACTAAACCAACTTGGGCAAAACCGTTTAACCATTGAATTTGTATCGTCGTATTTTTTAATTCGTGTTTTGTTGTTTCTATTCAGATATACGGGCGATTGCAGGGGTTGTTTGATTTATTGGATGAACGGATTGAATCTGTTGATCAGTGTTTTTTTTTCACAGGTAAACGATAAAGGGAATTTGCAGGACAAAAAAGGGGGGCTCATTTCTTAATTTTCAAATAACTCCGGGACTATTTTAAGTCGTGATAACCATCATGGTTATTTAGTTTATAAAATGATATTTTTAGGCTGACAGAACGGCTAATTGTTAAATGAATCAATTTAAACTTTATACTATAATGAAAAAAATTTGTTTTTTACTGATACCTTTATGGGTTATTATGGCCTGTCAGCAGGGTGATAAAAAGAATAGGATGTTCATAAACGAAGCATTAAAGAAAGCAGCAGTCGATACATTGGTTGTCGGTAAGGGTGAAGCTTTTCGGGCGCGGATTGAGACGGGTATAGACCAGGTAGCCTTTTTCTGGACAAAAAATGACGGGAGCGAGGACGAATTCATTCAATTCTGCAGCGATCATTTTGTTGCTGATGAACGGCAGCGTGACACCTTGTTCCATAAGCTAAGCCGGAGCCTGGAGGTGCTGTTTGGCAATGCCAACAAAATGAGCCTTGAACTTCGTGAACCCCTGGATCTTGATCAGGGTCCCATTACCCCTGTCGATATGTTGTTTGGCAGTTATAATCCAGCCAGTCATTTTTCCGACGATCTCTTCAACAATAAGGTTTATTTTCATATTCTGCTGAATTTTCCGGCGTATTCACTGGATGAAAAGCTTGACAAGGGAAGAGCATGGGACCGGAAGGAATGGGCTTATGCAGCCCTCGGCAATAAAGTCGTTTCGAGGGAACCTGCTGTACTGTTGCAGCAATTGTCGAATGTTGCCACAAAAGCTGAGGCATACATTTCGGAATATAACATCCATATGGGAATACTGGTGAATGACAAAATGGAAAAGCTGTTCCCGTCCGATAAGGTGCTGATAAGTCATTGGGGCCTCCGCGATGAGCTCAAATCGCATTACAATAGTGAAAATGGAATGGAAAAACAACGCATGATCTATGCCCTGATGAACCGCATCATCAATCAGGAGATTCCGAAAGAGGTCATCAACAGTAGCCGGTATACATGGAATCCGTTGAATAACAAGATATTTGAAGGCAACAATGAAATAACCGCAGAACGTGAACCAGATAAACGGTATCAGTACGTGATCGATTATTACAGGATGTTTTTGCAGCAAGATGTGTATTTCCCGAAATATCCCACAGTTATTCACCGTGCATTTGAAATGGGGACACAAATGCCTAAGGCAACGGTGGAAGAGCTGTTTAAACAGGTATTGAGCTCACAGGAAGTCCGTGAAACGGCAAAACTTATTTCCAAAAGACTGGAACGGAAGCTTGAACCTTTTGATATCTGGTACAATGGTTTCAGGTCCGTGAATACACTCCCTGAACAGGAGCTCGACCGGCTGACCGGATCAAAATATCAGGATGCACTTGCACTAAAACGTGATCTGCCGGTTATCCTGGTGAAACTCGGATTTGAAAAAGAGAAAGCAGCCTTTCTGGCCTCTCACATCGTGGTGGACCCGGCAAGGGGATCCGGACATGCTGCAGGAGCTTTGATGCGCGGTGATGTTGCACACCTGCGAACACGCTTCACCAATAAAGGGATGAATTATAAGGGATACAACATAGCCATCCATGAATTCGGACACAATGTTGAACAGACTTTTTCCTTATATAATGTCGATTATTACCTCCTGAACGGTGTTCCTAATACCGCCTTCACGGAAGCGCTGGCATTCCTTTTCCAGGAAAAGGACTTGCAGTTGCTGGGCGTGGATAAACCATCGGAGAAAAGCGAATTGCTATCCGTATTGGATATTCTCTGGAATTCATACGAGATCATGGGTGTGGCTCTCGTGGATGATGCTATGTGGACATGGTTGTATGAACATCCGGATGCCACTGCAGCTGAGCTCAGGCAGACCGTGACCGGCATCGCAAAGGATATCTGGAATACTTATTATGCTGATGTATTTGGTATAAAAGATCAGGCCATCCTGGGCATCTATTCCCATATTATAAGCTATCCGCTTTACCTCCATTCCTATCCGCTTGGACATATCATACATTTCCAGCTGAAGGATTATTTGAAAAACAAAGACTTCGGGAAAGAGATAGAAAGGATTTATTCCCTTGGATCGATAACACCCGAAGCCTGGATGATGAATGCAGTCGGTAAGCCGATATCGGTTGATCCGTTGCTGCAAGCCGCCGGAGAAGCACTGAAATCCTATTGATTTCCAGGGGAGGGAGGATTAGCTCTTTATCAGCTTATGTATAAACACGGACGCATCATCCGAAATGCGGATCGTATAAAAGCCGGTCGATAGCGATGAAATATCAAAAGAAAAGGATTTTTCGCTGATGACATGTTTCATCACGGGACAGCCGTAGATGTCATATATGACCAGTTCAGATTTTGGTTTTCCGGTTTGAATGATGTTTAATATTCCATGCTCATTAGGATTTGGGAAAATACGTACGGTTGTCTGATCACGAAATTGTTGATCACCGGTTGTCTGGTTGGAAATTGTAATCCGTAGCCTTCCCCGGATATCCGATTCATCATTTGCGACTGCAGTTACTGTAATGGTTCCATCTTGTTTTGCCGTTAACAAACCTTCTGCGTCAATGCAGGCAACATTTGTATCCGATACAGTCCAGCTTACCGTGTTATCAGTGGCATCCAACGGATAAGCGGTAGCTGACAGTTGCAGGGAACCCCCGTATGTGTCAATTGTTTTGGCACCGTTTTCTCCTGTTATAACAATATCTGTAACTTTAATGAACTCGGATGATGCTTCGGGGATTCCGGAAACATCAAGAACAAAAACCGTGTTCATTGGATCAGGAGCTGTATCCGGCAGGGATAACCGGATGTATCCGTTACTGTCGGCAAAACTTATTGATGTGGTTGTTTCGGTCAGGGTATATATTTTTTTTATGGAATTGACAAGGGATGGTATCTTGAGTATACCATTATCCGGCCATTCAAAGACATGCGCAAAGAGTTTTCCCGGCTTTTTTGTATAATAACCCCACACGGGTTCTGATGCAAACGGACTTCGTGTTGCTGCATAAATACTTTCACTGTTGACGGCCATCCATTCCCCAATTTGATTTAATACCTTCACGGACTGTTCGGGTACAGTGCCATCGCCTTTTGGACCTATATTCAGCAGATAATTCCCGTCTCTTGACACGACTTTAACCATTTCGCGAATCAGGGTCGCCGGAGTTTTATAGTTTTGATCCCATATTTTATAGCCCCATGAGTTATTCATGGTCTGACAGGTCTCCCATGGCCTGTTAAGGGGTGTATCGGGTACTTCCTTCTCGGGGCAATCAAAATCGCCCAAACTGAAACTTCTGCAGACGCGTTCGTTGATAATGACGGCCGTATCCAGACTTCTAAGGTAATTATACAGATCTTCACCGTCTGATTTTGTCCACCAGGATGAAAGGGTGGGGGATCCTGCATTGTAAGTCCAGTCTCCATCAAACCACATTACAGCCGGGTGATACCGGGTAATTAATTCATTCAGCTGCACTTTCATGTCAGCAATATAATCTGTTCTGGCACTTTCGGAAGCCATATTGGAATAATAGGTATGACGGTTTATTTCCTGTGAAGAGTGATTCCAGTCGAGAATCGAGTAATACAGGCAGAATTTTATGTCCTGCGCTTCACACGAGTCTTTCAGCTCCTGCAGAATATCTCTTGTGCCGAATGCGGTATAATCGGGCAGATCATACATTGTTGTTCCGGTGATATCCTTAAAGCTCTGGACATCCGTTTCCCACATACAAAAGCCTTCATGATGTTTGGCCGTGATCACCAGGTATTTCATACCCGCATTCTTAGCCAGCCGTGCAATGGTGCCGGCATTAAAATCCGATGGATTAAAATTTGCTGATACCTGGGTCTGATACGCTGATTTGGTCCAGTTCTCCTCACTGAATGCCCATTCACCATGTCCAAGGTATGAGTAAGATCCGAAATGGATGAACATCCCAAACCGGGCTTCATACCACCATTCCATCCTGGGCGGGATGGTATATTGAGCTTTCGATGCATGGATTGAAATCTGAATCATGAGAATTATCAGTGCGTATAACCGGTACGAATGTTCTTTCATGGGATGTTTATTTGAATGTACGATTCATACTTTTTTTGAGAAATTTCAAAAAGTTACAGGTTGTCTGCGAAACCTCCTCACCCCCTTCCCCCTCTCCAGCCTGGAGAGGGGACGCTTCATTGACCTCAGGCTGGAGCGAAAAAGCAATTTACGGTGAATAAAGAAAGGTAATAATATTTATCAAAAAAAGGTTAAGCAATTCTTTTTTGATGACCTGCAAAAGGTACAGCAGGGCAATTGGGCATTGTTACCCATGATCAGTCGCAGGAATCGCCTCAGTCAGCCAATGGTAATCCATCCGTATTTTCGGAAATGTGGTTGAAATCTGCCCAACCGATCAACCCCGCCGCTGATTTTATCAGGTACCTGTAGTCGAAGTATTCCCGGTTAGTTTTATCACAGACAAGCAGTTCAATTTCTGAACCATCGCTTAATATGGCGACCTGGTTTATCAGATCGGTCTCTTTATAAATCAAGAATCCTTTCTTTACCCTGGCTTTCACCCCGACATAATAGGCAAACTGTTCTATCCAGTGCGGGACACGGTTGATCTTATCCACCACAATTTTCTCCCTACTGGTCCAGAAACCATTCCATTGATCCACGTATATGATCCCGTTTCCGTTAAAAACAGGCCATCCCGGGAAAAAATCAATGAGAGATATTTTCTCCCCGTCAAACCAATACACCATGTACTCATCATCATCACTGGGACCGGGAGTATGAACCACTATTTCTTTGTAATTGTCCTTTGTGTCAATGTCAACCAACATAAACCCGTCCGGTTCTCCGTTATTAAACCGGTTAATGGTTTCCTTGTCATCAATCCAGAGTCTGAATCCGTTTGGATATTCGTTTTGTTCCAGTTTTATTTTTTCAGCTTTACCATTACCGTTCAGGTCTGTTTCAGCAGAAAATACAAAAAGCTGTGCCTGCAATCCAGTTATTGCCGGAATGCCAAAAAAGAGAATGAAAAGTAATTTTTTCATATTAGGGCGGGTTTATTTTTTCCTTATGAATACTTTTTTGGGTGAATTTTTATCGCGTCTTCACAGATCTTTTAACGGGATCTCCCATTATCCTATAATAATGAAATGCATTGGGAGTACAAGCAAAAACCAAATATAAATAAATAAAGTAAATGGATGCTGATAATTAAACCGGCAGGCAATAAAATAATTTAAAGATGATCTGTACCTGAAAGAAATTGTATGAATAAAAACAAGGCTTTATTATTGCTGTAATTCCTTCTCTTTTCCTCTTTTTGCTTCTAAAAAGGCCATTATAAACATACCAGTGGCTCCCAATATGCCAATTAAAAAAGGAATTCCGAAATCACTATTCAGAAAGGCAAGGAGTTTAAAAGGCTCTTTGGTCCCCAGACTCCTTCCAAAGGCATATCCGATAACGATGCATGCCAGGGCCAGGAAGAATAGACCAATAACAATATAAGTTTTAGTATTTTTTTTCATATTACTGTTATTTGGTTTTTACGCAAGGATTATCCTTTTTAACTTTTTGTCAATGAGATAAATTAGCCAGAACTTATTAAAGTTAGCTTAAATTAAGCAATAAAAAAATATTTTTGTAATAATTCAGTCAGGCGCGTATAAATTTTTATTCTCACTTAAAACAACCTTGCCTGCTTTATGTAAATCTTTCGGATACCGTTTACTATATCCACTTTGAATTCAATATCTATCGGATTGCATTCAAAGAATAACCTGCAGTAATGATAATGTACGGCCATGCAATAGTCCTTTAAAACTTTTAATTCATCAGCCGTCATCACTGTTTTTCCCTCCATTCCGGGTACATTTGAATGATTTATGTATTCAAAAATATCTTCATTGGAATAGGTATAGTAAATGATCTGGTCGGGGAAGTAGTTTCCATCGGGACTTACAACACTTATTTCGTCAACCTGCACGTTTATGGTGATGGCTGCATTATAAGGATTATACAGGTTTTTGGTAACGACCACGCCATTGGCAGCCTCAGACGGGAAAGAACGATGAACCAGGATACCCATGGCAACGGTTTTGTGATCGATTTTAAAATAATCCCTTTCTTCAAAGGCACCGAAATTCCATAAACTGGCCCATACTCTTTTAATGGCCCTGTCAATCAGACGGTCAGGATCGGTCAATGTGCCTGTATATGAATCATACAAACCGGCGCCATTAAAGCCTTCGATGTCCTCGGCATTGGTTGATGAGCGGAAACGTATGTTGGTAAAACCTGTGATTGTTGACACCCGGTCCTTTACCCGTCTGAGTAAACTTGTGTCAAGCGGACAGTTCTTAATGGAATCCTGCAATACCCTTAACTGTTTCTGACGCCATGCAACATCGGTTTGAAATAACGTATCTTCTAACATACCATGAATAAAATCATCCAGACCATATTCCTTTATATGCCGGTAATAATAATAAAACGGTATGGCAAAATAACCTTCAGGCACGGGCAGTGGCCCGTAACCGACAACGTTTACCTTTGTCAGTTCTGCGAAATTGGCAGCTTTCCCGCCGATCAGTGAAACCGAATTCAGATCAGCGCCGGCCAGATCCACCAGCCCTGATGTAACAGTGTCCAGGTCAAGAACATGTGGTGTCTGGGGTTCTTTTTGTGCCCAGTAATTCTGTGCTTCCTGAAGCGTGGCTTCACGGATGTAAAACGAATCAAGTGTGACTTCTAAATATACCAGTTTATTCAGCAGGTTATTCAGTTTTGGATTTGTCCACCCGTCGCGAAGCGCCATATTGGGTGTTCCGCGGTTATGACTTAACACATTAATATGACTTAGCGGTGTTTGAAATTCAGTTGTAATTATTCCTGCAACAACTGCAATGTCAATGGGTATGCCGTTTAATAGTACAATGTCATGCCTCCCCAGGTATGTACCGGGCAATTCGGAAACCGTAACTTTTCTCAGGTAACCGTAATTTGCCTCCGGATTCAGTGGTTGGTAATTCTGACCCTGGTATAATTCATCGGATGAGATTACAGCGACATCGGGACATGCTGCCCAGCCTGTTGAATTAGCATAAAAACGTAACCTGTTCCCGATAAAAGAAGTCTCCTTTACTTTATCATATACTGCTTTTATATCATTGCAATCGAGTTCATCGCCTGTAAAAAAGTCAAGCGTATAAATATCCGATGAGATAAAATGATTCACTGAGGCCAGGATATAGATGCGGTTTTCATTCTTCGTGTATTGTTCGAGGTTGAACATCGCATGTCCTTTGCTGTAGCCCAGCACCTGGGCACAAAAATCATAATGGATGAAATATTTGTTGGAATTGGAATAATATATTTTACCATCAGGGATAGAATAGGTTATTTTGATCGATTTCACTTCACCAAATGTGGGATTTAAAGGCAGGCCCTGCAGCATGGTAAAGGCTTCGGGCCGGATGATTTTATCCAGGTAGTCTATATCAGCATAGGACAACTTTAAAATTTCGTATGCCTCATCTGCATCCTGATAGACATATTGCTGGGTATAATAGCCGCTTTTGTTTATTATCAGGGTATCCGATTCTGCAGAAGTACTTTTTTCATGATTATCAGCCCGGACATAGCACGATGATTTTTCTTTGCTGATATTTACACCATTATAACCTTTGACGATTTTGTATGAATGACTGTTTTCTTCACATGCGACTGTCAGAAGGTATATGCCGTTGGGAACATAAGCCAGACTTATTTCACCACTTCCCGCAAGCGATGTGCGGGACAGGCCGGTTTCCTGACCCAGTATGGTAATAATCCGTATATCTATTTTTTTGTCAGAATGCCAGTAAATCCTGTTATCAGCAGACGCAATGCCGTAAACATCATGACCCGATGCATCATCGATACCGGTTATGAAACTGAAACATCCCGTTTCGTCGGTGGTCATCTTTATATCGGTTCCCTGTATGCTGACCCCGGCTTCCGGTATTGGATTTTTTGTGTACGTATCAATTACCTTGCCTGAATATATTCTCTGCCCTTCAGCCAATGCAGGAATTATCAGGATGATTACCAGTATGGAAAGAAAAATCTTTTTCACTGTATGACAAGGATTTTTTTAAAACTGCACGACATTTGATCCGTTATTTTTGCAGCATATATCCCTTCTTTCAGGTTGCCGATGTCTATTTCCGTTATACCGGAAAACAATTCACATGTCATCACCACCGAACCTGAAATGTTTAAAATGCTGATGGTTGAAGGCACCTTGTGCATAGCCGGTAATTCTATGGATAGCCTGCTGGTTGCCGGTACCGGGTAGATGTTCACCTCCGGATTATCCTTTAGGGTTTCAACAGCCGTGAGGAAATGATCGCAATCCACCAGCGACATTTCGTTCTGATAGATTAACTCACCGTTTGTCTCGAAACAATTCAGATAATGACCATAGTATCCGATATGAAAGCAAGGCGGATCTTCCATAATACCACCCGAATGGCCGATCCCTTCCAGCAGGGTAATGGTTGCACAACAGCCGCCACAGATCTCGGGAACGGATGAAATGACCTTCCTGCCATCCGTCAAGGTATTAACACGATTAATAATTTGCCCTTTTCCAATTTCCGCACGAATCGTGTCCCCAAGTTCGAGGTCATAATCAAAAAGCATAACTTCGGTATCCTCATCCTTCCTTATCAGGAAAAAATTGTTATTGTCATCACGAATTGCACCCGCATATACTCTTTCATAATAGAAAGGTGTATCATAATAACTGATACCTGATTTATAGAGCTTATAATACGGTCGGGAATTAATTATTGTATCCGATTCAATGAAGTATTCATATTTCTCCCGGATCACTTCCATATTGTAATCAGGAGCATAAGAAATCTCCGATATTTTCCATTTTGTCTGCGGATCAATCGGAAACCGACTGTTGGACTGTGCATCCAGCTTGCCTATAAAAATCCATACGGTACCAATAGCCAATAACATTTTGTTCATGATACTTTGTATTGCGTTTATTCAATTATAATCTTTTGAGTTGAAAAGACATTTGCTTCATTTATCTTTAAAATATATATGCCTTTTTTAAAATCCCTCAGCCTGATATCCACCGATGTAGAATTTTCAATATTTCTTGTGAAAACCTTAATCCCTAATATATTATAGATTTCAACCGAAGTTATTTTTGCATCGGGCTGAATGGATTCAATGCATATCCTGTCTTTGGCCGGTACCGGAAATATTCTGACTGAAGGATGGTCCGAAACCGTTGTCGAAATCACAGGATTATTCCAGATAAAAAAACTAAAATCAAATCTGATATCGTTATAGGTTGTGTCATAAAATGCCTTGGTATGAATGGTGTTTACCGAACATTCAATGGTATAGTAGCCCATTTCCAGTATACCAGCCGGAATGGTGTCGGTAATTATGGTTGTTATCATGGGTTGATCCGGAATTATGGGATTTGCGTCATTATAATACAAATCAACCTTAAACAGGTAACCATTTTTCGTTACATTATAACCTGAAAATTCCGGCATAAACCCGTTTTCAGCAGGAACGGGATAACATAATTTGATTTTGAAGTTTTTATCAGAATTGCTGTATATATAATTCGGCATGACTTCAACACTGTTGCATGCGGGAAAGGATGCATCGCTGTAATTCAATTCACAATTGCATATGCTGTAATTATGATATATGAGCGCATCATTTTCAGCATAACAGGTTAAATACGTATATACCTCTTTCTCATTAAGAAAATCAAGGGTTGAGCCTATGCCTGCAATTATTTTCTTGTTCCAGTAATCATCTCCGAAGTAAATTATTTTCCGGTTGTCAAGGAAGGTATCGACGTCAAATACGGTTTCTCCGTAATAAATTTTAGCGTCGTTTTTTTCTCCTTTCATAAGCGTGAAATCGTATAATAATTCTTCATTCCATGATCCGTTTTGTACAAAGTAGTATTTGTTTTCCTGGTCCCTCAGCGCACCCATATATTTATTCTCATCCAGGGTACACGAATACCCGTTATGTTCGGTACGGAACAGCTCGTTATTTCTTTTATACAATTTATAATACAGCGTGCTGTTGATGAGGGTATCACCGGAAATAGAATACTGGTATCTTGCGTAATGAATCAATGTGTCATTATCAATATCTTTGTTATACCTCCATTGGGCTGACGGATCGATGTTATATTGAAGATCGGGATTTACTATGTCACAGTTTGAATCAAGATGGGGTGTGTTTTGATAAACCAATTCCCCGTTTTCGGCATAACAGATCAGGTGGCACGCGCATTCACCTGAATGCAGGGGAATATATGAAGTTCCTCCGCTCAGCAGTCCTCCGTTTGTCCCGATTCCTTCGATCAGGAAACCTGTTGTAAAATGCCCGATGTCGTAGTAAAATATTTTCCGGCCGTCGGGCAATGAGTCAACGGAGATGATCGTCTTTCCTTTGGCAATTACGGATTTAATGGTATCGCCGACATTGAGGTTAAAATCATACAGCCCTATTTCTGTTGCTTTTTTCTTTTTGATGTAATAGATACTGTTGTTTTTTTCACGTATGGCACCCACATATACATCGGAAAAATAAAAGGGCATATCATAAAAGGCTACACCTGACTTATATAATTTGTAGTAATTGAGGTTGTTGATTAGGGTATCCCCGTGAATGAAATACCTGGTTTTTTCAATGATTTTCCATACGGCATCCATGGAATCTACTCTCCAGGCCGATGCCGGATTGATGGGGAAACGGCTTCCGCTTTGGGCATGAAGCATGCCTGATACAGATAAGATTAACCCGGTAAGCAATAATCTCCTCATAGTAATGAATAGGGTATGCTTTATACTAAGAAAAGATTAATGAAGATAATGAAAAGTTGCGTGGTGATAAAGAAATTTATTTTGCAAAAGCAATCCTCACCGCAAGACTGGTTTGGTGTTGCGTCAGGGCACTGATCAATTATTTGCCATACCTTGATAATTCCCTTGCGGATTCAACGATAACGCTTTCATCCGATGGCGGGAGGTTCCATTTGTTACTCTGTCCGCCGGCGGGGCATTAAAGTCTTTTCCTTAACCTTATAATTTGATGATAAAGGCAAGTTTATAATAAGCAGGCCTGTTATCAACGGGAGAACCGTTTCCGGTATTGTTTATGGTGATCGTATGGGAATGTGCTCCGGCAGATGCAGTGGTATGAACATGGTTGGGCGCCATGCTTACGGTATGGCTATGGCCTCCGCCTGGCAGAGTGATGCCGTCATAGGATGTATTGACATAGTCGTCGGTACTCTCAATAACTGCATATGGCCCTCCCCCATCCAGTTGATTTGAATCATCCAGGTAATGGCTGTGATCACCGCCACTGACGGTATGGTTATGTGTGCCTCCGGGTCCCGTGGGGCCATGATTATGATCGGGAGCGTTGCTGATGATTGCTTCATGTGAGTGAGAAGGCAATTGATCGCCTGTAAGAGAATAATAGCTGTTGCCTCCGGTTGAGCCGGGGTCTTCATCGTCTGAAACGGATAATATGAACCTGTCTCTTAAATCCGGTGTGCCGTTGCTGCCGTCACACAACGCCCATCCCCCGGGAATACCTGCCAGGGTCCCTGACCACATCACAATGATTCCTGCAGGCATGGAATACCGGTCGACATAATTCTTTGTTGCTGCATCCTGGTTGTCAACAGGATCGGCCATGTCGGTGATCCGCATATTACCTGCATCATTGCCATTTTGAAGCACCTGGGAAAGGTTCTGTATCTCATTATCCGGATCGGCATCGTCATCATTCCCTAAGCCGGTAAGATCGATGCTGTTACCTCCGGTAACGGACAGAACATTCGTCAGGGTATCAAAGTCCAGCAGCTGATTATCGGTGTTGTCCAGGTAAGACGATAAGTCGATTACTGAGGGGGAAGGATTGTTCGTGATCCAGATCCGGTTGCCGGAGAGCTGAAGGTCCTGGATCTCGTTAAACGGATCATTGTCCGTATCACCTGTTGCGTCCCATAATACGACAGAATCAATAATCTCACCGTTATTGAGCAGGAACAATCGAGTGCCGTTGATATCCAGACCCAGGTTCAACTCCGTATTTTGATTTGCTCCAAGCGGATACCATTGACCATTGTGCCAGTAATAAAAACTATGCATGGTATTATCGAACACCAGCATACCGTTATCATCATTCCCCAGGTTCATGGCTAATCTTTGGGCTGTTGTTACCCTGGGCGCCAGGAAACCCTGGTTGTTGCCGGTAGAAACCAACTGCAGAACAGCATTTTCGTTTATTGCCTCAGTACCAATGCTGACCGAGTTCTGACATTTCATGTCATCGCTGATAAAAGTAGCTGTAACTACTATAAGAACAATAATCAATCCTGGTTTTTTCAAATTTGTGAACATATAGCTGTATGGTTAATTAGTTTTAAAGAGTCTTTTCCCGATCCTGTTTTTATGGCGGTACCATTTAAGGTATTCATTGTACCATTCCATCGGTGACAAATCAATAATATTCAATACCAGGCTTATTTCGTGTGATGGCCCGACATAATGTTGATATTTGCCCGATGTTTCATAATTATAGGTCAGCTGAACTCTTTTCAGTACCTTAAATCCCGCCATAAATCCCAGTTGCATATTCGTGCTTACGAAAACCCCTCCGGTAATAAGCCCGTCGGTTCTAAAACCAAAGCGGTTTATATTCTTATAAGAATAAGTCAATCCCAAATTACCAACGGGTCTTGAAAAGGGCAGTTGCCTGTATGTGAGCAAAGGTTCGATCACATCTCTTTCCTGTGCAACAGGCAGTGAAAGCCGGGCATAGGCAGAATAATAGCAGTTATTTTTGAACAGCTGCACAACGCGGTTGACCGTTGCTCCAAAAGAAATTATCCTGGAATAATAATTAATGCCCAATGAAAAATCAAGGTAATATTTTCCATCACTGTAACCGGAGAGTTCAGGATCGTTAATTTCCGCCCGGTCATAATTTACTTTTCTTAAATCAATATCCGTGTAATACAGATCTGTTGAAAGGCCGAAAGCGAGTGTTTTGTATTTGTTAAAATTCAAACTGTATGCAAAAGCAGGTGAAAAATAGGTTGTCTGAAAAACATTGATCTTTTCATGGAATAAGTTTGCCCCTAAACCAATCTTATGGTTTTTTAACGGTAAGCTTGCACTTAATACTGTACTGACAGGATGACCGGCAACCTGAGTGAATGTTGATTTATGAACAAGCAGCACCGTTCCTGTGGTTTTATAGGTACCGGCCGCCAATGCCGGATTGTATAAAAATGAGTTTGTGAAACCGGGGCTTAAGACGGGCATCTCCTGCGAAAAAACGGCAGCAGGATGCATCAATAGGAAAAGAAACAGGTATTTTTTATTGCAGGATTTCATTTTTTGTGATTCATTTATTTCAGAAGCGGGCTTCCTATTTTACAATGGAAATGGTTTGTTTAAATACCCGGTCATGGATTAAATCTTTAAAAATGCAGTAGTAATTTCCCTGAGGTAGTTCGTTACCATTCCATAAATTGGTATAATTTCGTTCCTTATACAATGTGTTTCCGAGTCTGTCGAGAACCATAATTTCATTTTCCGGAACCAGTTCGATATGGGTAACCGTCAGAAAATCGTTTATGCCGTCGTTGTTGGGTGTTATTACATTGATTATGGCAATGCCAAATGATTCAGCCAATGCAATTATGTTTTCATTGAATGAAAGGCTGCTGATTACTTCGTCCGGACCTGAATCAGCGCTTCTGCCGATGCTTTCAAATACACCGCCCGTTGCGGGTGCCTGTGCGATAACAACATCTGCAATGTTCTGAAGCGGGTTGTCATGTGATGAACGAATTCCGGCCAGTGCACCTTCAAAGGTCCCCGACAATTGTGTTTTTTGCCAGTACCGATCCGTTGATACCCTGCTGAGACCAGCGCCCGGAAACGGATTCTCGTTGGGCTCAAATAGCTCCATGCCCGTTACGGGTTCAAATCCTTCAATGCGGTAAAGACTTACAGGGCAGTAATGACCATTTTTACCAACGGGAAAAAACTTATTCCCCGTTCCTGAGTGATATAAAGGACCGTTGATATAGGATAATTCGGATGACGAAAGAATATCGGACTGATGGGTCAGGACTATCTGAGAACGCTCCGATGGTGTAACAATCCCGCTTAACAGGCTTAATGAGCCGTGGATGGTTATATTATCTTCCGCTGAGATCTCGCCTCCGTTTATCACAAGATGAAAAAAGGCCTGATTGTTATGCGATATGGATTGAGGGACAGTGCCGTTGAATATGACTCTTCCCTGCATCTCCTCATATATCCCGGTGTTATTCCAGTTACCCTGTACGTATAAAATGCCATTATTGATCATCTGTCCGCTGTTGCTTAAATCTCCCGTATTTACCAGTGGCGTATTGCCGGAAACCGAAAAGACGGTATTTGCGGAGACGGTCAGTTGGGCCGATGTATTATAATGAAATACGTACATCATCATAATGGCGAGAGTAATTCGTTTGAATACAGGTATGCCTTTTCTGTTTCTATTCCTTGTTAATTTCATTATCAACCAATGTTAAAATGTCGTGGAGAATTCCTGACGGATTGACAGAATGTGTTTACGGAATTGCGGGGCGAAGGTATGCTGAAAACGGACCTTTTTATTGTTGTGTTTATTTCAAAAACTGTCGTAATATTTTCACATAACAGAAATGAGCTACCCCGATGCAAGCGGCGAGGTCAATTTATCAACATATTTTATAAAAAAATAAACCGCATCAGGGTTTAATCCGTACCTGAGACAGAAGACTTTTTCACCAAGGGTAAAGGAAGTCTGCGGAATCTATATTGTATAAAGACGGATATGAGACAATTTTTTTACACCATATTGTATGTCACTGGTCTTTCATATTATTGTCTCTTTCAAATTCTTTGTTCCCTCTTGAAACTTTTCCTCCTGGTTTTAAAACTATATTACATCTCAAACAAAATCCTGTAATTTTTACGTTCTTATTTTTTTCAACTCTTCTTTCATTCGGCTTAAATCAGTTATCCATGCTTCGATGTCGTCTTCATGTTCCAATTCATCGTTAAGAATCTGTACCGCCATCTTATGTGTTGCATGGTCTTTACCTGCAGTAAAATCAGCAATTTCCTGGTAACGTCTGATGGCACATCTTTCACCTTTTAAATTTTGTTCAAGAATTACTTCAATGTAAGGGTCTGAAGGTTCATCATATGAACAACCAGCCAGTTTTATCCATTCTGTTGGATTTATTACTGGTGTACCTCCTAACTGGATAATTCTTTCGGCCACTAATTCTGCATGACCCAACTCTTCGTTGGCATGCACTAAAAGTTCAGGTTCTACTTCACTTCTCATAGGACCTTCCATTAGCCTGGCACCAATCCAATACTGGTAATATGCGAGCCATTCTTCTGACAGAGCCGCATTTAACATTTTTAATAGTTTGTCTGCATCAACGGATGAGACTTTAATTGCTTCTTTTCCCATTATTAATAATTTTTTAGTTAAAGATACATATTTTTAATTGCCGGCAAGGTAAACGAAAAGCAAGTTTCTTTATTTATTTCACTCTGAATATTAAAGTTGCCATTATTTTGAGCAATGAAATTTCTAACCAGTTTCAATCCTAATCCCGTTCCTTTTTCATTTTCAGTACCCTGAGTAGAATAAAACTCTGAATCGGAAAGTATTTTTTGTATATTTTCTGCTGAAATACCGGGCCCTGAATTTATTATGCGAACCTTCAATTCATTCTTTTCTTTTTTTAACACAACCCTTATGAATCCATCTGGTAAAGTAAATTTGACAGCGTTTTCAAGGAGGTTACGAACTACCAGTTTTATCATATCTTCATCGGCATAGGCCTTGAATTTACCAGTATATTCGGTAAGTATAGAAATTCTTTTTTGTTTTGCCCTGAATTTAATATTTGCAATATTCTGATCAATTATTGAACTGACTTCTAATAATTTAGGATTGAACTGGATTTGTTTTCTGTTATACTTTGCCCAATTAAGTAAATTTTCCAGCAGGTAATATGTGTTTTGTGTTAATTCTCTTTGAGATTTAACAAAATGACGAATAGTTGTTTCATCTTCCAGGCTATTTTCGGACATCAATTCGGAAATATGCATTATTGAACCAATTGGGCCTCTTAAATCATGAGCGATAATTGAGAAGAATTTGTCTTTTGTGGCATTTAATTTGTGTAATTCCAGTTCAGCATCCTTCCGTTCCGTGATATCTTCCATAAGGGTAAATATATACTGCAATTCATTGTTTTTATTATAAAGAGGAACAATGTAGGATGATAAAAACAATGCTTTCCCCCATTTTGATGTATATCTTAATTCAATATGTTGCTCTTCCCCCGTCTCAACACATTTCTTAAAAACATTGGCATAACCATTTTCAACCAGGGCCGGGAATGTAAGTACGTTAATTTGCTTGGTAGCTTCCAAGCTGGGTGAACCCAAAAGTTCAAGCAGCTGGTTGTTTCCGTCAATTATTTCACCCTCTTTCGTGGCAATATATATTCCCAATGGTGATTGCTCGAATAATAATCTGAATTTAGCTGTATTCTCGATAAATTCCTCCTGCATTCTTTTTTGTACATCAATATCGGTATGCGTGCCAATTATTCTTAAGGGTTTCCCGTCTTCTGACCACGTAACTACTTTTCCCCTGTCCAGGATCCATTTGTATTGGCCGTTTTTGCATAACACCCGGTGCTCGTTTTGGTAAATGGGGGTAATACCTTCTATATGTTTATTGATATCGGCGTATACTCTCTCTTTATCATCGGGGTGCACACGTTTGTCCCATTCTTCCAGTGTATTCATTATTTCATGCTCTTCATATCCCAACATATTTTTCCATTGCTTCGAGAAGAATACCTTGTTGGTTGCAGTGTTCCAATCCCATAAGCCGAGACCGCTTCCATCTACTGAGAACTGCCAGCGCATCTCACTTTCCCTTAATTTTTCTTCTGCTTTTATGCGATCAGTTATATCAATTATATTTGACAGTATATATTTTTTACCGCTTATAAAAATTATTTCCGATGATAAAAGACAGGTAATAATTTCACCGTTTTTTTTCCTGAACTGAAATTCATGGTTTTTTACAGGAATATTATTTGTCATGTTATATGCAAATCTCTCCCTGTCTGATGGATTTGCCCACATAATTATTTCCACCGATGATCGGTTTTTTATTTCAGAAAGAGAATAGCCAGACAATTGCTCAAAGCTTTTATTCACATCAGAAAATACACCTTCGGGAAAACTTGTTATTGATTTTGCAATGGAAGATTTATAAAATGCCACAGAGAATTTTTCATTACTTTCTTTTAAGCTTTGCTCTGCCTTTATTAACTCATTGGTATCATGGATTATGATAACGTAATACTTTTTTTTATTTATCGTATATATCTCAATTTGAGTTTTTAACTGAAATTCTTCACCGGTTTTCTTTAAACCGATAGTTTCGTACAGACCAGGAGATTTGCCATGCAGTCTTTTGGCCAGATATGCTTTCGTTCTTTCGCGTTCGGAAGGAGCAATTTGATCAAGTACAGAGGTACCTAATAATTCTTCCTGCTTTTCAAAGCCAAACAATTTCAGATAAGCACTGTTGACAAAATCATAGGTTTCATTTTTGAGAACTCCTATTGCATCCAGCCAAATTTTAAATATAATCCTTATTTTTTTTTCGTTTTCCTTGAGCTGTTTATGTAAAAGTCTTGCGTGATGCAACTCTTCTTCTAATGCCCGATACGATGGCTTTCTCTCAGTCATACACACATGTGTTATCCCTATTAAATTTAGTGATTTTATCTGGGTTTCAGAAATATTTTATCAGGAAAATACTGATGCAGGCCTGTCCGTTGTGAAAATGACTGGATAAAGTTTTGCTGCCCAATACAAACACTTGCACACCAAAGCATTATGTTTACTGTTCGCACATATTTCATCGTATGGGTTTGTATATGAAATTCTTAAATCTTACTCTTCCAACACCTATGGAACAGAGTCCAATACGTAAACTTAAAAATCCACCCAAAACATTATGATGCAATGCATTTGTTACCGGTGTCCAATTGATTAGATCTTCTGAATGCCAAATCAATAATCCAGGATAATATTCAAATGAAGAATGCACCACATAGTAATCTTTTCCATCAACTAACAGACTGGGGTCAGGATAATCTCCGGCAAATATTGGATTAACATAAAAGTTCTTATCTGTTTCATGCAAATAAACCAGATATTGTGCATTTATTGAGTAACAAAAAGGAACAAGTAAAATTATTAATACGATTTTCTTCATATTTCAATACATTCAGTTTAGTTCATAAAGAATTATTTCATTCTCATGGATTATAATTTTCCTTTGCCGAAGGTGTCGGATCGTTTTCCTTGATGCGCATACGGCAGATCTGTTCAATGTTAAATGCATTTTGAACACCTGAGATGTATATTGTATCAGGCACATAACGATCAGGCCCGTTTTTACGGCTTACCATTCTGCCGGTGCGCAAACCCAATGCAATATTACCGTTCTGTTCATTCCCGCTCACTTCTATGTCCCCGGAAAACTGTTCCCAGTCGATAGAACGGATTGTACCGTTACGATAATGCACCAGCCTTGTTGGCGTTCCCACAAAATATCCCCCCTTTCTGAACATTGAGTAAAGGCCAAAACTCAACATCGCCAAGCCTACCAGTACAAATATGCCAATTACAAGGGCCGGAAGTACTATGGGTTTCAGGTTATCGGGGCTGGCAACCACCGGAACATCATTCGACAGAAAATGAACCTCTTTGCCGGCGAAAAGCGGCCCCAGAAAAGCCACAACAAAAATACTGGTAAAGGCCAGCCACACTATGCCAAACAATATCATTGCCCGTGACATCTTTGGTGGCTGGCTCCGACTTGCCATGACAGCAAAATCACGGCTTTCTCTGCCGAGATTCTCGACAAGAAGCTCCGGTAACCGGTAACTATCGATCATAGGTTTGAGGTATTTATTTACTTAAAGGTAATAAATGAAATATCATTTCAGTAGGGCGATGCAGAAAATTATTCGGATGAGCATATGCTACAAAGTAAATTGCTTATACTGTTGCTCAGCCGGCATTTTGGCATACAGCCTCAAATAATCTTTGCGAAGATTTCATTCCGTTATTGCCTACACGAGACCTGTGTTCGATTATTCGTCATTTTCAAGGTCTTTAATCCGGTCATCCATCTTTCGCTTCAGCATATCCAATTGCTCTTTTGTATACAAATCTTTATGCTGCTCCAGTTTTTCTTTAAACAGCCTGAGATATTTAATAGCTTCTGACGGTTTATGCTGATGCTGATACATTTCAGCAATATTGTTATACAAATCCAGGTCATCAGGAAAGAGTTGCACTGTCCATATCAATATTTTCAATGCTTCTTCAGTTTTACCGGTATAAAGAAAACCATAGCTGACCTGTTTTAACATATAGGGAGACAAATCGATCTTTTTGTTTTCATATAGTTCGGAATAATATGCGATCAGGTTGTTGACTTGGAAAAACTGAAAATCCAGATAATTCTTCAAACCATAATAAACCCCTTTGGGATATATGGATAAATGATTATCGGTTGCTGAAAAGTCTTGATTAATAAATACAACTTTATCTTTAAACGGTTTTTTCTTAAGCAAAGCGACGGCCTTTTTTCTTGCAGCAATCCATTCATCGTTCTCGTTGGCATTGCACATATAAACAAACGTATTCGGTTTAATCTGTCCGGGATCTGATTCGCCGATTATCCCAACCAGTTGTTCCTTATTATAGCTGAGGTTTGGAGAGATGGCAATACAGGCATCAAAAACATTTGGATTTTTGAAAAGGCAATACAATATAAAAGTGGCACCATTGGAATGTCCGACAGCAATTCTTTTTGGCAGGGTTCTGTATTTGCTTTCCACATACGGGAAAAGTTCATCGTTTAAAAAATCAATGAACCTGTCGGCACCACCTGGGTTATCATCATAATCCTTTCGTTTTTCCGGGTGTTCATTCAGAGGTAAGAAATCGTCGTTCCTTTCTTTTGAAACAATGCCGACAACTATCATCGGGAACTGGGAGTTGTTCAGAAAGGGTAATGCGGAATGCACGTTATCGAAATATTCCCTGGCCTGGGCATCGAAAACATAAATCACTTCACACTTCAGGGAGGAGTCGTTTTCATATTCCCAGGGTGTATAGATGAGCACTTTTCTTTCTGTATTCAATATTCTTGAATTGATCCTGAACGAATCAATTCGTTGAGAAAAGATCAACGAAGGGAATATACTTAGCCATATAAAAAGCAATCTCATTTTTATTCAGATTTCCTTTGCGACAGCTTCATAAGCCCGGCTAAAAAAAATCACCCTCTCATCATAGCTTACAGTTTTATGCAAAAACACTGTCATAAGCTAAAAAGATGAGAAAGTGAAAGAAATACTGACATTGTTAAGAAAACAGCACTAAATAGTTTCAGTGTTGAAGGTATCTCCCTGGTCGGGGTCGCCTGTCCGGAATCCTTTGGTGAACCAGCGGACCCGTTGCTCGGATGTGCCGTGTGTAAATGCATCGGGCACCACATATCCCTGTGACTGCATCTGGATTCTGTCATCACCCACGGAAGAAGCTGCATTCATAGCTTCCTCAATATCCCCTTCTTCCAATATATTCTTCATCTGCTGGGCATGATGGGCCCATACCCCCGCCAGAAAATCGGCCTGTAACTCAAGTCTGATATTGTACTGGTTGTATTCGGTCTCACTTAACCTTCCCCTTAGGTTTTGCATCTGGTCTAAGATGCCCAGCTGGTTTTGCACATGATGGCCTATCTCGTGGGCAATGATATAAGCAATGGCAAAATCACCCTCAGCACCGAGCTGTTGTTGAAGCTGCTCGAGAAAATCCAGGTCGATATACACTTTTTCATCACCGGGACAATAAAAAGGGCCGGTTGCCGCTGAAGAATAACCGCAGGCCGACTGGATAGCCTGGCTATATATGACCAGTTTAGGTTCACGGTATGTTTTTCCCGACTGCGTAAACAGGGTATTCCAGACATCTTCCGTATCTTTCAGGACAACGGATACAAACTGGGTTAGCTCATCCGCGGCTTGTGTGCCGGTGGTTTCTTCGGTACTGTAACCGCTATCCGAAGATCCCAGGTTGTTAAGCACCTGCATGGGATTACCCCCCAGGATCCATATCAGCAGCGCAATAATTATGGTACCTATGGTGCCCCCGGCAACCATTGTTTTTCCGCTCATACCCCTGCGGTCTTCCACGTTACCGCTTTGCTCCCGTCCTTTCCAGCGCATAACAGATTAAACTAAAATGCCTTATTTTCCGGCTTGTAATTGCTCCTGGTATTGTTTCAGCCTTGTCCATTGACCTTCACAGGCAAGCAAAGCCTGCATAGGCCATGTTTTCGGATCGTGTATGTTGTAGCCTGCACCACCTTCAGCCACCAGGATTTCCTTAATTTCAACATCGGTTGTACGTGAAAGCTTATACCAGGTATCAATGCCACGTTTTTTCAGAATTTCTTCAATTTTGTCACCTATACCTTCTATGAGGGCCAGGTCATTTTCTTTGATCATATTGCCAAACACTTCAGCAGCCTTGGCAGCATCAAAGGGTACCCCAAACTTTTCTTTCAGCTCTGCCTTCAGGGATTTTCTTTCCTGCAGGCACTTATCGGCTTCAGATTTAAGCCTTGCTATTTCGCTTTCCAGTTCACGGCATTTTTTGGTGTATTTGTACTTTTGTATTAAATACCCAATAAAGAATCCCAGCAGCGCTGCTATTATCAGTACAACCAGTATAAAAACCAGGTCGGAGGTAAATCGTTCAGTCATAATAGTATGTTTTATTGGATTATTGGATTATGATTTCTGCTCTTCGGTTTTTGGCACGACCTTCGGAAGTGCTGTTATCCGTGGCCGGTTTATGGTCACTTTCTGCAGCCGTTTCAATCGTATTTGGTTCAATCCCGGCTTCCGTCAGTTTGGTTTTAATGAAATCGGCACGCTGTTCGCTTACCATCTGCTTTGCCCATGCCGGGCCCGTAGCATCCGAATGACCGGTTACCATTATCTTTTTACCGGGTTCGGCAGCCAGGTATTGTTTCAGAAGTTCAACATGTGCGGTGTTCTCAGCGGTAAGTTTAACCGCACTTTTGTTGAAGTCAAAATATATGCAATGCATGGGGGGAACAGGAACCGCCGGTATAGCAGCAGCTGCTGCCTCAAGGGAATCGGCAATGGCCTGTTTGATCGCTGCGGAATCAACTTCGGCCGTTGCTTCCACACAGCAGTCTTTTCGGATTTTGCATACATATACATAGGAAGACCCTGCTATCCAAAACAACAGCAGGATGGACAACAGAATAATTGCAGTTCTCATTATGGTTCTTTTTCATTAAATGTATGAAAAAAAAATGAAGTGACAAATTTATAATGGGTAAAACTCAGTATGGAGGGAGTAAGGTTGTACTGCACCCGCCGTGTCCCGATTCATCGGGAGAGGGCATATTTTGCTGCAGCAGGCTTAGGCGGGATTGTTATGGTTGTTGTGGTTGTTATGATTGCCTGCCTGACAGCGGGCAGGCACGGCCCCTCTCCAATTTAGACAGAGGAGAATATACGCTCAGTCGTTTCTCAGGTCTTTCCCCTCTCCTTCAGGAGAGGGGCAGGGGTGAGGCATCCTATTATAGTGACAATTATTACTATATTTTTTTAATAAAATTGGTTATGTTTGACAAAAAGCGGAATGAATTATACAAATTAAGCATTGATCATGAAGACAAACAGTCGGGTATTATTTTTTACAGCGCTGACAGCATTTTGCTGGATATCATTTTCAACAGCAGCACAATCCATTCAGGACCAGCTGGGTGATGATATTTTCTGCGTGGTGGCACAAGACGGTTCGGGTGATTATCTGACGATACAGGAAGCGGTGAATGCAATACCGGACAATAATCCAACGCGTAAGGTTATTTATATTAAAAACGGGAACTATTATGAGAAAGTAGTGGTCCCGGTCACAAAGACAAACCTGACCATGGTAGGGGAGGATATGGATAGCACCGTACTGGTTTATGATGACAGTCCTGCCAAAGGTGCTGCATATTGGACTATGAACACCTCTACGATCCGGATTGATGCTGATGATTTCTGGGCTTTGAACATGACCATTTCCAATTCTGCAGGCAATACCGGCCAGGCTTTGGCACTTTACGGCAACGGTGACCGCCAGGTCTATACACATTGCCGCATTCTTGGATACCAGGATACTTATTATATCACTGCCAGGGTCCGGAATTATTTCAAGGATTGTTTTATTGAAGGTGCAACCGACTATATTTTCGGTTTCGGAGTGGCTGTATTTGACAGTTGCCAGATTCATTCACTCCCGGGGGGTTATATTACAGCAGCTTCTACTCCGCTGGACTACAAATTCGGATTGGTTTTCAGGGATTGCAGTCTTACTACATCGCCTAACGGAACCGGTGTATCCTTAGGACGTCCCTGGTTTGACTATGCAAGAACGGTTTTTATGAAATGCTGGGAGACAAAAGGGATTATTGCAGGGGGATGGTCTCCCTGGGGTGGCCGCGAAGCTACCTGTTACTATCGCGAATACCAGTGTTTCGGCCCCGGCTCCGATACCACGAAAAGGGTTTCTTATGGCAAACAGCTGACCGACCAGGAAGCGGAAAAATATGTTCTGGATACCATTTTCGCACTTTCTAACTTTCCGATCGACGCGGTTCACGATACGGCTGAGATATTCGTCCCTTACAGACGATTTGCATCAAATCCGGCTGTGCCTGATCCCGGGTTATTCTTTAAAGCCGGAAAGGACACTTTCCCCGGCTATCCTTCTGCTGACTGGAAAGTCGATGTCGAACAGGATTCCATATACCAAATCATAAAAAACAATACCTATAGGGTATTGGATTCTATTAATGGTGAATACTCAATTCAGGGTCTTCTTTATAATGATACGCCTATAGCCGGTTTTGATCTTTCGGTAACCTTATACGGAATTGAACTGGAGGAGAACGACACAGTGCCTCCGGTTATAACAGCTGTTACACAGGATGCCCTGGTCTTTGTTAAATATCCGTCGAAACTTCCGGGTTATACAACGGTTACGGTAACTTCAAAGAACAAACAATATCAATCGCTTTTTATGATTTACAATTCGGTTGATTCGGCATTCTGGAATACCGACCTGAGATTTATTACTTATAATGCAGGGAAGGATACCATTAAAATCCTGCCCGGTGTTTATGAATACGATGTGGCCCTTCCCGGAGGGACAACTTCGCCTCCGAGCCTGACACCATGGATTGTCATTGCCGGTACCACATATAAAATTTCTCAACCGGCTTCACTGCCGGGCACAGCTGTAATAAAAGTGATTGCCATTGATACCAGTACAAAACAGGATTATCTCATTCATTACACCGTAATGAGCGGTTTGGATAATAATGAAGCGGATGAGGGTGTTTCTGTTTTGCAGAATCCTTTCCATGAACTGATAACGGTTATGGTAAATACGGACAAGCCTGCCTCATTGAGATTTTATTTGTACGATATCAGCGGGCGGCTGGTTTTGTCAAAGGAATGTGTTGTAAAGGGATACACGAACCTTGAAATAAACAGTCCAGGTCTTCCAAAGGGAATATATACGTATAGT
Source organism: Bacteroidales bacterium (assembly GCA_016928305.1). Taxonomy (GTDB): domain Bacteria; phylum Bacteroidota; class Bacteroidia; order Bacteroidales; family UBA10428; genus UBA5072. The sequence goes on from JAFGKY010000053.1 coordinate 31,011, forward strand.
ATTCAGATGGACAGTAAGATAATAACCGGTAAATTGATAAAAGTGGAGCGAAAATAATACAAACCTGACAGGTTTTCCTGAATTATCAGGCATTCATTCACTTTTCACACTTCACTCCTGTTCCGTTTGCAATATCCCAAATGCTGAAAAATCCCGGCCGGATGATGTTGGTCATCTTTGCGATGTCAGCCTTGTCTGAATGGTCCTGTGGCTTATGATAATCGTCGTGCCAGCCGGACATTGGATATTTTAAGGTAAATGCCCCTTCCTGTTTCATGTTAATCGTTTATAGGTTACCGGTATTTGTGGGATCTTTACCTCGAAGAGATTTGTTTAACGGCTATCAGCCGGTCATAATCCCATGATGAATCATAATGATATACAAAAAAAGTATATTCGTTTTCGGTTTCGTAATGATTGCCTTCGAAATAACTTATGTCTAATACCCGGGTATCACTTTGACAATAGGCATACGCATAATTATACAATCCTTGTTTCAGCAGAAGGATGTTTTCGTATCGGCGCTTCTCGGCGTTGTACGACATACGGTATTCGATTCCGTCTGACCAGCCGGACAGAGCACCGTATATATAGATTTCACCATCGGTGTAAGGTATTTGTGCAGGCATTTGAAAGTGAACGTATACATAATCTGCTTCAACATGCCTGTCCTGCGAATTTTCTTTATCAATGTAATAGTTGCCATTGAATTCCTTCTGAGTGAAATAAGGATCATAGGTTCTGGGTTCATCGGGTTTTAAGAAAACATGATAATAGGGGTTCTGAAAATCAATGTGGCCAATATGCTCGGCTTCATATTTCATGCTTTTTATATCGAAATAACGGAATTCATTCCCCCCGTCAAAAACCAGGGTGTTATTTCCTCCATAAACCAATTCAGCAGGTCCGACAAAACGAGGTTTCGTGATGATTTTGTCTGTCCCTGAATTTCCGTTCTGCCGGATCAATATTGTGATATCCCGTGCAGGGTCAAGGATATAATGGCCCTCATAATGCATTTTAAATTCAATTTCCTGTCCGGTAAAGTTTTTCTCTCCTGCCGGTTGTCTGACTTCTGCTTCGATGGTGACAAGAGGTTCGGTAACATAAAACTGCCGGATCAGCACAATATTTTCCGGGTCATTATCCTGATAGACTACAAGAGCATAATTACCGCTGATTAAGGGCCTTGCTTCATCCCCGGGAAACATCAGGTTGTAATGAAAATAACCATAAGTGGTATTGAAGGAAGATGCTGTTTTATCGATTCTCCCTGACCCGAAACCGCCAAGATACTCTTGTTGCTCCAGTAGCGAAGATTCCCAGCGGGAGTTGCAATGGATCAACGTATATGAAAAATTTCGTTGTTGTTCTGAAAGATCGTCGAAATGAAGCTCGAGCCGTTCGCCGGAATTCAGGTTGATAACCGGCAGAGTGAGTGCTGATCTTTCTCTGTATAGCAAAATGGTTCTGATCTTTTCATCCCGCACCTGATTTGTATACTTTGCCGGAGATGAATTTTCCGGTGCTGAACAATCCTGAATGTCGCCAGAAAATGGGTTAATAAATATGGCTAACATAATAGCATTCGTAAAATACCTGTATCGCATACTGTTTGAATGTTGATGGTGTAAGTGTTGTTTGGGAAAAAGAAATATTATGTTCTCTGTTCAACAATTTCAAAATTATTTAATTTTATCGTTTCAAATAATAACAAGCAATTATAATGCCGCAAGTATACAAAACCAGGAAAGGTTTAAACATAAACCTGAAGGGGAAAGCTGAAAAGATATTTGTAAAAGCAGACAAGTCTGAATTTTACGCGGTAAAACCTAATGATTTTCACCTTCTTGTCCCAAAACTTGAAGTCAAAGAAGGAGATCCGGTGAAAGCAGGGTCGGTGTTATTCCATGATAAGAGCAATCCTGGCATCCGGTTTACTTCTCCTGTCAGTGGTGTTGTCTCGTCGATTAACCGCGGAGAACGCCGTGTTATACAGGAAGTTGTCATAAGGAGCTCTCAGGACCAGGAATATGTGCACTTTTCACAGGGAAATCCGGCAGAAATGGACCGCAATGCTATTGTTACGAACATTCTTGGGAGCGGTCTCTGGCCGGTCATTAAACAAAGACCCTATAATATTATAGCCAATCCTGCTCAGACTCCGAAATCCATTTTTATTTCTGCATTTGATACGGCACCTCTTGCACCTGATTATGATTTTTTAATTAAAGGGTCGGAAAATGAATTCCAGTATGGTATTGATGTCTTGGCCAGGCTCACCACCGGCAAGGTGCATATCAACATCAGCGATGAATATCCGGCTTCATTAGCCTATTCGGGAGCACGGAATGCCAAGGTGAATTATTTCAGGGGCCCTCATCCGGCAGGCAATGTGGGTGTGCAAATTCACCGGATTGATCCGGTAAACAAAGGTGAGGTTGTATGGTCCATTGCTCCGCAGGAAGTAATCATGATAGGCCGCTTGTTCATGAGCGGTATTTATGACGCTTCGAAAGTTGTTGCCCTCACGGGTTCTGAGGTACTTAAAGCACGATATTATAAGCTTATCAGCGGTGCATGTGTGAAGAGCATAACCGAAAACAACATCACGGATGGCTGCCATCGGCATATAAGCGGAAATGTGTTAACCGGTACACAAATTGAGCCAAACGGCTTTCTTGGTTATTATGATTCACAGGTAACCATAATACCGGAGGGAACTCAATCGACTTTCCTGGGCTGGGCTATGCCGGGATTTAAAAAATTTAGCCTGTCACGCACTTTCTTCTCATGGCTTGCTCCGGGCCGTGAGTACTGCGTAAATACCAACCTGAACGGTGGACCCAGAGCTTTTGTTGCTACCGGCGTATACGAGAAAGTACTCCCCATGAAAATATACCCTATGCAGCTGTTCAAGGCCATACTTTCTGAAGACATTGATCTCATGGAGAAACTTGGTATTTATGAGATTGCCGAAGAAGATGTTGCACTGTGTGAATACGTTTGTCCATCCAAAACTGAAATACAGGCACTTGTAAGAAAGGGTCTTGACCTGATGATAAAAGAAATGAGCTGATTTTAACCATTAATTTCTAATGAATGAGGTTTCTGAGAAGATATATTGACAGCATAAAGCCAAATTTCACCAAGGGTGGCAAATTTGAGAAGCTGAGTGCGACTTTTGAGGCGTTTGAGACTTTCCTTTTTGTCCCTGGTAATGTTACACAAAGCGGAGCCCATATACGCGACAGCATCGACATGAAACGCCTGATGGCTACTGTTGTTATTGCCATGCTCCCTGCTTTGTTATTTGGGATATATAACGTGGGTTACCTGCATTATAACCTTACCGGCGAGACAAAGACTTTCTGGCAGGTATTTGGTTTTGGTTTTTTGAAAGTCTTTCCTATCATCGTAGTCTCTTATGTTACAGGTCTTGCTATTGAATTTGCCTTTGCCCAGGTGCGGGGCCATGAAGTAAATGAGGGATTTCTGGTGACCGGCATGCTTATCCCCCTCATTGTTCCGGTGAACATTCCCTTGTGGATGGTAGCTGTAGCTACGGCTTTTGCAGTTATCATCGGGAAAGAAGTATTCGGTGGCACCGGAATGAACATCCTCAATCCGGCACTCACGGCAAGAGCTTTTCTTTTCTTTGCCTATCCGGGTGATATGACCGGGGACAAGGTATGGGTTGCAGGTGTAAACAGTGGTGCAGGGATTACCGATTCCTCCACCGGGGCCACTGTTCTGGGCCATATGTTGCAGTCTGTTACCGAAAACGAGACGTATGCCACAGTTGCTGCAAAATTACCCGGTGATCTGGATGCTTTTTTGGGTTTTATTCCCGGTTCCGTTGGTGAAACCTCCAAGCTGGCTATCCTGATTGGTGCATTGATCTTAATCTATACCGGTGTGGGTAGCTGGAAAATCATTCTGTCAACCTTTCTCGGAGGCTTTTTTATGGGATGGCTGCTGAATGCTTTATCAGTCAATGCGTATATGGAATTACCTGCATACAAGCATTTATTATACGGAGGGTTTGCATTTGGCGCCGTTTTCATGGCTACCGATCCGGTGACAGCATCGCAAACAGAAAAAGGAAAGTGGATATACGGATTTCTTGTTGGTGTGCTGGCAATCCTGATACGTGTACTTAATCCTGCCTATCCCGAAGGTATGATGCTGGCTATCCTGCTGATGAATGTCTTTGCCCCCCTTATCGACCACTACGTGGTTGAAGGAAATATCAGAAGCCGTATGCGACGACTGAAAAAAGACTACGTGAAATTGAATAATCAATAAACCCGAGGGATTATGAATGTCCAGAATAACAGTTACACCTTTCTCTATTCTTCTGTGCTGGTTATTATAGTTGCAACATTGCTTGCGCTGGCAGCAACGGCTTTAAAACCGGCACAGGAACGTAATGTGGAAATTGAAAAAAAGCAAAATATACTTTCATCGGTGAGAATTAGTTCTACCCGTGAAAATGTCCAGCAACTTTATGATCAGTACATATCGGATAGCTATACGCTCAACAGTAAGGGTGAAAAGACAGAGGGAGTAGATCCTTTTACCGTTAACCTTCGGGAAGAACTAAAAAAGCCCCGTGAAAAAAGAAATCTTCCGGTTTTTGAATGTACGGTTCATGACAGTCTGTTCATGGTCATACCTGTTTACGGCAAGGGTTTGTGGGGCCCTATCTGGGGGTATATATCGCTGGTAAAGGACAAATCCTCCCGGACAGATTCCGCGATTTTTATCCCTTATAGAAAGATTTACGGAGCTATATTTGATCACAAAGGAGAAACCCCTGGCCTTGGCGCAGAGATCAATCAACCTTTTTTTCAGCTTCCTTTTCGTGATAAAACCATTTTCAACGACCAGGGCCAGTTTATTTCCATTAACGTTGTTAAAGGAGGTGCTGATCTGTCATCGCTGAATGAGGTTGATGCCATATCCGGAGGAACCATTACCAGCAAAGGCGTTCAGGCGATGCTTGACACTTGCCTTACCAGTTATCAAACCTATTTCAAATCTTATAATAAGTAATATAATGGCTTCAAAAAACTGGAAATTACTTACCAATCCGTTAAATGATGAGAATCCTATTACGGTACAGGTGCTGGGCATCTGCTCAGCACTGGCGGTAACGGTGCAGGTTAAACCTGCTCTTATTATGGCTCTCTCGGTTACCGTTGTCATAGGGTTTTCCAACCTTATCATCGCGTTACTCCGGAATACTATACCTCCAAGGATAAGGATCATTGTACAACTGGTAGTCATCGCAACCCTGGTGATTATTGTCGATCAGCTGTTGAAAGCATACGTTTATGATGTGAGCAAAAAGCTTTCGGTCTTCGTGGGGCTCATCATTACCAATTGTATCATCATGGGAAGGCTTGAAGCCTTTGCCATGATCAACAAACCGTGGGAATCATTGATCGATGGCATTGGCAACGGTTTTGGATACGGACTGATTTTGATTATTGTATCCGTCTTTCGTGAACTGCTGGGAAGTGGTTCACTGCTTGGTTATCAACTGATACCGGAATCTTTCTATGCACTGGGTTATCAGGATAATGGCCTCATGATACTTCCCCCGATGGCACTGATCACGGTTGGGATCATCATTTGGGTTCAACGAAGCAAGAACAGGAAATTAATTGAGAAATAGTATTAAAACCGGTATATTTAAAAGCATATGGAAAACATATTCAACTTATTCATCCGGAATGTCTTTATCGATAATATGGTATTTGCCTATTTTCTGGGCATGTGTTCCTATCTGGCCGTATCGAAAACGCTTAAGACTTCGCTTGGATTGGGCCTGGCAGTGATCTTTGTGGTTACAGTGACGGTTCCGGTGAACTGGTTACTTGAAAATTACCTGTTGAAAGCCGGTGCATTAAAGTGGATCAGTCCTGCTTTTGCCAGTTACGATCTGAGCTTTCTGAGCTTTTTGTTGTTTATTGCCGTCATTGCCGCCATGGTACAACTTATTGAAATGGTAATTGAGAAGTTTTCCCCTGCGCTTTACAATTCACTGGGAATATTTTTGCCCCTGATTGCGGTCAATTGCGCTATCCTGGGCGCATCACTGTTTATGCAGGAACGCGAATACGGTACAATTACTGAGGCAACTGTCTATGCATTTGGTTCTGGTTTCGGGTGGGCGCTGGCTATTGTTCTGCTGGCTGCAATCCGTGAAAAGATAAGATATTCCGACATACCTGCTCCTTTAAAGGGACTGGGCATCTCTTTCATCCTTACTGGTTTGCTTGCAATTGCTTTTATGGGCTTCATGGGTATTAAAGTATAACGTATCATTCGTAAACGGATTATCGTATGAGCATCGGTCAAATTATTCTGCTGAGTATTATCATATTCCTGGTTGTGATTTCTATGCTGGTGGCAATGTTGTTGTATGCCAAGAATAAACTTACTCCCAAAGGGAAAGTGAAAATTACCATTAATGAAGAAAAAGTGATCGAGGTAGATCCGGGTTCTACCCTGCTGGCCACCTTGTCGCAAGAGAAATTGTATCTGCCCTCGGCATGCGGGGGAGGTGGTACATGCGGATTATGTCGTTGTCAGGTGGAATCGGGCGGGGGATCGATTCTGCCCACTGAGGTTGGCTTTTTTACCTGGAGGCAGATGCATGAAAACTGGCGGCTGGGATGCCAGGTGAAAGTAAGGGAGGATATGATCATTAAAGTGCCGGAGGAAGTGTTGGGCATTCAGAAATGGGAATGTGAAGTTGTCTCCAACAAAAACGTTGCTACTTTTATCAAGGAATTCGTTGTTAAACTGCCACCGGGAGAGACCCTGCATTTCAGGTCGGGTGGCTATATACAGATTGATGTTCCTAAATACGAGATGTCATTCAGGGACATTGATGTAGAGCCGCAATTCCATGATGAATGGGACAAATATAATCTCTGGGATCTGAAGGTGAAAAATACGGAGGAAACCTTCAGGGCTTATTCCATGGCTAATCATCCGGCTGAAGGAAACATCATCATGCTGAACATTCGTATCGCCACGCCACCATGGGACAGTGCCAGGGGAGCTTTTATGAAAGTACCCCCCGGTATCTGCTCATCGTATATCTTTTCAAGAAAACCGGGTGATAAGGTTACTATTTCAGGCCCTTATGGTGAGTTCTTCATAAAAGACACAGAACGCGAAATGATTTATATCGGCGGAGGTGCCGGTATGGCCCCCCTGCGGTCGCATATATTTCACCTGTTTCAAACACTGAATACCAGACGTAACGTATCATACTGGTACGGTGCAAGGTCAAAACGCGAAATCTTTTATGAAGAAGAATTCCGGAAAATTGAAAAAAAATTCCCTAATTTCAGATTCAACATAGCGCTCTCTGAACCAAAACCTGAAGATAACTGGGATGGTTACGTGGGATTCATTCACCAGGTGCTGTATGACGAATACCTGAGCAAGCTTGAGGAGCCTGAAGAGGTCGAATACTACCTTTGCGGCCCGCCCATGATGAACAATGCTGTTCAGAATATGTTATACAATCTCGGCGTACCCGAAGAGATGATTGACTTTGATGACTTCGGGGGATAAGAAAGTGACGAGTAACAAGCCTGCCTGCCGGCAGGCAGGTGACAAGTGACAAGCTGCGTGAGGACCGAGTGTTGATTGCCGGGAAGGATAACCGGAGTTCGATAAATTGCATTCTACTACTAACTACTAACTTCTAACTTCTTTCAAATTATGAAAAACAACATCATCCGTGGTCTGATTCTAGCCTTTGTAGTTGTTGCAGTACTTTTCATCACCCTGAAAAGCAGCAGGGGCCAGTATAATAAGATTGCCGGTCTGACCCAGGGGACTTCGTACCATATTACATACCAGAGTCGTCAGGGGAAAAATCTTCAGCATGAGGTCGATTCACTGCTGGCTGATGTCGATCGTTCACTGTCCATTTATCTCCCTTCTTCCGTCATCTCAAGAATTAATCAGAATGATCCGGATGTTGAAGCGGATGAAAAATTTATCACCATTTTTGAGAAGTCAGTCGAGGTTAACAGGATAAGTGGAGGTGCCTTTGATATCACGGTAGCTCCGCTTGTCAATGCATGGGGTTTTGGGTTCACAGCAGCATCCGCGACTGACAGTGCAACCATCGACAGCCTGCTGCAATTTGTGGGAATGGATAAGGTCAAACTTTCCGGGAAAACGGTTATGAAAGCACATCCACTTTTAATGCTTGATGTTAATGCTATTGCCCAAGGATATACTGTTGATCTGCTGGTGGAATACTTCGAAAAGCTGGGAATTAAAAACTACATGGTGGAAGTCGGCGGTGAAGTCCGCACCCGGGGTCGCAATGACAAAGGGAATCGCTGGCGGATAGGTATTGACAAGCCAATGGAAGGCAATATGATTCCCGGGGCAAATCTCCAGGCAATCCTGCAGTTCCACCGGCGTTCCCTTGCTACATCCGGCAACTACAGGAAATTCTACGAAAAGGATGGTATCAGATACTCCCATACCATCAATCCGGCAACAGGCTATCCGGCCATGTCGAACCTGCTGAGTGCAACGGTGATCGCTGATGACTGCATGACAGCCGATGCTTATGCCACTGCTTTCATGGTTATGGGGTTGGAGAAATCAAAGAAATTCCTTGATCGGCACAGGTCATTGGATGCCTACCTGGTATTTAGTGATCAAAAAGGACAATATCAGGTATATTATACCAAACGGTTTAAACGGTACCTGGAAGAACAATTATAATCCTAACCTTCATCGGCAGCCATGCAATTCCATGGCCCGCAGCCACAGTCGGATTTTTCTCCACCCTTTGTTACTCCTTTTCCACATGAAACGGCTTTAATAGATTTTTTTGCTCTTGTACGCAGGTTGATCCAGATTGCAAGAAATTCAATCCCGACAATAACGAGGCTGAAAATCAGTAAAGTAAGAAAATTCATGATTGTAAATGTTTGCTAGGGTAGAAACAAATCTGGAAGGAAATGGTTTATTCGTGAGAATCAGATTCCAGGAGCCATGCGAACCTGCCTTCAGCAGGCAGGCTGAAATCTGTAAGTCGAAAAACAATTTAATGAGGCCTTATGGCCTTATAATTTTAAGCTTATCGGGATTTATTTTCGGAAATGATTTTGGCTTCCTGTGTATCCGTATCTCATCGCATTTTGGGCAACTCAGCCCCAGTTTTCGCATTTCCCTGTTATGGCCGACTTCCGTCTCGGGAAAGCTTTTCCTTCGGAAGAATATGTTGAATCCCAGGAAAATAAATGAAGCGATAACAATTAGCAATACTATGACAAGATATTCCAGCATCAGAAACAAATCATTTCTAACAGCAAATTTACAGGATATTCCTGTTTTTTCCTCAATTTAATGTTTGATTGTTATGTCTGTCGGCTACCGATAACAGAAACAGCGGCCTGCTGCAGCATGGCAAACCATTCATCACCAAATTTTTGTCGCAGAGCCGGGGCTGTGAATTTGTAAACGGGCAACCCAAGAGATTTCCCGAGTGACCTGGCTGGTTCGCAGATTGACCATGAATCATAGTTTACTGCCACAAATGTTTTGTACTTCTTGATACGAACAGGATACAAATAACAGGATATGGGTTTCCGTAACGTTGTTGCGCCGGCATGGAAAGCATTCTCAATACCACACCTGGCAATCCCGTTTTCGAAGACAGTATACGCACATTCCTTCCCTTCAACCAGGGGCGTTACACAATCGTTTTCCTTGTCAATAACAGAGGTTCCTTGTTTTTCTATTGCGTTAACACCTTCCGGGCGCAGAAAAGGTTTAATGGACGGGTAGCTTTGCTCAAGGATGATTTTTTCGTTTTCATCCAGCGGGGCCCCTGAATCTCCTTGCACACAGCAGGCCCCTTTGCATCGCTTCAGATCGCAAGTGAATTGTTGGGTGAATAAATCGGTACTGATAACGGTCTTATCAATTTCAAGCATAGAGCATCGGCGTTTATTTACCTCTAAGTTAATAAAATCAGTTAATTACGCATTGCTTCATGGATAATAATCCTGCCTGTGACAGAGCCTGATCTTTTCAGAATGGCTGAAAATCATGAATTACAGTATAGTTGAATTTTATTAAGAAGTATTATTTAATATGTTTAACTTTACTCAACTAACCTATACTTTATAATTATGAAAAGACTTTTACTATCTATTACAATGTTAACATTCATTGGGATGATGAGTGTTAATGGACAGTCAACGTTAATTATCAGTGAAGATTTCCAGGATTGGGAAGCTACCGAAGACACCGATCCTTCTACATGTTCAGCTGGTGTTGTTATTGAAGCCAGTCTCACCAGAAGTTTAACACTAACAGTCTCATCAGGTACCATAGAAATACCGGTTACCCTTATCAAATGTGGAATTGCTCCGGAGTGTGAATCAAGAAGGATAGAAGATGGAGGAGCAACGGAAAATCTTCCGGGCGTTACAACAGGATGGGTTTTATTAAATAAACTTGATGGTTATACAATTTCTGATTATTTAACCAGTCCCGACACAATTGGTGAATTTATTTTTGGGCCTGTTCCTCAGATTGACAGTATAAGATTTGCACATTCGAACACCGGAGGCAACAGAGGAATCCGGATATACAAATCCAGCGATGGTGAAACCTGGGAAAGGGCATCAGAAGATGAATTCTGGGATGGCGATGATTGTCAGCTTGGCGATGTGAATACGGTTGAAATTAATGCAACGGATGTCTATATTAAATTTACTTCGGGATTCAAAATGTCTGATGAAACCTCTCAATATTCAAGACTTCATAATATTGATGTTTGGGGCATACCCGGTGATGTTAATTATGTGAATAATACTGAAATGGACATGCTGAATATTTATCCGGTTCCTGCGAATGATTTTATAATCGTTAAATTAGCAGCAGATGATGTAAACAGTGAATTGCAAATTATTGATGTAGTAGGAAGAACTGTTTATAGCCGTGTTGTTGACCGGCAAACATCAAGCATAGATATCAGTAATCTGAAGAGTGGAATGTATTTTATACAGATAACTCATAATAACGAAAAATATGTAAAACGACTTATGGTGAAATAAGGAGCTGATTGCAATATAGTTGTGCTTTTTTCTGATTGGTGCCAGACTATAAAGTACCTGTTTTTGAACTTCTCCACGAAAGGGTCAAAAATCATGAATCCCGGCCAAAGCCCGGGATTCATGATTTTGTGATGCAATCGCCGGCTATTTGTATTTGCCCGGAGTGGCATCAATGCCCTGCCTGACAGGAAAATAATATATCTTGTTTTTAAAGGAACAACCGATGACCGGGTATGGTTTCAGCTTTTTAGGAGGGTATTCCGGCGGATTTTTTAACAGGGCGGAAATCATCAAAGTGTCTCCTTTACGGTAACGGTTTCCCCTCTCCGGATCACTGATGTTGTTTACCTTGTAACTGCAGCCCTGCTGATCAACAGTGACGCTCACAAACTTCAGTTTTGTTGATTTTTTGTCAACCACAAGTTTAATTTCATAGTTTACGCCTTTCCCGGTTTCTTCCCTTCCCCCTGTCCATTCCTGTCGCGTGGCCTCCAGTATGCGGATCAGGTCAGGTGGAGGTTGAAGGAAAACAAATATTAATAAAATATACAACATGGCAAATTATCATTGATTCAAAACCACGACACTTGATTTTTTTATAATTTTAGCGTTACCATATCATCTGCGGCAGAAAACCGATCAGGAATTGTTATTTCTGCAGGTTCAATTTGTTGCTGGTGTAAAGGTAAGAAAAACTCATTAACGAATGGAATTATGCCCAGGGTAACTGTAGGTGCGGTATTGACACGAAAAATCAATAACGAGACCAATATTTTACTGACAAAACGGAACGTTGAACCATTTAAGGATTACTGGTGCATTCCGGGCGGACATATTGAGGAGAATGAAGACGCAGTTACTGCGGTGATCCGTGAAGTAAAAGAAGAAACCAACCTGGATTTTAAACCGGAATTCTTTGCCTATCTCGATGAAATATATCCCGAACGGGGTGTTCATAATGTAGTACTGCTGTTTCATGGTGAAGCGGCTAATGAAGCCAAGGGTTCCCCTGCCGAAGTAGCCGATATCGGATGGTTCTCCATAGCCGAAGTATTGAAAATGGATCTTGCCTTCCGGCACAATGAAGCGGTTAAACTATTTGTTGATTTATTGATTTAATGATTGGTTGATTGAAAAACTCATCAGTCCCCGTCTGGTGAGAGCAAAAACCATAGAAACGATAGTGTAAGAATTCTCCCCTCTCCAGTTTTTGGAGAGGGACAGGGGGTGAGGAAGTCTTGGTACACGGATGACTCAGTGCTTCCGGCGGATAGTCCTCAGTCTCATCCGGGGTATTATTGGTTTTTCCAAAGCTGGTTTCCTGGGTGACACATCGGAAGGCAAATTATATGTGATTATAAACGCTGACAGCATGCCTCAATCAGTCGGAAGTCCTTCGCATATTGTCAGGTCCACTTCAATATCCCGCATTTTGATCGATTCCCGGATTGTTATCAACGATAATTTGCGGTATGGGCAAAGCCTCATGTTTCCCCTTAATAAAGCCTCTGTCCCCAAGTTCAGAATCGGCCATATCCCAGCGGATCAGATCGAACCAGTAAGATCCTTCACCGCACAGTTCATTGAACCTTTCGTCTCGCAGTATTTCCATCAATGCATCTGCCGATAACGAATGGTTTGTGATGAGATCAGCGCCGGCCCTTTCCTTTACCATGTTGATATAAGTAATTGATTCAGCAATGTTTCCCTTCATAATTTGCGCTTCACTATGTAACAGATATACATCAGACAGGCGAATTAAAACAAGATTATTGCCGTAATAGGAACCTGAACCGGATGGTTTTATAACATGTGCGTACTTTTTTATATAGTAATCGTATGTTTCATTAATAACAGTTGTGCCATCATCATCAATCATTGTATCTCCCGGGGAATAGTATGTTTCTTTCGCACGGGGATCGTTGCCCAATCGTGTTACGGCAGATTCAGCCACGGTATTCCATCTGTTTGTGATTTGCATGTAGCTGTATGCTTGGGCCGGATAATAGGGTGTTGAACTATACCTTGTACCACCATTCCAATAATACTGAAATTCAAATAGTGATTCTGAATTGTTCTCGTGCTGTCCGTCAAAGTTGTCACTAAAACGATCTGTCAGGTAGAAGTATCCGCTTTGAATAATTTGTTCCAGCAATACATCGGCCTTGTAGTATTGTCCGAACCATATATGAGTCTTTGCAGCAAGTGCCATGGCTGAATACCGGGTTGTATTGTTTTCAGCTGAAACACCCGGATCAGGCAAAAAGATAGTCGCACTGTCAAGATCATGTATGATCCGGTCATATACTTCCTGAACAGAGGCCCTGGTATTAGGTTGCGTTTCATCCCCGGATAGAATAGGGACACCGGGTGCATTAAAATCCTCATAAGGATAATATTCTCCAAAGTACTTTATCAGGGTGAAATATGACAATGCCCTGTAAAAATAAACCTGGCCTTTATAAGCGTTTATTGAAATATCGGAAGAGTTTTGGGTATCGGATAAAAATAAGTTTGATATGCTTACAGATTGGTAACAACCGCTCCATATTGATAAAATTGTACTACTGGCTGCATAATGACCAAAATACTCTAATGCGTTCAATTCCATATCCCAATCATCGATTTCATACTGTCCGCTTAAAATATTGTTGAAATTCCAATACATGCCCCAGTGAAAGGTTATATATTCATAATTATACCGTATCCTTGCCAGAACTTCATCATAGCTATTAAAAGAGTTATAATCAATGGTGTCGATGAAGTTGTTATTATTATTACTATAGGGTTTAGGTTCATCTTCTTCACAGCTCAGGAGAAATGAAAACAGTACTGTCACAATAACAATTTTAGCGACCGATATTGAGATATATATATTTTTGGTTTTCATAAGTGCATATTTAAAAAAGAATCAAAAAAATTCTAAGTTGTAATAATAAGCACTGGGACTGGCAGGAGTTGTGAAATCCTCAATATTTGACCCGCCGCTTTCATAAAAATACAGGTATTTATTAGTGCTACCCGAAGATACACTGGTCATTTCAGCTATATTACCGTATTCATCATAGGTGTATGTACTGGTGGTTACATATGATTCTCCGTCCGCATATGAATACTTATATTGAGTAATATCACCTTTTTCGTTATATTGGTATTCGGTTTTCGTGTAAGGTTCCAAATCTGGACCATTTAGCTGTTCCTTAGAGCTGACAAGGTTGTTTATAAAAAAATATTTCATCCTTCTATATAAAGTCCAGACCTGATCATTTCTGTCAAAATAATACCTGTCAGCTATAATGGAATCACCTTTATATTCAAATATATATCTTTCCTCCGGTTCATATTCTGTTTGTCCTTCATTATATCGGACTGTAGTAATACCGGTAACGCGATCATCCAAGTATTCATAGGTGCTTTTGTAACGGGTATCCGTATTGTCTCTTTCTATCAGCAAGCTATTTCTGTAAGTATAAAATTCGTTGTTATAACGAATCAACACACTGCCCTCAAATTCATATTCATCCCGGCCATTTGATACTGTCATATTTCCTATTTTACCTATCCAATTTTCAAAATAAACATCTCCTGACCGTTCATACGTAATTAAACCATATTCATAACCATATGGGTCGCTGCCATAAACATTATAATAATACTGAATAGAGTCAATCCGGTTGCCTTCATAAGAATACAGTTTTTTATATTGCAGGATATCATCCTCGTAATAAACGATCATTTTTAACCGGAAGTCGGCATTAAGCTCAAACGAATCATCATCCTCACAGGAAAGCATTGCTGACAGAAGAGGCGGAAGAAATACCAGAAGTTTCAGGTGTTTCATGGGATCAGGGATTTTTAGGGGAATAAAAGTAATAAAAAATATGCACTGAACAATCTACGATGTACTGTGTTCGATATTTAGCCTGTATAATTCATGAATTTCTTTTAATGAACAGATTACGATTAAGTCACACTAACTTTTCTTCGAAAACTAAGTGTAACTAAATCGGGCTAACCTGCTTTAAAACAGAATAATCTGTGTTTTTATGAATAGGGCAGGTTAGATAATAATCTTTTGTTATTTTGATATAATCGGATGAGTACCTGCCATTTGCCTGATGAATTGTAATTTCAGTCCTGTCGGTTTTGGTGACGGGTATCTTTCCAAAGGCCATAAGCACTCTTGAAAAAGAGGTTTCCGGGGTTGTTTTAACACAGGTATTCCGGCAGTTATATAGTCCGTAAATATGAGCCAGATCAGAAAAGTTATCCTTTTCGCTGAAAGGAAGGATAGCACAAAACCTCCCGCTGGTGGTGAGCAAAGCTGAGGTGCCTTTCAGCAGCTCTTCATAGGTCATTCCGGTGTCATGCCGTGCTTTCGATTTACGTTTATCGGCCGGCTTCAGGGCATTCGAGAAAAAGGGCGGATTCGAAACAATGAGATCATATCGGGTTTGCAAACCTGATGCAAAATGCTGAAAGGAGTCATGATAACAAAAAATGCGGTTTTTCCAGGGTGACCGGGAAGCATTGGCACAGGCCTGCTCATAAGCCTGCCGGTCAATTTCCACTGCATCTATTACTGCATCCGATCGCTGGGCGATCATCAGGGCGATCAAACCCGATCCGGTGCCGACATCCAGCGCACGGCTGATGTTGCTTACATCCGCCCATGCACCCAGCAATACCCCGTCGGTGTTGACTTTCATCGAGCACTTATCATGGTAAACGGTGAATTGCTTGAATTGGAAATAATTGTTGGACATAATCAAAGATAGTTTGAAGATTTGAAAATTTGATGGTTTAAAAATTTACCAGTATACAAACCTACCTGCCGGTAAGCAGGTTGACAAGTTTACAGATTAACAGATTTACTATGAACTTCAATCATCAAATCAGTAAATCAAGAAATCATCAAATCAACAAATCTTTTCCTGCCCCCATCCCGAATAATGCATAATCATATTTCACCGGATCATTACTGTCGAATATCCTGAGTACCGCAGTGAGCTCTTCCACCGCCTGCCAGTCGTTCTGCTTTCGCTTAAGCAGACCGAGTTTCCGTGCAACCGTGCCGCTATGAACATCAAGGGGTATATACAGCGCTGAAGGAGGTATTTTTTTCCAAATGCCGAAGTCAACACCCTGGCTATCGCAACGCACCATCCAGCGAAGAAACAGGTTAAGACGTTTGACTGATGAACCATGACCGACATCCGGAATATGCTTCAACGTTCTTGAAGGAAAGGGCAGTTCAAAGAATTTGCTTCGGAAATTTTGCAGGGTCTGCTTTATGTTTAATGTTTGCAGGTATGCCGATTCAAAGAGTTCCTGTAAGGATCCGTAATGTATAACGATATTTTTCAGGGCTTGCACAAAATAAAGTGTATCAATGCCATTAAAGGTGCGATGACGGAAGGATTCCAGATGTTTCCAATGATCCTTCCCGGCATAACGGATAAAATCATAAGGACTATTATTCATCATGCCCAGTAATTGACGGGCCTTACGGATAATTGTTTTACGCTGTCCCCATGCCAGCATGGCTGTCAGAAAAGCTGCTATTTCAATGTCTTCTTTCCGGTAAAAGGCATGAGGTACCTGTATGGGGTCGGAAGGGATAAATTCCTGCCGGTTGAATTGTGATACTTTTTTGTCCAGGAATTCTTTTACATATACCCGATCATTTTTCATGCAAACGGAAGTGACAGATTATCCTATGATTTTCCCGTCGTGCATGGTAAGTGTACGATCGGACATAGAGGCAAGTTCTTTATCATGTGTGACAATAACGATTGTCTGGTTGTACCGTTCGCGCAATGAAAAGAACAATTCATGAAGTTCTTTTCTGTTCTGTGAATCGAGATTTCCGGACGGTTCATCCGCAAGGATAATATCGGGACTATTAATCAGTGCGCGGGCAACGGCTACACGTTGTTGTTCTCCTCCCGAAAGTTCACCGGGTTTATGCTCAAGGCGGGATCCCAGTCCCAGGAAATCAAGAAGCTCTTTGGCTTTCTTTTCCGTTTCATGCCGGGATGCCTTCCGGATAAAAGCCGGGATACAGACATTCTCAATGGCTGTAAACTCAGGGAGAAGGTGATGGAACTGGAAGACAAATCCGATATGCTGATTCCTGAACCGGGAAATCGATTTCTCTTTTAATCCATATACTTTATGGTTATTGATAATGACCTCACCCGAACTTGGATTAAGCAAGGTTCCCATGATATGCAGGAAGGTAGTTTTTCCGGCTCCGCTGGGTCCGACCAGGGTAACAATTTCACCTTTTTTTATGGAAACATCAATTCCCTTTAATACCTGCAGTTCGCCAAAAAACATGGTTATATTGCGGGTTTCGATCATAATGCTGTGGTCAGCTTGAACGTGAATATATTAAAGGCCGGATCAGGAGGCGTTTAAATCCTTTTTTACATCGTTGACTTCTTTTGTCACTTCTTTTGCGCTTTCGTTGATTTCGCGTTTGATATCATCGGTGGCTTTTTTGAATTCGTTCAATCCTTTACCAAGACCTTTTGCAAATTCGGGTATTTTTTTTGAACCAAAAAGCACCAGAAAAACCAATAAGACAATTATGATTTCACCACCACCGATGAATAATAGTGTGCCTTGCATGCTTATGATAGTATTACGTAAATATAGTGAATGTCTTATAAAATTAAAGGATATAATCCTTTAATGCACGCTTAACTATATTTTCTTTTTTATTGAATCGTAAACCACAGGGGTTGCAATAAAAATGGTTGAATATGTTCCGACGATCACTCCCACGAACATAGCAAATGTAAAGCCCCTGATAGTCTCACCGGCGACAAAAAACAGTATTAAGATTGTCAATAATGTTGTTAACGATGTAATTATTGTACGGCTAAGGGTGCTGTTTATAGCGGCATTCATCATTTCTCCCTTGTCTCGCTTGGGATGCAATGTGAAATATTCCCGTATCCGGTCATAAACAACCACCGTATCATTAACCGAGTAACCAATTACAGTTAACATGGCAGCAATAAAGGCCTGATCAATTTCCATAGAAAATGGCATGAACCCATAGAAAATTGAGAACAGGCTCAGAACGAAGAAAGCATCGTGGAATGTGGCGATTGTAGCACCCATTCCGTATCGCCAGTTCCTGAATCGCATAAAAATATAGAAGAACATCATGCCAATGGCTATTAACATAGCCCATGAGGATTGGCGTTTGATATCATCAGCAATGGTGGGACCTATTTTTTGTGTCCCCTGCAGGTATGTATTTGCAAATACCTCATAAGAAGTTTTTTCAGGCAGGAAAGACTGAAGACCCTGGTAGAGCAAGCCTTGGATTTCTTCGTCAATATTGGGGTCATCCGAATCAATTTTGTACTTGGTTGTAATCCTGACCTTGTCAGCCGTACCGAATGTTATCACGGTGGGCTCGGTCCCGAGCAGAGGTTCCAGAGAATTCCCGATAACAAGGTTATTAACCGGTTTATCAAACTGGACGATAAAGTTTCTCCCTCCTGAAAAATCAACTCCTGCATCAAGGCCTCTGGTAAAGAGTGATACAACACCAATGACAATAACGGCTCCGGAAATCACATAAAAGACTTTCCTGTTCTTCAGAAAATCAAACGATGTCTTTTTCAGGAATCCTTCTGTCACTTTTGTAGCGAAAGAGAGCACAACATTTCTGTCAAGAAGAATTTCAAAAACCAACCTCGAAAGAAATATGGCTGTAAAGAGGGAAGTACAGATACCAATGACCAGTGTGGTTGCGAATCCTTTTACCGGTCCTGTCCCAAGAACGAATAATATGATGCCTGTAATCAGTGTGGTTACGTTACCGTCAATGATGGCTGAAAGCGCATTTTTATATCCGTCGGAAATAGCCATACGGATACCTTTCCCCGTAAGGACTTCTTCGCGGATTCGCTCAAAAATAAGCACATTGGCATCAACCGACATACCCAATGTGAGTACAATACCGGCAATACCCGGCAAGGTCAAGGCAAGCTGCAAGGATGCCAGCACGCCGATCAGAAAAAAGATATTGAATAAAAGGACAATATTTGCCACAACACCGGCTTTACGGCTGTAATAGAATATCATAAACAACCAGATGGCACAAAAGGCATACAGAAATGCTTTGAGTCCGGAATTTATGGATTGCTTTCCCAATGAAGGACCAATCACTTCTTCCTGGACAATATTTGCAGGTGCCGGCATAGTACCTGATTTCAACAGGTTGGCCAGGTCGGTGGCTTCTTTGGTATCAAAATCTCCGGATATTGAGGATGAGCCCGTTGGAATTTCTTCGTTTACCCGCGGAGAGGAATAAACATAGTCATCCATAACAATGGCTATGCATCTTCCCACATTCTCACGGGTTATACGGGCCCAGGCAGTGGTGCCGGTTGCATCCATGCTCATCGAAACCTCGGCGTTGCCACTCATCTGGTCGAACTGCATATTGGCCCGGGTCACCACATCGCCGGTGAGGGGAGGTCTGCCCTCTCTTCCTGTTATTTTAATAGCATGTAATTCATAGTAATCCGTTGGTTTTCTGGTTTCTGGATCCTGGATGGGTTTGGCCGACCATAAATATTTAAAATCGCTGGGAAAAAGATCTTTCTGCATGGCCAGTTGGAGATACTGGTTTGTTTTGGCCGTATCCTTGTAATGTACACGTCCGAATACCGATCCCGGTAACGGCTCCCAGTTTTGGGTGACATTGGGTTTCAGCACAACAAATAAAGGCATTTCTTCATCCATGGCCTTTTTTGCGAGAGAGTCCTGTGCAGCGGATGTGTCTGCTTCGATCTGCTCGAGCAGTGCTATTTCTTCGCCTTCCTCCTTTTTCGTTGTATCATCAGGTGTGGATGTCATTGTCGGTTCATCGGATTTTGCAGCAATTTTCGGACCGCCGGCTTTATTAAGCTCCTTAATAAGATCATTGGCTTCCACCAGGCTTCTGACAACCTCGCTGTTTTCATACGTCTCCCAGAATTCCAACCGGGCCGTTCCCTGCAATAATTTTCGTACTCTTTCTTTTTCTTCGACACCCGGCAATTCCACCAATATGCGGTCACCACCCTCAATACGCTGAACATTTGGTTGTGCAACACCAAAATGGTCAATACGTGTACGGATGATCTCAAACGAATTGCTGATCGCATCGTTGGCCTTTTCGCGCAGGATATTAAGTACTTCGTCGTTTGAAGTGTTATAGCTTATTTCATTGCGCAATTCCTGTGCAGTGAAAATTGATCCTAGTTTTGCATTTGGATTGATGCTTTCAAAGGCCCTGCCAAAAAGAGTTACAAAGTCTTCATTGGATGCCTTTTGCTGTTGGCGTGCAAGAGCTATTGCTCTGTTGAAAGTGGTATCCTTGCTATAATTGGCCAACGAACGGAGAACGTCAACAGTAGAAACCTCAAGAATAACATTCATTCCCCCGCGAAGGTCTAATCCAAGGTTTATCTCTCTTTCCTGACATTCACGGTAAGTATACTTTTTCATCCACAGGAAATTGTATACATTTTCCGAAGCGATGGAATCGAGATACCGGTCGGATATCTTCAGCCCTAAGGAATCAAGTTTGCCATCAGTACTCTTGGTTATGCTAAGCGCATAATTCTTGGCATCCTTTCGAACTTTGTAAGTAACCAATGTAAATGATAATTGATATATACAAACCAGCATGAGAGCGATGGCCAGTGTCCAAATGGCTCCTTTATTACGCATTTCTTTGTTTGTTAGTTTATGAATCCTTTTTTTATAGTGGCGCAAATATATTAAAATTTTCCTAACGATCTATCCAGAGCGTTATCTTACTTCGAAAAACACAAATAATAGTGATGGCAGGTCATTTCTTGATCGTTTTTTTACTATGAACCGTGAAC
This sequence comes from Bacteroidales bacterium, assembly GCA_016928305.1. Classification (GTDB taxonomy): domain Bacteria; phylum Bacteroidota; class Bacteroidia; order Bacteroidales; family UBA10428; genus UBA5072. The sequence goes on from JAFGKY010000053.1 coordinate 52,033, forward strand.
CGTGAACTTTCAATCAATAAATCATCAATTTGAATTAACTTTATCGTATATTTCATTAATAAAAATACGCTGATGAAAACAATCCGTATCGTAACCATTCTAATTCCTGTGTTGCTTGTTGCAGGCTGTAATCCATTTAAGAAAAAAACGGATCCGAATGCCCCCGAAATTGCATATGAATACTATGATAATGGAAAAATCAAGTCGGAAGTTTCCATGGTCGATACTTTCCGGCAGGGAATAACAAAAAACTACAATAGAAGCGGACAGCTGATAAGTGAAGTTATGTATGAAAAGGATATGAAACACGGTTGGGCAAAAAACTTTTATCCATCCGGGCAGGTTCATTCAAAGATGATGTACCAGGAAGATATTAAAAATGGCGATGAGATCTGGTATTATGAAAGCGGTAAAGAATACCGGATAAGTCCATATGTTAACGGTAAGCGGGAGGGAATGCAAAAAGCTTTCTATGAAAACGGAAACCTGAAATACGAAGTCCCATACAAAAACGGCAACGTTGGGACGGGCCTGAAGGAATATTCAATGAATGGCGAACTCATTACAGATTATCCTGTTATTGTAATCAAAGAAATCAACAACCTGGCTAGAAACAATAAGTATATACTGAGGATATCCCTATCCAATCAGGCAGGTAAGGTGAAGTATTACAAGGGTGAGCTGGATGAAGGACAATTTCTTGGGAAGACGCTTATGCCCCTGATAACTGAAAAAGGTGTTGCCCAGTATGTCATATCGGTTACACCGGGAGGAACGGCGGTAGATAAACTGAACTTTATAGCCAATTATACGACACCCATGGGCAATCCCTGCATTCTGCAGAAGAAATTCAACCTGAATGTCAGAAATTAGGCAAGTCTGTTGAGTACAAGATTCAGAAAGGAAGACAAAAGAATAAAGAATAAAGAATAAAGATCCTATACCATAGCAAATGCACTGTGGACGTTCGGTCGTGGACATTTGCAAATTGACAGATTGACAAGTTAACAAGTTTACAGATTAATTGATTGACAAATTGCTGTGGACTGTCGACTGTCAACGGTGGACTTTTTAGGATGAATGTTGAACGGTGAGTATAAATTGTGCAGATTAATAAACCTGATGGCAGGCAAGCAGGTCATTCGATAATTTTCAAACAGTCATCTTTATTCAATCAGATCCTCGAACAACGCGCTCAGGGGATGCATTTTAATGAAATCATACAGTGTCAGCTGCCTGATTTCAAAATAGTATGTCCAGAATTCGCGCAGGGCTGAGATATAACCCCGGCGTGCCACGTCTTTTTCTTCGAGGGCAACATTCAGATCAAGCACGTCAATTTTACCGATAAGGAAACGCTGTTTGCTTACCTCATAACGATATTGTGCGATGGTGTCAGCTTTTGAGGCGATCATCAGCTGATCGTCCTGCAGGTTGAACTGCATTACTTTCAGTAATACCTGCTGTTCGAAGTCAATTTGTTCCTGTTGTACGGTGGTATTGACAACTTCCTGGTTGGACCGGGCCATTTTATAACGACCTTTTGCCAGGCCCCAGTCCACCAGTGGCAGTTCAATTCCAACCCGGAAAGTCTGCTGATCCTGTGGATTTTTATATGCGCCCGGTATATCAGGAGCTGTTTGTGTAAACCCGAAGGAAGCAAATAAATCGGCATCCAGCCCCTTTTCAGCCCTGGTCATCGCCACATCTCTTTTCGCTTCAATGAGCTGTCTTTCCATCTGCAGCATTTCGGGATTGTTTTGCTTTGCCTCCGTAAGAGCTTTATCAATATCCACCTGCATAACAGGCACTTCGTAAGGAATAACCAGCTCAATATCCGTAAGACGGCTCAAATTCAGGAATGAACGGAGCTGAAATTTGTAGATTTCAAGGTCAATCCCTGCCTTGTTCAGGCTGGTGCCTGCATTGAGATGACTCAGTTCAAGCTGCAGCAATTCATTTTCGGCAATGGTGCCCATATTGAATCTGCCCCTGGCAATTTTGTAAAGAGTATCCGTATTCTGGTAGTTAATACGGGCTATTTCGACATTCATCTGTGCCAAAGCCATGTCAAAGAAATAATTTACAGCACGCATGGCTACCCCTTCCATTGCATCGATATATTCCTTTTTGGCCTCTTCATATCGCAAAGGTTCAATTTTCTTCTCCCAGCGAAATTCATTATAGCCACTCAGAGGCTGCCTGAATCCAAGTTGAACAGGAGAAGAAAGGTACATTACATCATCGTCTTCACCGAATTGATCTACCCGCTGCAGGCTCGAGTTTGCAAATATGGATCCGCCTGTCAGTCCCACATTCTGCCGGAGGTTCATCTCCATAGTTATGGTATTGGCATAATCCTCGACATAGGTATAAGTTCCATCCTCCCGCTGGTATTTTTTCAGCGACCGGTTAAAGTCGATGAGATTGCCCGACAGACTCAGGTTGGGGCGGTATTTGGCAATGTGCGTCCGGTATTGCCAGTAACTTCCCCGGAACCGGTGCCGGGCCAGGATTGCCTGCAACGATTGTTCCTGGGCAAGCCTGATGACTTCATCAAGACTGAGTGTTTTCTTCGGAGTTTCCTCGGCGAAGGTCCCGGTTATTGAGAAGACCAGAATGAACAGAAACAACAAACATCTTATCATAGGGATATCAATTATTTGTTGATTTGGTGATTTGACAATTGATGATTTCAATAGATACCAGCGTATTTACTTATGAGCAATCTAAGGTTCACAGTCTACGGTCCACATACAATATGTAAATCGGTTAACTTGTTAATCTGTAAATTTGTTTACAGTATAGAGTCCACAGTATACAGATAATATTCAAATTTTCAAATCTTCAAACCTTCAAACCTTCAAATCTTCAAACCTTCAAACCTTCAAATCTTCAAACTATCATTGTTCTTTAGTCATTCTTTATTCATACCGCAATGACTCGATCGGATCCTTCTCCGACGCTCTCTTTGCCGGTGAATATCCGAAGATAATACCCACGGATGCCGAAACAATAAACGCTATCATCACCGATGAAAGGGTAACAATGGTGCGGATATCAAATATTTTCTCGATTGCCTCGGCCAGGATGATTCCGAATATGACACCAATAAGACCGCCTGTAACGCTTATCAGGACAGCTTCAGCTAAAAACTGCACAACAATGTCTGTTTTTTTTGCGCCAATTGCCATGCGTGTGCCGATCTCTTTGATCCGCTCCATTACAGAAGCGAACATAATATTCATGATACCAATACCCCCAACAACTAAGGCAATACTGGCAATGGCTCCAAGTACTATATTGAATATATCCTTGGTTCGTTGCTCCTGTTTCAGCAACATTTCCGGGATGGTTATCTCATAATCCTTTACCTGCATGTGTCGCCGGTTCATCATGCGACTCAATACTTCAGCAGTAGATGAAAGTTGTCCGGATTCAAATACCTGAACGATTATCCGGTCGAGCTGGTGGTAATTTCCCTCTGTGTTTTGTTTTGGCGTCACGCTGCGGGCCATCTCCGGAAAATTGTCGGACTGGCCGGCAAAAGTACGCGTATTGATGAGTGCACGGTTCTGAAAACGCAGGAGAATTGTTTTGACGGGTACATAGATATTATCATTGAAAACATTGATACCGGCATTTTCAAATCCTGTGAGGCTTACCGTGCTTTTCTCGATAACCCCGATTACTTTCAGCCATACGTTGCCGAACTTAATATATTGATTGATCGGATTAACTTTGTTGAAAAACTTTGCCCGGATATTGGATCCTATAATGCATACAGGTATTCCATTTTCTTCCTGGTAAACATTAAAAACCTCTCCCATTTCCAGCTTCAGGTTGTATATATCAAAATAGGATCTGGAGACGCCAAGTATTTTAGCGGCTTCTCTCAATCCTCCACTGGTAACAAAGGAGTTGATCGCGATCTCCGGACTGATTCTTTTCACTGTGGGAATGAGTTCCTGTATTGTCTTCATGTCATCAAGGGTAAGGCCGGGTGAGTATTTGCGTTTTTCTTCCGGATTATTGCTGCCTTCACTACTGCCGTTGTTGCTATTACCCAATTTCTCCCGGGCTTCCACAACGGGCAAAACGACTATGTTATTAACCCCGACAAGCTTAATCTGTTCCAGAATCTCCTGTTTGGCTCCCCGTCCGACCGCCAGCATGCTGATGACCGCCGCCACTCCGAAAATAATACCAAGCCCCGTGAGAAAAGTTTTCATTTTATTATCCAGCAATGAGTCAAACGCAATGTTTAAATCATGAATATACCGCTTATAAAGCCTTTCGATCATAGTGCCATGTTCATTCAGTTGCCACGGGAACCACGAAATGGAGGTCGGGGATGCTGACGGGGAACGGAATCCTGTATCTTTTTCTTTTCCAGCTCTTCTTTCATTTTTTTCTCCTTTAATAGCGGATACAGATCCATGCCGGTCCACTTAAAATCATCAGCATCTTCGGGAACAGAAAGATACAACCTGTCTCCTTCCGAAAGCCCTTTTTCGATAATTACCGCATTTTCGTTGGCATCACCCAGCAAAACAAGTTGTCGGGTATTGTTTTTACAATAAACAAAGGTAAGACTATCGTTACTATGCACTGCCTCAAGCGGAACATACAGAACATCATCGTATGAACGTGTAAGGATGGCATTGCTCGTTGTCATGGCAGGTCGTAATACCGGATCGGTTTCATTTACCTGTATCTGAACTTCGAATACTTTGGAGTCGGTGTTGGGTAATTGTTCACCGATATTAGCCACATGCAATACTTTTCCGGGAAACTTCTTTTCAGGGAAGGCATCGATACCTATGGTTACCAGCTGGCCTTGTTTAACCTTGCTGATATCAATTTCGTTAACATAAGTTATGGAATTGAACGATGAAAGATCGGGCAATGTCGCAACAGTCGGATCCCTGAATAAATGCAGCATGCTGCCGACAGTTCTTTTTGTACCGTCGCGGTCTTTGTGATATACGATCATACCCGAAGCAGGTGCCTTAATGGTTAGACTACTAACAGCGTCTATGATTCTTTCTTTTTCTCTCAGGAGTTTTTGCAGTTCCGCATTTTTTTGCCGGATATTTACCTGGGCCTGTTGTACTTTAAGGTTATAATTGCTGAGGGCCTGGGTATATTCTCTCCTGACTTTATCGAGGTCAATTTCAGCTTTACGAATAACAGCCGGAGATTCGTATTTTGATTGCTCTAAATTTATTTCAGCCTCCTCCACGGAGAACTTCAGGTTAATAATGTTGTCACGCTGTGATCTTAGTTCCAGGGACGAGTCAATCCGGGCTTTTTCAATTTCGGCCTGGTTTTTTTCAATTTCACTTTCTTTTTCCTTAAGCTGATTTTCAATTTCGGTCTGATCCAGCTGTGCAACAAAGTCCCCTGAATCCACTAAGGATCCCTCAGGAACAATTTTCCCGATTGTAATATTCCATACCCAGATATCTCTCAGTTTCGAAATAGGGGCTGATATATTCACAGAATTGCGTGCCTGCAGTTCACCGGTAACGTTTATCAGAATTTCAAATTTTCCCCTTTTCACTTCTGTTTCAAGATCAACGACGGATTTCTTTTTTGTAACGCTGTAAATTATTATGGTCAGTAAAACAACGGCTAATGCAACTATGGAATAAATATACTTTTTCTTCATGGGGTTAACAATTAAACGACAGAATTGAGGATTTTATTTCCGGATTGCTCTTTTTATTTCCCGGATTATTTTGTTTGCCAGCATATCTGCAGCTTCTTCCGAAGTACTCTCCGCGTAAATCCTGATGATAGGTTCGGTATTGGACTTTCGCAAATGCACCCATTCCTTCTCAAAGTCGATCTTTACGCCATCAATTGTATTTACCTGTTGGTGACTGAATTTGTCACGAATTATGGCAAGCACATTATCCACATCGATATCCGGTGTGAGTTCAATTTTGTTTTTGGATATAATGTATTCCGGATAACTTCTTCTCAGCTGTGAGCAAGTCTTTTTGGATAATGCCAGGTGAGAAAGGAACAGAGCAATGCCAACCAGGGCATCGCGTCCATAATGAAGGGGGGGATATATAACCCCGCCGTTTCCTTCACCTCCGATTACAGCCTTTGAGCGTTTCATCTCCTGCACAACGTTGACCTCACCAACGGCAGCCGCAGTATAAGAACCTCCATATTTTTGTGTTATGTCGCGCAAGGCACGGGTCGAAGATAAATTTGAAACGGTATTGCCAGGTGTATGTTGCAGGATATAATCGGCTGTTGTCACCAGGGTATACTCTTCACCAAACATTGTCCCGTCTTCATTGATAATAGCCAGCCGGTCAACGTCGGGATCCACAACAAAACCGACATCAGCTTTGTGTTTTTTTATGGCGGCTGAAATGTCCCCCAGGTGCTGGGGCAGGGGCTCCGGGTTGTGGGGGAACTCTCCCGTTGGCGTGCAATATAATTCAACCACTTCAGCTGCTCCCAATTCCTTTAATAAGTGAGGGATGATAATCCCTCCCACAGAATTGACACAATCAAGTGCGACCTTAAAACCGGCTTTTCGGATGGCTTGCAGGTTTACCAGCGGAAGCTGCAGTATCTTTTTTATATGAAGATTTCCCATATCCCTATTGCAGGATACGATGCCCAGGTTATCGACAACAGCAAAGGTGAAATCACCTTTTTCGGCTATCTTAAGCACTTCTGCCCCATCCTGTGCTGACAGGAATTCTCCTGAATCATTCAGCAGTTTAAGAGCATTCCATTGCCGTGGATTATGACTTGCAGTGAGAACAATCCCTCCGTCGGCATTGAGTTCCTGCACAGCAATTTCAACGGTAGGTGTTGTTGCCAGTGAAAGATTGATAACATCAATACCAAGACCGGTCAGTGTTCCTGTCACCAGCCTTTCGACCATTTCCCCGGAAATACGGGCATCCCGTCCCAAAACAATACTATTTTTTCTGGCAGGATGCTGTTCCTGTATCCAGGTACCGAAAGCGGCTGCATATTTTAATGTATCGGGAGGCGTAATCCCTTCTCCCTCTTTACCTCCAATGGTACCCCTGATTCCTGAAATCGATTTAATTAAAGTCATATTGATTAACAAATTTTATATTTTTTTACCCGTTAAAATTTTGTAACTTTAAGAGACAATCCTTAAACTGAAAAAAAGAATAAACAATTGGTTCTCTTGTTAAAAACTCATCAGATCTGGAGATCGCTCGGTCTAAAATTACTAAATGTATTTATAAGTTCGAAAATTCCATACTTTTTTCATTACTTAAAGCCATATTTATAAACTATTAAAATTCAGGTAAATGATGGGAATAATCCGAAATGCCCGTAGAGGAAGCGCACCATCCGGGGGCAGGAAGCCTTCGGTATCCGGTTCCGTCAGAAATACCCGAAAGAAAGGTTCATTAGCCAGAGCAAACAGGGTTATTGTTTCCGGTACTGCTGCAAAACCAACAACACGTAAGGTGGTTAAGACCAAAAAGCAGGCACATGATATGCCTAAGTCAAAACATGAGGATATATTAATACGGTTGAATAAGTACATTGCCAGTACAGGCATCTGTTCCCGCCGGGAAGCAGACAACTTTATACGGGCCGGTTTGATCACCGTGAATGATAAGCTGATCACTGAAATGGGGACGAAAGTAAAACCATCGGATGTAATTAAATACAACAGGGAAAGACTGAGGGAAGAAAAGAAAGTATATATCCTGCTGAACAAGCCCAGGGATTATATTACAACCCTCGAAGATCCGCATGCCAAACGAACCGTTGTCGACCTCATCCGAGGTGCATGTCGCGAGAGGGTTTATCCTGTGGGAAGGCTTGACCGTAATACAACAGGTGTATTGTTGCTGACTAATGACGGGGAACTGACGAAAAGACTTACTCATCCCAGGTTTGAGAAGCTTAAAGTGTATCACCTGGAATTGAATAAAGGCCTGAAAACCAATGATATGGAAAAAATAGCCACAGGCATTATGCTTGAAGACGGCTTCATTAAAGCCGACGCAATTAGCTATACCGATACGGAAGATAAGAAACAGATAGGCATTGAAATTCACTCGGGGCGTAACAGAATCGTTCGAAGGATATTTGAACAACTGGGATACGAAATCCGAAGGCTTGACCGCGTGTGTTTTGCAGGTCTTACTAAAAAAGGTTTATCACGTGGGAAATGGCGTTTCCTGACAGAACAGGAAATACACCTGCTGAAGATGAATGCGTTTAAATAAAGGCCTCACCCCTTGCCCCTCTCCAGAAGGAGAGGGGAAGAAAGATAAATCAGTTAATCCTATAAGAAATCGACTACCAGTCTTTACGAGTCCCCATCCTGCAAACAGGAAAAACAATAAAATGACGTATTTGAATTTCGAACAAGGAATGCTGAATGTCGAATAACAAAGATAATGCGTTCTTTGTCTTAACTTCAGTGCCTGACTTGCCGGTAGGCAGGTTCGGCGTTCGATGTTCCTTGTTCATAATTCATATTATATTAACATTCATTTAGTTAACGATGAACGTCATTGTAAGCTTTTTCTGACTAAAGTATGCCTGACGGAAGACAGGCCAGAGTCAAATGATGTTAAGCAGCACGATATTTATTTGTTGCCCCTGACTTAATTCAGGTGAAAGGCAAGGATCAGGGGTGGGTCTAATAATTAATAGATTATATTTGTAATCTTAAATTCATTTTTCCCCATGTCTTGCCCCTTTTGTGACCCGCAGATAAAAGATTGTGTTTTTTTTGAATCCAAGAATTTTCTCGCTGTTTATAACATTGCCCCGGTGTTGCCCGGCCATTCCCTTGTTATCCCCAGGGATCATATTGTCAGCTTTATTGATCTCAACCCGCAACAAAGAACGGAATTCCTGGAAACCACAACAAGGGCAGTGAGAATACTTCTGAAAGCTTTCCATACCGATGCTTTTGATTTATCGATACAGGAAAAACCCGAAGCCGGGCAGACCATTGAACATCTCCACTTGCACATCCTGCCCCGGCTGAAAGGTGATATGCCCAATCCGGGTGACTGGTATCCGGTAATCCATACGAGTGATTCGATGATCATGGACGACAGGAACCGGAAACGGCTGCCGGAAGATGATCTTCGAAGAATCGTGGATAAACTGAGGAATGTGGCATCCCGACCGGATCTGCAGGAACATGTCAGAGAAGTCTGACCAGGGATACAGGCAGTGGATTCAAGAATATATAATTGAATCAGCGACAGGATTGTTGGTATAAAAAAAGCCGGCCTTTTATCAGACCGGCTTTTGTTTGTTCTGAGATATCTTATCTTCGCTGATCGGATGATGTTCGGCTTTGCGATCTGCCGGAGGATGATGAACGTGTTGTGGGCTCTGACCTTGTAACCCGTGCATTGGTGCTGCGCTGATCTCCTCTTTCACGGGTGTATTGCTGCCGATCCAGATCAGTTCGTGATCTTGTGGAAGAGGATTGACGTGTTGTGGTGGCCGGTTGTGTGGTTGTTGTTTCCCTTGTGGCAGGTTTCCATGTATTGTTTTCTCTTTTTTGCCATTCCTGATCCGTATGGCGGTATACATTTCCATCCCTATCGGTATATACGTTGTTCTGTGAGGATTGACGTGTTGTCTGTCCTGTACTGGTTGACCGGGAAGGAGCAGAAGTACCAGATGTGGAAGATCGTGTTGTGGTCGAAGACCGGCTTGTGCGTTGCGGTGTGGTTGTTGTTGTGGATGTTCTGGATGAAGTTGACTGGCGGGTTGAGGTTTGTGTTGATGATCGTGTGCCCGCAGTACCTGAGTCAGTTCTTCTTGTTGTTGTCGTCGAACGAGATGCAGCTGACGGTGTAGTAATGCGGCGACTGGATTCAACACCACTCCTGTGCTGAGCGTATACATTCTGCGGTGGCTGGTTATAGGATACATGATGATATACGGTGCGCTGAACCGGATTAGGACCATAATAATGATGATAATAATGATGATAGGGAGGCCGGTATGCCGGAGGACCCCAGTAACCACCGTAATAATGATAATGGTAATGCGGATGGCTGTAATACCATGTATACCAGCTGTAAGGTCTCCAGACAGGAGTTGAAAAACCTATACACCATCCATTGTAAGGATCATAATACATATGATAGCCATAGGTCCATGGGCGCGCATAATAATGACGATGGTACCAGGAGTGATAATGAAAACCAGTGCCATAGACTACTGTGGGACCGTAAATATAACATCCGGTGTAGCCGGGGGTGTAACCGACATATACAATATCGGGAGTATAGTCATATACATAAACATATCTTACATGATGTACGGGTGCACTTGGTGGTATATCCTGTACTTCGCCGGGAACATGTACGCAAACCTCCCAGGGACCCAGGGCTCTGTCGGATTCAAACCATACGCCGTTCTCACAGACGTAATAACGGCTGTTTATCAGCAGAACTGTATTTGGGGAATTCTCAGCATATGCAACACGGGTTCCGGGTATGTTAATGAATTTCGGATTTCCGTCATAGGTAACTTCAGCTGTGGCTTCATTCCTCCTGACTGTTGCAGTTTGCGGTATTGTTGCATCGAGAACCGCTTCCTTGGCAGCATAGGTTCCGGCAACACTGGCCAGAATCCTGTCTTTCTCGCTTCCTTCGGGAATGGTTGAAAACTCCTGTGGAAGCATATCTGCAGGAACATATTCCCATGGCCCTTTCATTAATTTTGATATATACCAGCGACCCGATAAAAGGATGTAATATGACTGGCTGTTGATATCCATAAATACGTCACTTTGCGTATTTTTGAGATAGAGAAGACCTGATCCTTCCACCGGTGCAAAAACCGGCTCGCCATCGGTAACGATGAGCTCGGCAGGATTTGAACGCACTACTATTTCAGGCACAGCTTCTATCTGGATTTCACTTTCTGTAGTGGCCTGGGTATCATCAATCAACTCGCGGATGTTCGCATGGGGATTTCGTTCATATTTCCAGGTGCCTCTCAGGACATCGGATGTGACAAACCACATGCCGTCACCATAGAGCCAGTATTCATGTGGTCCGGGATCGAAAACAATAAAATAAGGAGTATTCACAACCTGTTGTATCGTTGATCCTTCAATAAGCTCTGTACGGGGTTCTCCGTCGATGGTAATCAATACTGCGGGTCTGTCCCGTATAATAATTTCGGGAGGTGTATTGTTAAGTCCTTCTGCCCCGACCTTCCCGCTGTTGGCTTCCTCGATGGTTGCCAGCAGCTCATCCAGCTGGAATACAAGACTCATTTTGGGTATTTCGGTCTCCAGTATTGTTCTGATTTCTTCTACCCTGGTGGCATCCATTTCACCCGGGAACTTAATGTTACCAATAGCAATGGATTCAAGCATTACCATCCTTGCTTCCCGGTCAGTGGCCATACGGGCATCAAACCAGAAGGCTCCAAAAACCGGTTCGCTTTCCTTTCTCTGTTTGATCATAACCGCAGCCCTGCCATGAAGATTATTCCCTTCCAGCGATTCAGGCTGAGGTTGATACAGGGTTATCGTTCCTTGTTTGGAATGGATCTCCCGCGGCCAGTATGCCTCTTCTGACCATGAAGCCTGGCTGAGCAGGAGGCTGTTTAGGAGCAGAAGTAAAGATATCCGTTTCATAATGCAGTATTTTTATATAATTAAAGATAATCGAAAGCATTTAATCTTACTAACGTAATCTTTACAAAAAGAATACCATTTTTTAACACCCTTTAAGCAGGAAAGACCGGAAATAAAAAACCGCCGGGATTTTCAGATCCTGGCGGTTGATTATCCGTATCTGATTTGAGGCAGATACCGGTTGAAACAGTGTTATTTAATCTGCATTAAGGTGGCCCTGAATGTATGACTCTTCAGATCATCGGGATAATATATCGTTAATGTATTTGACGGAATAGGGGATGTAGAGGAATACAACTTGTAACCGATGGTTCCTCCGGTGGACGTGTAACCCAATCCATAATAACTTTTTGAAAATACGAAGATGTTGGATGAATAGATCACCAGACTTAAAACCCTTGTCCGAAAACCGGTATAACCGGCCGGAAGGTTAACCGTTACGTAATTCAATGTTGCATCCGTAGTGCCCGTTAAATCAGTGATCTCACCAATGCCTATACCATCCGAACCAATTTTCAAGGTATCGGTGACCTGAATACTGGTCATTTCAACCGGAAGCTTGTCGGACCCGATCGATTTGGCACACAGAGCATACGGTACCGACAGCAATTGCGAAGTCCCCATCTCAATGAAGTCAGTCCCGGTGCTGTTCCCCAGGTATACTTTGATAAAATGATCATCAGCGCTCCAGTCAATGACAGACCACGTTCCATCAACCGTACCACCGAATATCTTAAGGTTAACGAGGCCCTGATCCGAGGTAGTGGCCAGGTGAATTTCCCTGTAAACAACCGTACCGGAACCACTTCCCGAAAGGATTTCAATTTTGAAGCTTACGTCCTGACTGGCAACAATTTTTCCGTCGGCATCCCGGACCACTGCCTGATAATTGAAGAAATCAGGAGGTTGTGCAAAAGCAAAGAATACCCATGCAATTGCAGAAAAGGTTAGGAATATTTTTTTCATGGCTGTGAATATTGGTTAATGTTTGACAATTTTAAAGGATCGGATTATTTTATTGTCCGCGGCAGTAATAGTAAGAATATATTCCGCCGCTGGCAATGCGCTTAGGTCTAACTGGATTTCAGGCGAAATTACCGGTTCAGTGTGAATCCTGGATCCGTTGATGTTGTATAATTCAACAGAATACTCCTGCAGCATTTCATCAAATGAAAGATTGACAAAACTGGTAAATGGAACAGGATATACCTTCACAGACAGTTCCAGGACAGGATCGGCATAGTCCAGCGCAACAAGAAGCCCGGGTTGATGGAATCCCTGTGTCAGTGTAAAGCTGCCGGTACTGAATGTTTCTATGACAACTTCACCCAGCGTCCAGCTTATCTGGTTGTTGGCGGTTTCAAAGGTGCTACCCGATGTGGCAACAACTTCAAGATTCACTTCCTGTGCAATCACAGAAAAAGGAAACAACAATAGAAGTAAATGCAAATAAGATTTATTTTTCATGGTATCGTTATTAAAATGAGATACAGTGCAAATGATAATTGTTTTAAGTTATAAAAATCAGATTTATTCTCACACAGAATTCATTTCTTTTAAGCAAGTTAATCTATTCCAAACACAGGTAATTCTGTAAATTCCACATCCCCGGGAATTTCAAACAGGCTGGATTTTACCGGAACATTAACATCAATCTTTGTGGCTTCCTGTTTGGTTGTGGTACCCATGACTGACATTTCCATAAACATGAGCATGCCGTTCCAGGTAAGCACCTTGCCCATTTCACCCTTAAATACACGGCAATCCTTTCCCAGAAATTTCTCAGTGCCGGCTTCCTGAAATCCCATTTTAGCATATGTTTCTTGTGTGATCTTTTCAATATCTTCCATTTCTAAAATCATCTCGATCATGGGATTTCTTAACTTTTGGCCGGTTTTGGTGTCCGGATCATACATATACTGCATGTCTCCCTGGCTTATGACCCATCCCTTATGTGTTTGTCCTTCTTCAGTCATATCCATATAGTTGGCACATTTATAACCATAATCATCGAAATATACAGTACTTGTTCCTGTACTTGTTCCTGAGTGTTTGTATTCAATGATGCCGGATTTGATTCCGTAGATTTTAAACATTTCCTGCGATTGTAACGGAAGAACAACCGACAGGCAGAACAAAACAAAAAGTAAGGTTTTCATAACAGTTATTTATTTGTGATTGATAAAAAAGATTATGACGAATCGTTTGTTTTATTTATCAGCAGAGATAAGATCTCTTTTTATCCTCCTGCCATAATACACGATGTGAAGACCTTACGGTCTCATCCCTCCCATTTCCGGGATGGTCATTTCAGTGAATGTGACATCCTTGGGCAATTCAAAGACCGAAGGGTTAACACGCACATTAACGTCAATCTTCGTGGCTTCCTGTTTGGTAGTCATGCCCATAACGTTCATTTCCATGTACATCAACAGTCCATTCCAGGTAAGCACCTTGCCCATGTCACCAGTAAAAACACGACATTCCTTACCCAGGTATTTTTCATTACCGGCAGGTTTGAATCCCATTTTATCATAGGTCTCTTCTGTGAATTTCTCCAGGTCATTCACCTTCGTCAGCGATTCAATCATTGTGTTTTTCATTTTGTTTCCCTGTTTGCGGCCCTCTTTGTACATGTATACCATGTCATCAAAACTTATTGTCCAGCCTTTATCTGCCTGGTTGTTCATAACCATATCGGAATAGATGGCAGACCGGTGACCGTATTTATCAAAATACAATGTGGTGGTACCCGTTCGCTGACCGGTATGCTTGTATTCGATAATCCCGGATTTGATTCCGTATAATTTCAGGCTAACATCCGGTTCTTCCTGCTCCAGTTCGGTGAGGACATCCTCAGGTTCTTTTTCTTTTGCAGCTGGCTTTTTATCCTGTGAGCAATGGTTGAACAGCCACATTAGCAATAATACAGATAAAATGGAAGTTAAGATTTTTGTTTTCATTGTGATGATTTTAAAATTGATTTATTATTAATATCTGCTGGTTTATGCCTTGATATCCTCTTATAACTTATTGAACAGCTATTTTTTCTCTCATTATCCCGTTGCCTTTACGAATTTCCACAATATAAATCCCTCCTGCAAGATGGCTTACGTCCATAAGCACCAAACCCGATTGAACTATCGTTTCTGATATTACTGCTCCCTGGTTATTGTATAATTTTATTGTCGAACCATTCTCAGCCATGATCTGTATAAAATCGGTCGCCGGATTGGGCATGATTCGTACATCGTCATCCCTTGACTGATCGTAAACAGGATTTACCGTTTTGTCAACCAGTCTCATATTGTCAAATTTCACCCATCCGGTTTGCGTTCCCACCTGGACAGAAAGCTGCATATGGGTAAACAATGTGTTAACAACAAATTCGAAAGCATGTGATGAAGGTGCTGTATTCAATACGATTTCTTCGTTGAAAATATTCGACCAGGGATCAATACTTTGCTCGAATGAGATCCGGCACGGCCGGTCATCGGTTTCAGCAGAGGCATCGAATGTCAGCTTACAGGTTGATCCTGTTTCAAGCCTGTCGATCTGGGAAGAAGAAAGAACCTGGTTGAGCTGTACATCCCATGGAACAGGTTCAGCTGCAATTGCAGTAACGGATACCACACAGGCACCGTTAACCAGTTCGCAATCGGCTTCGGCACCATTTTCGTCTGCAACGCATAGTTCCCAGGGTGTTAAAATACAATCTTCAAAATCACCGTTTTCAAGGATATTATCCGGATCGGTTTCGCTTCCCGGTATGCAGGTTCCTCCCATTTCCGACAGGGGCCTTCGCCATATAACGCCATTACGATATCCGGCGTACAGATATTGTTCATCCAATGTAAGCGTATTGCACTGATTAATGGGAATACCGGTGTTAACCGGCTTCCAGTTCTTACCCGTGTCCGTTGACAGGAAGATGCCTTCATCATAAGTACCGGCAAATATCAATGAATCATTCACGGCAAGGGACATTATAATTGCATAGTCTTTCATCCCGGCATCTATCGGGTTCCAGCTTGCACTTTTATCGGTTGAAATGAACAAACCACCTCCCCAGGTTCCTGCAACGATATGGGTGTCAATTACGGCAAAAGAGGTGACAGGTCTTCTGGTTATATCCGAATTCACATCGGTCCAACTGCGACCGGTTGCATTAAACCTGAAAATCCCTTCATCTACGCCGCAAAAAACCAACGTGTCATAAACGGTAAATGCATTTACATTTAGATTTGTCAGTCCGTCATTTACCGGTTCCCAGTTCAGGCCATCGTTTGCTGACAGAAATACCCCGCCTTTTGTACCGGCAAAAAGAATTGTATCAAAGGCGGCAAGCGCGGTTACCGCTTTATTTGTAAGTCCGGTGTTGATGGATCTCCATTGGGTGTTGTTTTCCGTTGATACCAGGATGCCCGCGCCATTTGTTCCGGCAAGGAGACTCGTATCACTCATCATCAGGCAATTGATGTAACCTGAACCTGGCATTGGATCTGAAGAATTCCAGTTGGCGCCATGATCGGGCGATAAATAGACACCGCTGCCGAAGACACCAGCGGCAATTTCATCCTTGCCGACAGCAATAGCCCGGACAATAAAGCCTCGTAAACCCTGGTTGACGGCATTCCAGTTCATTCCATTATCGGAAGAGAGAAAAATCCCTTTTTTACGGATTCCGGCATATACATTCTCGTTGCATACCAGCATGCAGGCAATGGATTCGCTGTTCAATCCTGCCGGTTCCCAGCTTGATCCTTTGTCTCTTGAGAGGTAGATACCATCTGTATATGTTCCGGCAAAAAGAATGGTATCCTTTATAACCAGTGTCATGATCAACTGGCTTGTTAATTCATCGCCGGCACGATTCCAGCTCAATCCGTTATCCGCTGAGAGAAAGACTCCGTCACCATATGTTCCGGCAACGATATTCATATCGCTGAATGCAAGGGTTTGTATGCTTTGGCTGGTTGAATCAATAGTAAACGCATTCCAGCTTGAATCGTTGTCAGAAAACTGAAAAACTCCGCCACTGTCAGTCCCTGCCCACAGGTTTGTTCCGTCCACAGCCAGTGTATAAACATTCTTGTACGGTAATCCGGTATTGACAGGAGTCCAGTTCGAGCCGCTGTCGGTGGACAAGAAGATACCTCCTCCCCGTGTCCCGGCGAACAGATGATTATCTTTTACGGCAAGGGCCAGTACGTTATTATCTGTCAGTCCTTGATTAACGCGTGTCCAGTTTGATCCCTTGTCGGTAGATAAGTATACACCTCCCCCGTCCGTTCCGGCAAAAAGATTTGTGCCACTGGAAGCAAGACATGCGACTACTGAGTTCTCTAATCCGTTGTTGACCATGTTCCAGTTCAACCCCTGGTCTGCAGACCGGAAAACACCTCCCCCACCTTGCGTACCGGCAAATATGTCAGTCCCCATAATGGTTAAACATTGAACATTACCACCGTAAGGCCCGTTTGTCTTAGTCCATTGTCCATGAACGGGTATGGAAAAGGATACAATTATCAGGACTGAAAGCATTAAAGAACGTATTGTTATTACCATGGTATGTTGAGTCGAAAATTGGAATAATTTTATTGCCTTTCAAAATTTCTTCAAATCTGCCAGCATAAATTACTTAATTACAGTCGTATATGTAATGAATTTCATATGTCGTCGTACCAATAGTCTGCAATTCATTTGTCACGTATCCGGCATCATTGATCTGGTAGGAATAATTGGAGGTTATGGTTACGGAATTCATCGTGTAGGTCGATTTTTTCAACAGATTTGTATTCGGTTTACCCGTAAATTTATGTGTATTGGAAAACTTGTTTGGTTTATCAAGATAATATTCGTTTGTGGTTTCACTGTAAAAATCGGATTTTGAATTTTCATGCGATTTGAAAACCAGGTTTCCGTCTTCGTATTCATAATAGTATTCGTCCCTGTCACCGGCATCAGTTGCATTGACCTCTATTTCCGAAATCAAATAACCCTCTTCATCAAAGTCATATGCAGTAGAACTCTCCGGACTGTTTTTTCCGGCTTTTGTTTTTGTGGATGTCATGGCCAGTCCTTCAAAATTGAGATTATAAACGATGGTGGAGGATAGCGAACCATCTGTATAATTTTCTTCTGTTACCTTATTGGATCCGTAAGTCCAGGTTACGTACCAGCCATCGCTAAAATCCGTTTTCGTATGTCTTCCCTTGGTATCATAAGAAAAATTCACCTCACTGGCATCGGTGCCATCAAAATATTCCGCAGTAACTACCCGGCAAACGGTTTCCTCATCTTCACAGGTAATGAGCAAAATTGCCGCTGCCAGAACAACTATCAGACAGGTAGTTTTTTTCATCATTTGTTCTTTATTAGGTTAATATTTATGAATATTCATTGGTAATCTTACCCGTTTATTAAGGCTGAAACATAATAAATGACCGTCACATTTTAACAAACTCCACTCTCCGGTTACTGGCTTTACCTTCGGAGGTGGCATTAGAAGCCAGTGGCTTTGTTTCGCCCCAGCCTTTTGATGCAAAACGGGCAGCATCGATGCCCATGGTCACGAGTTTATCGACGACAGCTTTGGCGCGGTGTTCCGAAAGGACCTGGTTGGATGCATCGTCGCCGTCGCTGTCGGTATGGCCTTCTACGCTGAAGTTAAGTTCGGGGTGTTCCTGCATCAGTTTGAAAATGGCATTGATCACTCCCATCGATTCGGGTTTCAGCGTTGCTTTGTTCACATCAAATTTTATTCCGCTGGATACGATCTTCCCGTCCTGCAGAAGTTTGTCATAGAGTTTGGCACCTCCTTCGGCCAACCGGACATTTTTTATCAGACGGTTTATGCCCTGAGTGCCTGCCGTATTCATGCCATCACAGCAGATAGAGATGCCTTCGGGATTAACACTCAGGTTTGGAATGTTCAGTACGCGTGCATCATCCAGATAGATTTTCAGGGCGCGGATGTTAAAAGACATGGCTATATGCCTCCAGAAGCCCTGGGTAATCTCATTGTCCGATGTGCCTGGATAATAACCTCCGCCTGCATTGTATATTTTTACCTGGTTGGGATAGATAACAATCGGACTTAAGTCGACCGTACTTTCACTCTGATTCTTTTTATCATAGAAATACACTTCATAGGAACAGTATTCATCTTTTTCATACCAGGCATCAAATTCAAGCGTGAAAACATCGGGCAGGTAGTCTTTGTCAGGATTCTTAACGAATGGAGCAATGCATGAACTGGCATCTTTAAAATATATGACATTCATTTGATCAAATTCGGCATTCTCCACGCTACCTCCTTCCGCCAGATCCCACCGGGAAGGAAATTCCCCGTTTTGTTCGTTTTCCTGGTTGTCTTCAAAGAGAATCTGTTCACCGGGCATAAAGTCATATTTTGCCCATACGAGAGAAGGTTGTTTTTGCCCTGCTGAAGCTTTGCTTTCTTCAGTATCAGCCTGTACCTCAGCATCTTTGGTTTTCTTTGGCGATTTACTGTTTTTATCCGGCTTCAACTCCTCATTTTCTTCCTGATCTTCTTCATCCTCTCCTGTTCTGGTGACAGCTTCTTCTACTCCTTCTTCTGCTTTGTCGAATCCCTTGTCAATTGCTTCATCTACATAGTCGTTGGCACGACGTTCTGCTTCTCTTTCAATTTTTTCCTTTATATCGATTTTAATTTGCGCTTTAAGGAACAAAAAGGGCAGGCATAAAAAAAACAACAAAACAAGCGTTTTCATATTGTTCATTTTTAGGGGTTATATAGTACTTATTGCATGTATTCCCTGTGAGGTCTTCCCGATCCGGGATATTTGTTTAACGCCTTGCCGGGGAATAATGATCAGTAAATAACTGACTCAAATTTCTGATAAAAGGGAATGTAAAACAAAAAAATGTGATGAAAAGCAGGATAATGTGATGAACAACAACCCAGGGATTTCACGGTATCCATGTGAGAGCACCTGCTTTACCAGCCAGGTTAGCAGAGGATGTTATATGCTTTATATCTCAAATGTTCTTTTGTATAACACTCCGTACGTTTTGCACATAGGAACGTCCAATAGGAATACGTTGTTCTCCTACGGTAATATAATCGTACTCGATTGCATCAATATGGTTGATATTAACGGAATAGGACTTATGGGTCTGAAGGAATATGCTGGCCGGTACTTTTGAAATAAAATCTTTCAGGGTTGAACGGATCATATATTTTTTATTGCCGGTGCAATGAAACCTGAGGTAATTTCCGTCTGACATGATCCATTGCAGATCACGGAATTTGATTTTGATCAGCAGGTAGTCTTTTTTAATGATAATGCCATCGTGTAAAACCCTGTTCTCAGTATCTTCAGAATAATCAGCTTCAGTGGCCTGGTTGTCGGCCCTTCTGAAAAAAGCAATCTCGATGGAAGAATACAGGTCTTTGTCCGTAAAAGGCTTTACCAGGTAACCATCGGGTTTCACTCGCTTCGCTCTCTCAATGGTGGCTTTATCAGCATGAGAGGTAAGAAAAATAAAGGGCAGGTTATACCGGTTACGGATAGTATCGGCAACAGTTATCCCGTCCTGCCCGTCCCTGAGTACTATATCAAGCATTACAATATCAGGGCAACCGGTTTCCAGCAATTTTTCAGCCTCCTGTATGTCCGTGGCAATACCTACAACATGATAGCCCAAACCGGTTAATTTGGCCCTGATATCTTCAGCGATAATCAGCTCATCTTCGACGATAAGTACTTTTATTTCATCCGATGGTTCCACGGTATTCGGTGATTGATGATTGAATGATTTACCGGTTTGTAATCAATTGTTTAAAATAAATAATATACAAATCATAACCATGTATTCATTGCCCCTGACATAAGTCTGGGTGTATAAGCCGCGTTTTATATAGTATACGGATTTTCATACAGTTGGATTCAAAAATAACATCAGGTTTTTTTATGGGATTCTTCAAATATAATATTGAATTCTGTCCCCTTGTTTACCTTATACCGAATTTCGCCCCTGATCTGTCGGACAAGCATTGAAACCAGCTTTAATCCAAGTGTATTGGTCTGGTCAATTTTAATATCTTCAGGTAATCCTTTCCCGTTGTCCTTGATAGTGAAAACAAACTTATCCTTCGCGGAATGATCTAACATAATGTTGATCAAGCCTTTTTCGTTTTCTCCAAAAGCATATTTATATGCATTCACCAGCAATTCATTTGCAATAAGTCCTAACGGCACAGCTGTATCAATGTCCAGCTCAACGGGGATACACTGTACCTGGTACTGCACTTTCTCTGTGAGGTTAATAAAGCTGTCTGACACGGCAGCTGCTAATTGCTGAATGTATTCACTGAAGTTGATTTTTGAAAGTTTCTCCTGCTGGTAAAGCATCTGATGAATAAGGGCCATTGACTTAACCCTGCTTTGTCCTTCTTTCACCGCATCCTTTATTTTGCTGTCGGTAGTATAACTGCTTTGTAAACTCAGCAGACTTGAAATGGTTTGCAGGTTGTTTCTTACACGATGATGGATTTCCTTCAGCAGAGTCTCAATTTCGCGGTTCGCTTTTTTCTTCTGGTTATAACTAAACCATAGCACAATACCAATTACAAATACAAGTATCAATCCAATGGCCAGGGAGAAACTGATGATCCTTTGGTTTTTCATCCTTGCTTCCTGGCTGACCTGCTGTAACCTGAGCCGGTTAATTTCGTTATTCTTCTTCTCGGTTTCATATTTAAGCTGCATCTCATCGATGTTTTTTCTCTTTCTCTCGGAAAATATCGTGTCACTAAACGATTGGTATAATTTCTGGTACCTGAGCGCCATTTTATAATCTGCCAGCATTTCATACGTTATTGCCATCTGATAGCAGGTGATCATATTGTCATAAAACAATTGAAAGGAATCCGCCAGCATCTGTGACTGATTAAAATAGTTCAAGGCTTTGCGGGGTTGCCCCATCTTATTATATAACAGACCAATATCGTGCAAATTGCTTACTTTTTCCTGCATATCCCCGATCCAGATGGCTTTTATCAGATTTTCCCGGAAAAGAACCAGTGCAGTATCGTATTTTTCTTTTTCGAGGCAGATCTCCCCCAGAAAACGCCGGGAATATATTTCTCCGTGCTGGTCGTGCATTTGTGTTGCCAGGATTAAAGACGCCTCAAAACAATATTTTGCGCTGTCAGGTTGCGAACTTGACATATAGGTACGACCGAGGTATCGGTATGCCATCGCTTTACCCCATGTATCACCGATTATATCGAAAAATTGCAGGGATCTTTTCAGGTATTGATACGATTTTTCATATTCATGAAGATCGTAATAAACCGATCCAAGAAAATTCAGTGCATACGGAAGCTTGGTGGTGTAATTCCTTTCCTCAAATATCCCAAGGGACTTTTGCATTTTTTCCATGGCCAGTTCATAGTATCCCATTGATTGATAGACAATCCCGGTGAACAGGTTTGTCATTCCGTACATGTATATGTTATGCAGGGAATCCGCCAGTCTGAGAGCCTTATTGTAATGATCCAGCGCAGCTTTTGGATCGCCTTTCATCCAATGGATACGTCCGATATTGATCAGGGATGATTGCTGAAGTTCAGGATAGTTATATTTTTCAGCTGCCAATCGGTTTTTGATGTATAGATACAGCGAACGTTCCATGTCACCCTGCAATAAAGTAACGTTGGCAATGGCATTTTCATATTTCAGCAATCCTTCGGTGCTCTTCAGCTCTTTAATAACCTGAAGATAATCATTCAGGATGATCAGGCTTGTATCATAACGGCTGAGATTAATATACGACTGGGTAATATTAAATAAGGCATTGGCTTTTTCGTTCCTGTTATTTTCTTTAATAGCCGTTTTGAGTGCCTTGTTGGATATTTCCAATGCCAGGGGAGGGGAAATATGCTGCCATTCGGCAGCGATCTCGTTGAGGATACCTGCTTTTCTCCTTGATCTTTCAAGTATGAGGTTCAGGCTGTCTGTTATGTTGTTACCCTGAGAAAATACAGAAGCCGGGCAGTTCACCAGCATGAAAGCCTCAGCAATAGTTATCATTAAACGCTTGCAGTATGATATTGCAGGCGACATCGGGGAATCTTTTAAATCTACTTAGATACCATTAAAGACTCCCAAGTTAAGGATTATTTGCTTAATCTGATACGGATGGGATTCATTTGATATAAACTCCACGAATCGTAAAATTGTATGTACAGACCCTACAGACCCTACAGACCCTGACAGGGTATAGGCACCCTGTCAGGGTATCTACAAATAATAGTTGCTTTCTTTATTTTTTAATCTTGAAGATCTTAACTTCTTTGGCCAGTGAACCAAATTCAATTCTGACCAAGTATAAACCTTCGGCAAGATTCTCCAGCCCGTTCAGGACGAAGTATCCCCTTATTCCTGTATATAATCTTGTATCGATTACTCTGCCTGTGATATCACTGATAGTTACAACAAGATCATTATTTTGGTCATCGGGCAACAGGAGATTCAGGGTGTGGCTTACCGGATTCGGGTAATACAGGAATTCCTCCGACGATTTCATAAGATTCACCGCCATATTCTTTTTTTCATCCGGGGCAAGACTGACTTCAACGATCTGATCGTAGTATCCGGGTGACGATATTTCAAAAATGTACTCACCAGTCGGAAGCAGGCGGTAAAATTCTCCGGTTAACGGAGAAGATATGACCTGAGATTGATCCTTGTCGTATCCGGGGATTTCAATTGAGGCTTCCAGTGGGTCTCCGGTAACCGCATCACAGACGGTACCGTGAACGCCTGCATGCAAGTGCTGCATGTATCCAATCAGGCTATTTTTGTAATAATCCCAGAATGCAGGCAGTTCTGCCGGATCGGGAGTTTTGACATGCGACAGCTCAATGGTTACCTCACGCCCGTGAAGGAAATAGTTCACATAGTCCTGACGGCCTCCGTAAATGCAATACCAGTCGTAACCGTTGGTTATACCGCTATCTTCATCTGTGAATATTCCTTCCGGTCCGTGATGCTGAACGGTATCGGCAAACTGCCGCGACAGGGTATAGTACCATAAGTCGTCGGCATGACGTGCACGCTGGCTGTCCCATGGGTAGTTAACCAGTTCAGCTCCGTCATGCAGGTTGGCAGCCAGTACAATGCGTTGTTCTTTTAAAAAATTCATCATGGCAATGTTTTCCGGCTGCCATTCGTTGCCATCGGGATGATCACCTGCCACGGGATCCGGGAAATTACGGTTGAGATCAAGGTTATTCAGGTTAAAACGTTTGGCTTTGTATTGAAAAGTGTCAGAGTAAAAATAAAAACCATCCGGATTGGCGAGTGGATTGATCCATATTTCCGTGTTATCGACGAGTTGTTTTATAACGATGTTGCTGTTGTATGCCGATAACAATGAATCAATAAGCCTTAACAGCAGCACGAAACCCGTACCTTCATCTCCATGTATGGAAGAGGTGTATAAAAAGGCAGGTTCGGATTCATCGGTTGCTGCATTGTCCGAAATTTTCAAGGCCAGGAGTTTCCGCCCGCTCACTGAGGTACCGAATTCTTTCATAATGCACAGGTCAGGATAACTGGCCGCAAAAGATTCCATTATCTGGAGGTAATCAGGGTAGGACGGGTAAATATTCCAGGTTTGAGCCGTACTTTTTTGATATTGCTTCAATGGATTTTTAACGGATCGCGGGGCAATGGTTTGAAAAGGTATCTGCCGTATGAGAAACCAGTTGAATTGTTGTTCGCTGGCGTAAGCTGTTATAGTATCACCTTTTTTACTGTCTATCGAAAGATTACGCGTCAGTTCATCCATTGTCAAAGCATCTGGAAGACTAAAGCGAATGATGACTTCACCGCGGGTACCGAGGTATCCGCGGGCTCGTGTGATTTCATCGCCGGGTTGCGCATTTATTTCCTGTTGGCAGGAAAAAAGAAACAGGAGTGCAATAAGAAATGAGATATCAATGATATTATCTTCTTTATTTGTCATTCGGTGTTCGATGTTCGTCATTCCATGTTCGACATTCAGATTAATATGTGCCAAAGTTGTTATGGAACTTATACATTGAACCTTATGTGCAGAATATCCCCATCCTCCACGATATAGTTTTTCCCTTCGATATGCAGTTTGCCGTGTTCCTTACAGGCATGCTCAGATCCAAATGATATAAAATCATTGTATTTCATCACCTCGGCACGGATAAATCCCCGTTCCATATCGCTGTGAATAGCGCCGGCAGCCTGGGGCGCGTTCATGCCTTTGTGGATGGTCCATGCCCTTATTTCTTTTGGCCCCATGGTGAAAAACGACAAAAGGTTCAACATAGCATAGGCTGAACGGATCAGCCGGTTAACCCCCGGTTCGGTAATACCCGCATCGGCCAGAAACGCCAGACGGTCTTCCTCTCTATCAAGTTCAGCAATCTCGGCTTCCATCTTTGCGGCCAGGATCAGTATTTTTGTCTGCTTGTCTTTCAGATATTCCTTAACCTTTTCAACGTATTGGTTCCCTTTTATGGCTGAGGCATCATCCACATTGCAGACAAACATAACTGGCTTTATGGTGAGCAGGAAAATATCGTCAATTACCCTGTGTTCGTTTTCATCAAGGTCCATATCCCTGACGTTACCGAATGATTCAAGGTGGGCTTTTACTTTTTCAAGCGATTCAATTCCTTTTTTGGCATCTTTATCACCTGTCTTTGCTGCTTTTTCAAGCCTTTCCATCTTCTTTTCGACTGATTCGAGATCTTTCACCTGCAATTCAAAATCAAGGGTTTCTATATCCCTCACAGGGTCAACCGAACCCTCAATATGCGGCAGGTTGGGATCATCAAAACAACGCAGCACATGAATAAGGGCATCGGTATTGCGGATGTCGGCCAGGAACTTGTTGCCCACACCTTCTCCCTGGTTGGCACCTTTTGCCAGTCCCGGAATATCAACAATTTCAACTGTGGCAGTTACGATCCTTTCCGTTTTCTGAAATTTCTCCAGTTCGTATAACCTCGGGTCAGGAACATGAATTACACTGATATTGGATTTGGAAGAGGTAAAGGCAAAGTCTGAGGTTTCGGCTTTGACATTCGACATGCAGTTGAAGAGTGTGGTCTTTCCGACGTTTGCTAAACCAATAATGCCGCATTGAAGACTCATGGGTTATTATTTTTATGCAAAAATACATTTATTATTTTATTACTTTCCCCGATCGGGTTAACACAACATAAGCCGAACTAAGTAAATATTTACTGTCAATGAAGCAATATAGCCGACTCTGGCAGATCCGGCAGTCATTCAGTTACAGCGAAAGACTTTATCTTACGGACTCTGCCAGGTCTTTCATCCGCATAATCTCGATCCCGGCTTCGATCACGGCGCCCAACCCATGGAGTTCGTTCGTGCGGGCGGGGCGATTGTAATAAAAGACCAGGTTGTCCTGTATGCCGGTTCCGAAACAGACATTTTTCAGCTGCCCGTCCGCTGTGATCATATGGTTTTTAAGTCCTTCCCATCCGGCTGACGCAATGGTGCCATAGTTTTTATCGATCCAGCCCATGTTTACGGCTCGTGCGATAGCATAAACAAACATCGATGTGCAGGAAGACTCCTCATAGGAATCATTCTTGTCCAGCAGCTGGTGCCAGAGGCCTTTACCGTTCTGGTATTTCGCTATACCCAGTATGTGTTTTTCAAGGATCTTTCTCACCGCTTCGCGTTGGGGATGGTCAGACGGCATAAGGTTTAAAAGGTGCACTTCTGCCATCATTACCCAGCCGTTGCACCGGCCCCAGTGAGCCACCCCATTACGATCAAGATTGCTGTAATAACAATGATAATATAATCCCTTATGCTCATTCCACAAATATTTATGAAAATTCAACACCTGGCTTATGGCATCGTCAAAGTATTTACTTTCACCGGTAAGCTTTCCCATGCGGGCGAGAAAAGGAACGCTCATGAACAGGTCATCGGCCCATAGCGTCATCTCATGCGGACCTTTCCTTACGAGGGTTTTATCAGCTAACCGGTCCTGTTTGTTCAATATATGATCGGCAATCCGGTCAAAATAATCCCTGAGTTCCTGCGATGGTTTCCTGTGAAAAGCTTCTATAGCACTGGCACCCATCGATCCACAGTCATCGAGCTCCCTGATGTCAAAAAGTTCACGGTAAGGATAACCCCACCTCGGCATATCAGCAGTGCGTCTTGATTCAAAGACCTGATAATTGTCAAAACCAAAATATATCTGGTTGATACAATGCTGAGTATATTTTTCTTCCTGCAAAAACTCTCCAAGATCAATCATTGCCATATTAATAACACCATTGACATAATGCCAGTACAGGTAATGACTTTTAAAGCGTACCAGGGTGTCTTCAGGTATTTCCTGTGCCGTTCTGTAGTATCGATCTCCTGTTCTTGTCGTGAAACCATATTGGGTTTCAGCAAGTATACGGTCGGCAATGCTCCGAACGATAGCTTCATCAGAGATATCCGGCTGGCACCAGGTTTTGGTAATTCCAGAAAGAATCAATAAAAGAACCAATGACTTTTTCATAGTATCGGGATAATAAAGGATGTTTAATTCTACATGGACAGAATAGGAATTTCATTGATTTTACAATCTGTCAAGGTAGCATTAATCATTATAAAGATAGAAATTGTGATTGTAAATTCAAGGGCTCAGAAAAAAGAGTATTGCATTCCTGTAACTATGATACAGTCAAGGCCGGATATAGACCGAATATAATGAAACTACTTGACTGGTGTTGGTTTATAATGTACATTTGAAATATCGCTCTGTTCAGGATATCTTTTTATTTGTATATTTGAAGGGGCACCCCATTATTAACTAAAACTAATAAGGAGAAAAAAAACATGGCAAAACATGCACAACAAAATGCTGCTTCCGGTGCGGTATACGGTTTAGGCCTTATCGGGGCCGCCATTTATTTTATTTCCCATGCCACAACATTCTGGCTTGGTGTATTGGGATTTCTGAAGGCCATAGTATGGCCGGTATTCCTTGTTTACCAGGCGTTTGGGAAGCTGGCGGGGGGATGATATAGAGGATATACACCCTCACAGGAATATCGTTGACAATTTCATTTCTGTTATCGGGGATTGTATTCGGTTTCACGGCAGGGATCTCTCCGGGACCTTTGCTGACGCTTGTCATATCGGAATCCATAAGGCACAATAAGAAGGAAGGTGTAAAAGTTGCCCTGGCTCCGCTTATCACTGATTTGCCCATTATAGTCCTTGCTTTTTTTGTCCTTTCAAGACTCTCTCGTTTCGACATTGTATTGAGTATCATCTCGTTTTTCGGGGGAATCTTTGTTACCTATCTGGGATACGAGTGTTTAAAAACAAAGGGCATCATTGTGGATATGCAGCGGTTTAAGCCAGCATCATTGAAAAAAGGAATCATCGCAAATATACTCAATCCTCATCCCTATCTTTTCTGGGTGACCGTTGGCGTTCCCACGGCTATAAAAGCTTATCAGGTAAGTCTGAATACAGCAATCTTATTTTTTCTCGCCTTCTATACGTTTTTGCTGGGATCAAAAGTTGGTATTGCCGTTATAGCGGAAAGAACAAGGTCATTGATATCAAACCAGATATACATATGGATTATGCGGATCCTTGGGCTTTCTCTTATATTATTTGCAACATTGTTCTTCCTTAATGGAATCAGAACCATAAAGGATATACTTTACTGACTTATAGCCAAAAAACCCGCATTCCCGTAACATTAAACGGGTGCGGGCTTTTTATTCAAAACGCTGTTTACTTACGATATAGCCACAGCGCTGTAATATATCCATCTTTTATTCTTCATATCCTGTTAAGTATTCTCAGGGCTTCTGGGCTCCGAAACCGCTTACGTTACCAAACAGGCCGAGTGCATCTTTCCAGGGATATTTGTTGGCAAACATGGTAGCCTGCGATTTCATGGTGCCTTGTTTATTCATGCCCATGGCTTCTCTCCATAGATTGGCAGGTGAATTAGGATCATAGTCGAGTTGTTCGCTGTACCGTGCGCTCAGATACCCTTCGAGGTACGCTTTGTTAACCTGCAATCCTTTTGGAATTTCGTTTTTGTTAGCTTTTGCACTGGCTATGTCCAGGTCACCGAAATCCCCTGCATCAATACGAAGACGTGTATTGCTGGCTGGACTGTAATGCAGATCTTTATCTTTGTTTACAAAGAAAATGTTGTTGTCGACTTTTACCCATTCGTTTTTGTTGAAACGGGTATGATCGATGGCTGCCAGGATGCTGCCGCCAATTATGTTATGGTGTATGTTATAATCGCATTTGGTCATTATTCGCACTCCATAGCCCATATCAAGAAAATCCTTCAGACGGCTCCATGAAAAAAGAATGGTATTGTTAGCAATTTCAACTTGGCCGCAAAGTGAAAGCGTATTAGGCCCTCCCGTGCTGGCACAGGTACCGAAAATTTCAACCGCGGCCATTTTATTAGCTACAAAAACGTTATTTTTCACGGTGAATTTTCCACTGCGATGGCCGGCTTGTAAGGCAAAGCTTGGCCCATTTACAAAAACACAGTTTTGTATGGTTACATCCCCTCCCGTTGTGGCGCTGACAAATTGCAGCAAGGGTTCCCCCACAGTAGAATTGCCTGTGGAAGGTTTCTCTGTTGGTAACAACAGCCTTCCTCCTTCAACGCCTTCTACTATGCCTTCTTTACCGGAATAAGCATTACGTTCTCCTGCATCAAAGACCATATGGTCAATTACTGTACCTGCCACATCTTTGGTAAATTTCATCAGGGCTTTACGCGATGTGCGTGCACTTTCATTATCGGGCTGGAAAATCGTGGGATGAGATACTATGTCCTGGTTTGTGAAACCATCGTCCCAGCTTCCAAATAGTTTAACCGGCTTGTCGGTTTCGATAAAGCCTATGTTAAGGGTTCCCGCATAACGTCCACCTGCTACATTAATCACGTCGCCGGGGACGGATATCTTTATGGCTTTATCAATGTTTTTCAGGGGACTGGCCTGGCTGCCATCGTTGCTGTTGCTGCCTTTTGCAATGGATACATAGAGGGTTTTGCCCGAGATGTTTCCTGACGGGGTTGAAGATGTTTCAGCGCCCTGTCCGGTCTGTCCGGAAGTTTTGGTTTCTGCCGGCTTCGACTGGGTTACTGAAGCTGTGGTTACTTTTTTCTGCAGGCTTTTTACATTAACCTGAGCTTGAACTGCAAGCGATGTTGCAATAACAAACATTACAAGAGAGAAAATAGATTTGATCGTTTTCATAATTTTGGTTTTTAATACGTTATTTTGATCAGAGATTTTTAGCCATTTCTTTGATAAGTTTCCTTTTAAGGAAAATGCAACGATTGATTATATCCATGAAAAAGGCTCTTTGACCATTATCCCACTCTTTTGTTTTATCCATGAGTCTTCCTGTATCGATTTTTTTCAGAATGTCTTCAATGATTTCAAATGCCAGGGCCAGTTCCCCATTACTCATAGCTCTTTCAGCCTTCTGAAAACTATGCTGTATGGTTTTCACAGAATTGTTACCCTTCGGTTTCATATTCATGTCAAGATTATTATTTCAAATCCGGTTCAAAGATGAGGCATGCAACGATGTATTCCAATAAGTGGATTTCCCTGAAATGCATGAGGGAAAGAACGGAAAATAGGGTAGGGGATGTTACCTATAAGTAGTGACAAGTGACGAGTTGTGTGGGTAGGGTGGATTGTGGCTTGGGTGATGGTGAAGGAGAGGGGAAGAAGGTGATCGGTAACCGGTAAACAGTAAACAGTAATCAACTGTGGACTGTGGACGTTTAACAGATTAACAGATTTACAAGTTTACAGATTTACAGACTGTCTGTAAACCGTGATCTGTGAACTGATCACTATATTCTGATAATCCCCTGCTTTATGGCAAATTTTACCAGCTCAATGGTATTTTTCAGCCCCAGCTTTTCAAGTATGTTGGTTTTGTGATTCTCAACGGTACGGGGACTGATACAAAGCTTTTCTCCCACTTCTTTAAACGACAGGCCTTCGGAAAGCAGGGTGATGATTTCCCTTTCTCTGGCACTGATCCTTTGTAATCCACTGGTATCAGCCCCGGGTTTTTGAATCTTGTTGATATAACTCTTATAAATGATACCGGAAACACGCTGGCCGAAATAACATTCACCCTCAGATACAAGCTTCAGCGCATCAATGAATTCTTTGCCCGAAACATCTTTGTTAAGAAATCCACATGCACCGTTTTTAATGGTTTCAACGATAATATTTTCGTCCATCTCGGCGGTCAGTATGATTATTTTAGCATCCGGATACAGGGTTGAAACCGATTTGGTCAGTGCGACACCGGATATATCGGGTAAAGCAAGGTCAAGGACGATAATGTCGGGTATCCCTTTTTTCATCAGGTTGAGTAATCCAGAACCGGTATCCGATTCTCCTGTGACGACGATATTTTTTTCGCCCATGAGCAACGATTTTACCCCGTCTCTTACTATTTTGTGATCGTCGATGAGGTAAATGGTAATTTGTTGTTCCACCTTATATTAATTATTTGTTTAGGATTCAGGTTCTATGGCAGGTATGGATACAATGAATTTGCTTCCGCTTCCCGGGGTGCTTTCAGCCCTTATACTGCCTCCGATCTGTTGCAGGAATTCCTGACAGATAATCAGACCGAGTCCGGCTCCTTTATTTGGAGAGCGTCCGATAGTCTTTGTATCGATGTCTGTCCGGAACAGCTTTTTTATATCCGCATCCGAAATGCCGATGCCCAAGTCAGATACGCTGAAAATCAGGCGATTATTGGAAGACTCAGCGCCGATGATGACTTTGCTGTTTGCCGGTGAAAATTTGATTGCGTTGGTCAGCAGGTTGCGGAGAACGGTGATAATAATATTTTCATCGGAGATAACAGGATTGTCATCAGAGATATCCACTACTACCGCAATGTTACCGGCTCTGGCAAGACTACGGGTCTCCTTTATAACTTTACCGATCACGTCGGCAGGAGATAGTATACCTGGTAAGGTTTTAATCTGCCCGCGCTGGGATCTTGACCACTCGAGCAGGTTTTTCAGCATGTCAAGAAGACCTGCGGAGGTTGAGGATAATTCTTTTATATAATCTTTTATTTCATCCGGTGTAAGGCGGTCAAAATACTGACTAACCTGAGTAGCAATGTTATGGAAGGCTGAAACCGGATTTTTCAAATCGTGTGCAATGATGGCAAAAAATTTATCCTTGGTGGCATTCAGCCTTGATAATTCGGCATTTTTCACTGCAAGTATTGCTGCACTCTTCTTCTTCAAACGGTACCGGTTAAAAACAACAATTGTCAGGGCCAGAAACAAAAGGGCTAATAAGGCAATGTAGATCCGCTGGTTCTCACTTTTCTGAAGACGCAGTTCACGGATTTCTTTTTCTTTTGTCAGCAGTTGTATCTGACCTTCTTTTTTTTCGGTTTCATATTTAACCTGCAGATTGGCCAGCTGAGCAGCGCTTTCAAGATTGATCACGGAATCCGATGCTGCACTGTACAGGCGATGGTATTCCCAGGCTTCTCTGTATGCTTTTTGTTTTCCTGCAAGAGCCGATAATGCATGATAGATGTCTTTCTTCAGGTAAAACGATCCTGTTTCTTCAGCGATTCTTCTGCCCTCACTCAGGTAATATCGGGCTTGTGTCATATCGCCCTTATTCATCAACATGGTTCCGAGGGCTACTATAACCTTGCCTTCTTTTTCGGGGTATCCGGTTTTGCGACTTAACGCAAGGGCCTCGAGGTATTTTTTATGAGCTGCATGGATGTTGCCCTGCTCATAAAAAATATCCGCCTCGATCCTGGCGACATCAACCGCTATCAGGATATCTTCATCATCAGGATTTTCAAGGGCCTTCAGCATACTGTCTGCTCTGGCAAGATATTTCAGGGCAGTGATGATTTGCCCCATATTTTTATAGGATTCTGCAATATTCGACAAAAAATAATACTCTTTTTTCACCGGAAGATATTTATTTTCTATCTCAGATGCCTTTTTAAAATGAACGATAGCTTCCGCATTGTTGCCCTGGCTGCGATACACATAGGCCAGGTTACTGAGAGCGGCTACAATACCTTCCTTATCGTCAACCTGCTCGTACATTTTTAGCGATTCGAGGTAATAGTACATGCCTCTTTCAAGCAGGCCTCTTTCTTCATAATTCACGCCTATGTTGCAATAAATTTCTGCAATTTTATTTTTATCCTTTGATTTTTTATGAAAGGTAAGTTCTTCAAGCAAGTATTCCGTTGACTTATCATACTGGCCCATGGCATAATAATTATCGGCAAACAACCGTAAGGCCCTGACGATGACTGATTCATCATTCAGCATTTTACCGATGGCAAGAGCCTCACCGGCATACCTGAGACCTTCATTAAAACTGAAATTCCGGTAGTACAGACTGCCTATCTGACAAAGGATATGAGCTTCAGAAGAGGTTGACACCCTTTGTAATTGTTTTTTCAGACTATCCGCTTCCTCAGTCCACAAAGTGTTTAATGAAACACCCTCCCCTTTCCCACGATTGGTTGTCTGGTATGAATGTTCTGATGTTCTATCAACCTGTGCTTGCTGTGTTATTGCGCCTGTATGCACAGTTATATGTGGCATGTACAAGATGGTCAACCGGTTGGCTTTACCATGCAAAGTGCTTGTTAACAGAATCCATCCGGCAGATATGATTATGAAATATCTCATCTCAGGGTTTTACAGAAGGTATGTTTAGCCTGTATAATTCATGAATTTCTTTTAATGAACAGAAGAAGTTACTAGCTGTTTTCAAAAATAGTCGTTTTTAACATAACCTTTCTGAAAAGTAATAAAATAGTCAGATAAAATCATTTGGTTCCAATCCTTTCAATATGCAACCTTTTAACAAAATCAATATCTTTGGAAGATGATTCGATTTCCGGATTGAAGAAAAACATCATGCTTGCATTAATCCGGAAATCCTTTACATGCAATATGCATAAAAAATATGCCTGAAGTGAAAGTCAAACCGTTAATGTTTATCTTAATTGTCTTATTTGAGGCCTGTGAGAATAATTATGATTATTCCCCTTATGCAATTGATTTCAACGAAAAAGACAAAAATGTCAATCAAAGGAATATTGAAAAATTATTCAGACAGGAAAGAAACGATGACGACGATACAATAAAAATAGCATTTACCGGAGATTCACATCGTTTTTACGATGAGATGGAATTATTTGTGGCCAACGTAAATACAGATTCTTCGATTGATTTTGCAGTTCGTGTTGGTGATATAGCTGATTTTGGTTTGCCACAACAATATACCTGGGGAAATTCAATCTTGCAAGAATTAAATATACCCTATTTCGTTGTTGTTGGAAACCACGATTTGATTGGAAACGGACTCACAGCTTACAGAGAGATGTTTGGTCCGTTGAATTTCAGCTTCATTTACCGAAACGTGAAATTTGTTTGTATAAATACCAATAGTCGTGAATTTAAATTTGACGGGAAAGTACCCGATATCTGCTGGCTTGAAAAACAACTCTATCCGGACGAAAGCTTTGATAAAGCTGTTGTTATATTCCACGTGCCTCCTATGGATGTTGATTTTGATGAATCATTGGAAGAGCCTTTTCATGAAACCATGCTGCTGAATCGTAACGTATTGATAGGTATACACGGGCATACACATCAATATGAAATCTACAGACCTTACGACGGCAGCCTGACTTATTTAAGTGTTTATTATATGAAACTCAGGAAATACAGCCTGATCAAAATAACATATAATGATTTTTTTATTGAAACGGTGGAATTTTAAAATATCATTACTTCTCTTATCGGGAATATTGTCGGGCCTGACTGATCTCGATGGTCAGCTATTCCCGGATAGGGATTCTGCAAGATATTTGAACTATTTACCGGATCACGTTATATTGCAATATGCCGGTGGAATAGGTTTTGTATCGGTTGGTACGGGTTATACCTTTTTCAATCAGAGGTTTGAATTATCCTGTTTTTATGGGTATGTGCCGGAATGGTTTTCTGCAGAAGATCTGCACAGTGTATGTCTGCAATTATCCGCTAAATTGATACGTATTAAAATCAACCATGATATGGAAATATTGCCAATAAACTTTGGCGGTTTTGTCCATCATACCTTTGGGAAAGAATACTGGACACGATTACCTTCACATTATCCGGAGGACTATTACTTTTGGTCACCCGGACTGGTTCCGGGAATAATCCTGAGTATGGAAGTGAAAACAAAATTATTAAACTATGACAGACCTTCCTCGGGCATTTCGTTTTATGCCAATCTGGGAAGCAGATTTATATACATCGAAAACAAACTGGGCAATTCTTCAATTCCTTTCAAGGATATTATTGAGTTTGGTTTTGGAGTTGAAGTTTATCTTTAAGATTACTAAGTTACGAAAGCATTATTACGAATTTTAGTCTTTTATTAGTAATGCACACATACCACAGCATTGGTGCAAGCTTTGCAGCTTGTGCCTGACAGGTGACCTTTCATTTTATATTTCTGATTATGGTATGAGCTTCTCTAGCCAAAATATCTTCAGAATACCTTGATTGTTTTTCTGATTGGATATAAATTGTTTGTTTAAAAGATATAAATTAGCTGTTGAAGTAGGTTATCAGGACAGTAACTTTTAAATAAAAAAATGAAACCAAAATTTCTGATCATTACTTGTTTTCTGTTTCATTCATATGTTTTTTGTCAGGAACAACAGGTTTTGATTCGG
Organism: Bacteroidales bacterium; assembly: GCA_016928305.1. Lineage (GTDB taxonomy): Bacteria > Bacteroidota > Bacteroidia > Bacteroidales > UBA10428 > UBA5072. The sequence continues at coordinate 87,532 of JAFGKY010000053.1, forward strand.
TATGTTGATCGGATATTTGATACGATTAAGATAAATCCTGATATTCATTATTCCACTGCCCCGGCATTGAATAACAACCTGGTTGGTTTGGCTGCAGCTTTTGGTTATACCGTTCCCGATTTTAACATCCATCAGGGTGAGGGGAAAACAATCAGTCAGGATTTATTTATGGACATATACATGCCACCAGAAGATGATACAGTTGTTAAGCGGCCGGCTGTTGTCTTTATTCACGGGGGTGCTTTTCTTTTGGGTTCGCGGTATAATGAAGATATGGTGGCTTTTTGCGATAGTTTTGCCCACCTGGGGTATGTAACAGCTTCTATTGATTATCGTCTGGGAATGGGATCAACCCTTACCATCACAGGCTCCCTGCTCGATCCGCAGGTATCGGTTACCGTTGATGAGGAAAATGCTATACGGGCAGTTTACCGCAGCGTGCAGGATGCCAATGCTGCCATGAACTATTTAAGGGCCAATGCTGGATTATACGGAATTGATCCCGGAAAAATTTTTATGCTCGGGAGTAGTGCAGGGGCATTTACAGCCATGCACAATGTATACTTCGACAAAGACTCTGAAATACCGGCTGCCGCGAAAGGATATGATGATGGCCCCGATCTGGGTAGCTTGGATGAATACTGTCAAACCGATCATCCCTGGGTAAATAATGCTATGGTATCCTGCTGGGGGGCGATACAAAGCTCAGTCCTTATAGAAGATGATAACACACCTGTTTTTCTGGTTCATGGTACTGCGGATAGTATCGTGCCCTTTTATAAGGATAAGCCCCTGAAAGGGCTGATCGATACCATTCCCGGGATATCACTCCAGGTAAATCTTCCGGAAGTGTATGGAAGCTATTGTATAGATACGGCGTTGGTGAACCGTGGTGTCATCCATGAAACCTATTTTGTTGAAGGTGCCGGGCATCAGTTCTATGGATTAGGAAACGGTTCGGGGCCCAATGCTTATTGGGATACCGTTTATGCCATGACCCGTGATTTCTTTTATGAACAGATCGTTCGTATTCCTTCTGTCTATATGCTAACTGCTGTTGCCGGTAATAATGGCAGCATTGATCCAGGTGCAGCATTTGTGAATCCGGGTAGTGACCATACCTTTACCATTTTCCCTGATGCCGGCTATACCATCGCCACCGCAACGTACAATGGTACGGATGTGTTATCTTCACTCATACAGTCAGGAAACTATTTTACATTCACTGCATACGATGTTGCAGAAGATGGAGTTTTGGAGGTAACTTTTATGTACGTTTCATCACTAACCAATAATCAGCAATATAAAATAAAGGTATACCCAAATCCGGCAAATGATAATATTTTCATTGAAGTCGATGATCCGGAAACGTTTAGTCTGGTCATAGTTGATCTGAACGGGAGAATTGTTTATGAAAAAGCTTTGTCAGGCAAGTCATCTTGTCTTGATCTGGAAAATATAATGAACGGACTGTATACACTTAAACTGACTTCTGCCGAAAGAACGTATACCTGTAAACTGATTATTGCCGGCCGTTAAGATATTATCTTTCCGGGGATGTAGCTCAGTTGGCAAGAGCGTACGGTTCGCATCCGTAAGGTCGGGAGTTCGAATCTCCTCATCTCCACTTTTAACTTCTTGGATTTTGTATTAAAAAAGCAATTTTATTTATGGCTTTTATAAAAGAACTAGCCGGCATGATCGATCATTCGATCCTGCATCCCACCTTTACGGATGAGGTGCTGGAAAAGGAGTGCGCTGTAGCCAAAAAATTCGAAGTGGCATCTGTATGTGTCAAACCGTATATGGTTGCCAGGGCAGTTGAGTTTTTGAAGGGCACCGGTGTGGCAGTTGGTTGCGTTGTCGGATTTCCCCACGGCAACAGTACAGCTGCCGTAAAAGTTTTCGAAACCATACAGGCATGTAACGACGGGGCTGCAGAGATCGATATGGTGATCAATGTCGGGAAAGCCCTTTCAGCTGACTGGGTATATGTTGAAAATGAGATCAGGGTGATTACTGCCATGTGCCATCAACACCTTGCCCTGGTGAAGATAATCTTCGAAACCGATTATGTGACGAACACGGAAGATAAAATCCGCTTATGCGAGATATGTACACGGGCAGAAGCCGATTTTGTCAAGACTTCTACAGGTTATGGATTTGTTAAACTACCCAATGGTGATTATAATTATAAGGGTGCGACAGTAAGTGATATCGAATTGATGAGGAAATATGCGGGACCAAATGTCCGGGTTAAAGCTGCCGGAGGTGTTCGTACGCTTGATGATCTGTTGAAGATGAAAGCTGCAGGGGCCAGCCGATGTGGTGCTACCGCTACAGAGGGGATACTTACAGAAGCAGTGAAAAGGTTTGGAAAAAAGTAAATATGATACTGACAGTATCTGAAAATGATAAGTAAAAGCTATCTTATCCTTTATTGTCCCCTGTCGGCATGAGAGTTTTTTCGAACAGGTTGTATTATGGAATAACAACAATGTTAATTGATAAAAAACAATTTAACGTCAATGGATTTCCTGGTTGGTTAGTTGGTTTTCATAAATCTGATTATCTTTAATTCAATAATATAGTCATAATTACAATTTAAAACTATGAATAAAAAAACGTTACTTTTTATCATTGCTGTCGGTTTTGTTTCTGCTGCCTGCAAAATAGGAACTCCAGAAAAGCAAGTCTATTCCATCCCGGAACTTACTTATCCCGTGACAGCAAAAGTTGATACAGCTGATAATTATTTTGGTACTGTTGTAAAAGATCCTTACCGCTGGCTCGAAAATGATACGGCAAAGGAAGTTGCTGCCTGGGTTAAAGAGCAGAACAATGTTACCGACAGTTTCCTTGCCATGATCCCATTCAGGGATAAGATCAAATCGCGCCTTGTAGAAACCTTCAATTATCCGAGAATCACGCGGGTTGTGCAGGCAGGAGACTATATCCTGTTTGCGAAAAATGACGGATTACAGAATCAATCGGTGATATACAGGAAGAAGGGAGAGGGAGGCCCGGACGAGGTATTTATCGATCCCAATACCTTATCTCCGGATGGGACTATTGCTGTTAATTTAATCGGCCTTTCAAAAGATAAAAAATATATTGCTTACACCAAATCAGTTTCCGGATCCGACTGGCAGGAGATTTTTGTTAAGGAGGTGGCTACCGGTAAAGATATGCCCGATCACCTGAGGCATGTAAAGTTCACAGGTGCGGCATGGTATGGGGATGGATTTTTTTACAGCCGCTATCCCGAGCCTGAAAAAGGAAGGGAATTACAAGCGCTGAATAAATATCACCGGGTATATTATCACCGGCTGGGTGAACCACAGGATAAAGACATCCTTATCTATGAAGATAGAAAACACCCTCTGCGGTATCACAATGTTACCGTGAGCGAAGACCGAAAATACCTTTTTCTTTATGTATCAGAAGGCACCGATGGTTTTGAATGTCATTACAAACCGGTTGATTTGAAACTAGGGGGATTCATTCCTTTATTTACCGGATTTGATCATAAGAGTTCTGTAGTTGAAGTTCAGGAAGGATTGTTTTACGTGCTTTCCGATATCGATGCACCCAACTACCGTCTTGTATCCATCGATCCGGAAAAACCGGATACGGAAAACTGGAAAGAGATCATCCCTGAAAAACAACACTTGCTCGAACAGGTCCATTCCATGGGAGGCAAGCTGTTTGCTCTGTATCTCGAAAATGTAAGTTCACACTTATACCAGTTTGACTTTGACGGAAAACTTGAGAAGGAAATAGAATTCCCGGTGATCTGTTCTGCCGATATTCAGGATGGAAGTAAAGATGAATCCAGGTTTTATTATTCTTTTGCTTCATTTACTTATCCGATGACAATCTATTCCTATGATGTTAAAACCGGAACCCAGGCCTTGTTTTTTAAGCCCGATGCAAAAATTGATCCTGAAGCCTTTGAGGTTCAGCAGGTATTCTATACAAGCAAGGACAGCACCCGGATTCCTATGTTTATTATGTATAAAAAAGGAATGAAACGGAACGGCAATAATCCCACCCTGTTATACGGATACGGAGGATTTAACATTAGCGAGACTCCCTATTACTCCTCTTCGATTATTGCACTGCTTGAATACGGAGCTGTATTTGCAATCGCTAATCTCAGGGGTGGCAGCGAATACGGAGAATCATGGCATAAGGCAGGTATGCTCCTGAACAAACAAAATGTGTTCGATGACTTCATTGCTGCAGCTGAATATCTTATCGGTGAGAAATATACTTCTACTTCCAAACTGGGTATTTACGGAGGATCAAACGGGGGACTGCTGGTTGGCGCCTGTATGAATCAACGTCCTGATTTATTCAAAGTGGCCATTCCGGCCGTTGGTGTTATGGATATGTTACGTTACCATAAATTCACCGTTGGATTTGGTTGGGTGTCCGAATACGGATCAAGTGAAGATTCGGTTCATTTCAGCAATTTGTATGAATACTCACCCCTGCATAACATCAGGGAGGGGGTTGAATATCCTGCCACGCTTGTCACTACGAGCGATCATGATGATCGTGTCGTACCTGCTCATTCATTTAAATATATTGCCACCCTTCAGGAAAAATATAAAGGGAAGAATCCGGTATTGATCCGGATTGAAACTAAAGCTGGTCATGGTGCCGGGAAACCGACATCTAAAATTATTGAGGAAACAGCCGACAAGTGGGGATTCTTCCTGTACAATACACAAACACCTGTGGAATAATTTATTATAGCTATTATCATGAATAATACCCCGAAGGAGTTTTCTACTCACTACCGGGGTATTTTTCATTATGGCAATTTTCTATCAAAAACTTTTACAAGTCCTCTTAAAACTCCTATATACGCACTGTTATCAGGCCCAAGGGTAATGGGTGCCCAGTTATTATCATACGATACTCCGGTTCCGGTGAGGATTTCAAATTGTGTTTCCCCGGTTTCAAAATCAATCGCTGAAAGATAGTAGGCATCGATGCCACGACCGGCTGAAGGATCTTTTGCATAGACATATACAAGACCGTTTTGAAGGGATACTTTGGGTACGGTGGTTTGTGAGATTATCGGATTACACCAGACTACCTCTGCCTTTCCCGTTTCCTCCGAAAAGTCTACACGGGCAACACCACCGGCTCCGGTGCGCCCGCATTGCATATTCGTAAAAAGATCATAGCCATAATTATTTTCCACGATGAGAGAGTTGCCGACACCGATAAGTGAGTTATCGGTCGTACTTTTCCCTGCTTCAAAAACGGGTGCTTTACAGATCAAACGATTCCCTGAAAAATCCATTTCACGCCGGTACACCAGTATATGGATCCGCGGATCGGCATTATCGGCAATGGCAACATATTTTTCTCCCAGCAGCGTGGGTGTGGTACCTGAACCCGGTGTAAGAGAACCTGTTTTCCTGAGCGAAGCCCTTTCATAGGTCTCACGCCAGGCTATGGAAGGCTGATCTGTGACAGAATCAATACGGATTCCGTACATGGCGTGATCGGATACAATATATGCACCATACCTGTCGATGACGAATGAGTTTTGTATCTCCTCCTTATCCAGGCATATTGCCGCTGTATTTCCGGTATTCGGATTGAACACACCGATCATCCCAAGCCGGGATACAAACCAATACCTGTTCTCCCAGTCAGGAAGGACAGCAGTAATTGCATCATCCGGTCCGTTATACCGTTCAAGCAAATCAGCAAGAGCATATTTTTGAACGATTTCAAACTGAACATGATCGTTCTGCCTCACCTGAGCAATAATCTTAAGATCCTGGTTTGCATCAACCAGCACTGCGCGATCTTTGTTATCCAGAAAAAAATAAGCACCACCGGAAGTATCATTCATTATTCTCCGGATATTGAGAGACCGGTTTGACTTCCGGCCGGGCAGACTAATTTTTGCCAGTGTTTTCAGATTATACGGCGATAGCAATAACAATGCAAATTCATTAAACGAACCGAAGACAGCGACGATATTGCCTTTGCTGTCGAAAGCAACACATGCACATTCACCGCCAAATGCGCCATGTGCATAACTTATTACATTCGGATGGATGCCAAGCGGTCCGCCACGCGGATGCGCTCCTGAAGCATATGCATCGACATGCATGGTGGCTGAATTGGTACAGGCAAGATAAGGATGGTATGGACTGCCGTTTATAGATATAGGTCTTGGATTGGCCGGTGATCCTTTACATGAACGTACCTTATCATATCCCCGGCCTTTTGGAATTGCAGGAGGATTGCCAGAGGAATAAGGTCGGTAATTATAAATAAGAAATGCAATTATCAGCAAAACGAGAGAGGCAAAGAGTATTAATAATCTTTTGAGGTATTTTTTATATCGGTTCATTTTATGCAATGGAAAGCATTTCTGTCTCTGCCCTGTTCCCTTGTCTGTCAACGGTTATCACTTTGTATTCTGCTTTTCCGCTGGCTTCAACGGTATCATTGTATACAAAGGGTATTTTTGTTGTTTGCGGAGTATGCGGGACCTCACTGATCTTTTGATCATTTTTCCAGATTTCATAACATTCAATAGGACTGCTTCCTGCATAGGCTGTATCCCAGGTGAGTATGATCTGCCGGTTGCCCGATTTTTCAATTTTCACATTGCGGGCTGCAGTAAGACCTCCCTTTTCCATCTGAAAATAATTGGTCTTCCCCTCTTTTACCTTGTTAGCTGTATGCTCGATGGAGGTTCTGTCCGTTTCACTCAGTCCGCCGGGTTTAATCTGTGCAGCAGCAATATTTTGCGTAAGCTGACATTCCAGAGGATTGTCAGTAATCTGTCCGATGCCGATAATAACTGTGCTTACTCCGGGCGTAGTGAGGGAATATTCTATCAGCGGCCTGAAGGGAAGGTCCTTGCTTCCGACCTGACGGACAACATGTGAGGATTGGTTTGACCAGTGGGCACCTTTCGTGTACATAGCCCCGTCGGCAAATACTTTCATGCCGATGATGCCCATGTTCTTTGCGGCGGCTACCGGTATAACGTTATGCTGCATGTTAAAATTCAGCTTATCATTTGCATTAATGGCGACCAGCAATCCTTCAACCAGGTTATCCTTGTCACGTTGTATCAGGTCCATCATCACCCCGGCATCGTAGTGACCTGAAAACCCAACATGGCGGATAAGCCTTTCTTCCTTTGGATTTAAGCCGGTGTAATTGGTACCGTCCCTGTAATCACGCAAAGCGGCCAGTGCGCCGATCTTTTCAGCCTTGCTGTCAGTACCGTAAAGGCCTTCGTAAACAGCATCCACATCGGCTTTACTGGTAATACTGTGAAGCAATACCATATCAAGGTAAGCTCCTGAAGGATAATACCCTTTGCCGTCGCCAAACATAAGGGAAAGACTTCGTTTAACATCGTCAATGGTATGTGAACCAGGCTCACCATTGGTCCAGTTTCTGACTCCCTCCAGGTTCAGATCACCTTTGGCAATGCGGATATGCGTTTTGGAAGTCAGGAATATAGATCTCCTCAGTCTCTCGTTGTATCCTGAAATACCGGGGATCAGTCCCAGCTTCCGGAAAGCCCTTCCGTAATTCATCTGACTGGATCCGTACAAGTTTGATGTATCGAAATAATTGACTTTTTTATCAAACGCTTTTAAGATGATGGCAACCGGATCGACGTCATCCGGGGTCCACTGGATGGAAGCCTGCCCTCCCAGGCCAAATGTGGTAACCTCATGGCTCAGATTGCCAAAACTTCGGGTCATTAAACCCTGCCTTGTTTTAAATCCTGATAAAGCAGGAACAAGACTAATTCCCACCGCTGCCGTTGCGGATGTTTTTATAAAATCCCGGCGGTTGATGTTTCTTTTCGATCGTATATTCATCTCAGGGAGTTTTAGTGTTGAATAAATTTACGATAATGTTTCATGAAATCAACATAATAAGTGGCATCATTTCCATTTAACAAAAACTGGAAGAAGTTGTTTACACCCTGGCAGGGTACCCCCACCCTGCCAGGGTGGTTGGGTGGGTTATTCATATTTTCTGAATTTTTTGTCCATGCTTTCCAGAAACCATTTATCGATCATCGACTTTTTGAAACGCCATTCCTTACCCAGCTTCGCAGCCGGAATCTTCTTTTCCTGCGCCCAGGTGTAAATGGTCTGTGGTTTTACCCTGAGGTATTCAGCCACCTCTTCAAGTGTCATTATTTTATCCTTGTCGTTCATGATTTTGCCTGAAAGAATGTATCGGATTATTCTTTTAATTTATCCCGATTTTCCTGGCCGGAGTCTTTATCGGGTCTGAAAATATCACCAACGGATTGAATGACGGCAACATAGAAATTACTTTCGCGTACCCTGAACAACTCGAACGGAAGATCGCGGCTGCCAACAAAAGGACGGAGATTCCATGCCAGTTGTGAGCTGACAAAGGCAAAAATAATGATCCAGATCTTGAATATTTTCATACCCAGTTTGGGGTATATGTTCTTCTTTTCACATGAAAACGATAGTCCGTTAATAATAGTTTTAATGGCGAAAAGACCTGAAAAGGTGAAAATGGCAACATGCAGCAATTTGAGGAAGGCATAATTGTCGCTTGTAATCATAAAAAATATGACGATTGGGGCAAACGATAAAGCTATGGTAGAAAAAACGATAAATCCCGACAAGATAACATTCGCCATCTGGTAAACGGTCATGGTGGAACCGATCATGTACTGAATAACGAAAAGTGCAGGGAAGCAAATGATCAGAGAAAGGAAAATCAGGCAGGGTACTTTTACAGCGGTAACCATGCTTTGCAGGAATCCATTGTAGCTGCCCATTACAATACCGTAAAGAAAAGTGAAAAGCAGGATGAATAATACCTGTTTCAATACATATTTCCTGGAAAACTCTTTGTTACTCAGCATTTCAAAATATTCGTCACTGTGCTGAAAAACCTTAAAAAAGGAAAGATCTGTTTTCATTGTAGTTTTTTGTATGTAAACATACAATAATAAATAATAAAAAACAATATAAAACAATAAAAAACTATAATATTTTGATGAACAGAAAGCAGCTATACATATGCGATCCCGCTGGTATCAACATCCGTGAAACAGATGCTCATTGGACCGCATATGGGCAGTGTTGTCCGTATTTATTTAGTTAGCTTAAAGACATACAACTTATCTCAACGACTATGCCCCAATCTCTCAAACCCCAAAACTCCTAAATCCTGTAATCCTGTTAATCTTAAAAATCCCAATTCAGATTCTTTTCCCTCTTTTCCAGACAGCATCGGGGAGCATGCTGCCCTGGTTGTAAAGGATTTCCCTGTAGTCAGAACATGGAAATGTAATAAAATCACCCAGCATATCTTTTTTCAGTATTCCTCTGTCTTTTGTTCCGAGGGCTATGGCTGCCCTGCAGGTGACGGCAGCCAGAGTTTCACTCATGGTCAATTTTTCGTAAATGCCCAGGATGCTTGCAGCTGTCAGCAGGTTTCCCATAGGAGCAGATCCGGGATTCCAATCGGAGGCAATAGCCAGTGAGGTTCCTGCATCCAGCAGTTTTCGGGCGGGTGTGAAATCAACTCCCAGGCCCAGCGAAGCTCCCGGAAGGGCGACTGGAATAACATTACTGTTGGCTATAAGCACAATATCCTCATCGGTTGCAGCTTCGAGATGATCGGCGCTCAGGGCTTCAAGTTCAACAGCTACACCAACACCTCCACGACTAAACTGGTCGGCATGAACAACAATGTCAAAACCAATCTTTTTTGCTTCTTTCAGATAATATCGCGCATCATCGGCCGTAAATGCGCCTTCATCCACATAAATATCCACACGATGGCTCAGCTTGCGTGATTTGACAAGGGGTAAAAGGTCACCTACCATGTGTTGAAGATAAGAGAATGAACTTCCCTCGAAATCCCCGGGTTTTATATGGGCAGCTAGGCAAGTGGATATCAGATCTGCTTTAGCTGTTTCATTGGCTTGTTGAATGCTTTCCAGCATTTTCAGTTCGTTTTCAGGGTTCAGTCCATATCCGCTCTTCACTTCGATGGTGGTGACACCGCGTTGCAGCATTTGGCCGGCCCTCATAATAGTCAGATCCGTCAGTTCTGCTGCAGAAGCTTCCCTTGTTCTGGTTACGGTATGCCATATTCCGCCTCCGGCTTTGGCAATGTCGAGGTAAGTTTTTCCGGCAAGCCGCATGGCATAATCTCCGGCTCTTGACCCGGCCCAGCAAATATGTGTATGGGCATCGATAAGACCGGGCAGGGCAACAGCGGGGATTTCAATCTCTTCCAGCGATTCAATAGAACCATAATGCCGGGCAAGCAGGTCTTTGAATTTGCCCATATCAAGGATGCTGCCTTTAACCAGGATTCCGGCATCGGTGATGATTTCCAGCCGGTCATCATCAAGAGGGCCTTTGACCGGTAAATGGTCCATCGTAAGCAGCTGGCTGAAAGGGCCTATCAATCTAAGTTCCTGCATGGAGAGGCTGTCTAAATTTTATTAAAAATAGTAATATTGCTTGAATTTCGAACAAGGAACGCCGAATGTTGAATAGTGAAGTTAATATAACCATTGCCTTAACTTCAGTGTTCGGTGTTCGATGTTCCTTGTTCGGACTTCATCTCCCGATTTCAAAGATTGTATTTTTTCCGTACGGCTATTGCTTCTTCGTACCCTGCATCCGCATGACGGAATATTCCTGTCGCCGGATCGTTGTGAAGAACGCGCCGCAGGCATCGCTCAGCTCTGTCGGTGCCGTCGGCCAACACCACCATGCCGGCATGCTGTGAGTATCCTATTCCCACACCACCACCGTGATGAAAAGAAATCCAGGTAGCCCCTCCCGATGCGTTGGCCATTACATTAAGCAATGGCCAGTCGGAGATCGCATCACTGCCATCTTTCATTCCTTCGGTTTCACGGTTTGGCGATGCCACCGAACCGCAGTCGAGGTGATCACGTCCAATGACAATCGGAGCTTTTACCTTTCCTTTTCTGACCAGTTCATTGAAAACCACTCCGGCTTTTTCACGCTCACCCATGCCCAGCCAGCATATGCGGGCCGGCAAACCCTGAAAGATCACCTTTTGCCGGGCTACTGAAAGCCAGTGTGTCAGGTGGGAATCCTCCGGAAAGGTTTCCATAAGGGCTGCGTCGGTTGCATATATGTCTTCCGGATCTCCTGAAAGAGCCACCCATCGAAAAGGACCCTTTCCCTCACAAAAGAGCGGACGAATGAATTCAGGGACAAAGCCCTGGTATTCAAATGCCCTTTTTTCACCTCCCTGCCGGGCAAATTCCCGGAGGTTGTTGCCATAATCAAATACCTTGCTGCCCTTTGCTTTCATCTCAAGCATAAAGTTCACATGACGAGCCATGCTTTTCAATGAACGACGTTTGTATTCTTCAGCATCACTCTTTCGCAATGCGATGGCTTCCTGCAGCGTCAGACCTGCAGGAACGTATCCGTTCAGCGGATCATGAGCAGAGGTCTGGTCGGTGAGGGCATCGGGAATGATATTGTCATGCAGCAATTTTTCCAGTATATCACCTATGTTGCCAACCAATCCAACCGATATTGCCTCTCCTTTTATTTTTGCATTCTGAATTATGGATTTTGCTTCCTCATAATCATAGGTCATTTTGTCAATATACCGTGTGACAATCCTTTTTTCAATGCGTTTCGGATCCACATCCACGCCCAGAAAGGTGTACCCGGCCAGGGTGGCTGCCAGAGGCTGTGCACCTCCCATTCCACCCAGTCCTCCTGAAACGAGCAACTTGTGCCGTGTGTCGCCATTAAAATACTTCCGGCCGCATGCGGCAAATGTTTCATAGGTGCCCTGAAGAATACCCTGTGTCCCGATGTAGATCCAGCTACCTGCCGTCATCTGTCCGTACATGATAAGACCTCTTTTTTTCAGCTCTTCAAAATGTTGCCATGTGGCCCATGCAGGAACAAGATTGCTGTTGGCGATCAGCACACGGGGGGCTTCTGCATGTGTGCGGACTACTCCAACTGCTTTACCTGACTGTACCAGCAGGCTTTCATTTTCTTTCAGGTCAAGAAGAGAACGAATGATTTCCTTTAGCGCTTCAGGATCACGGGCAGCTTGTCCGGTTCCCCCATAAACGATTAACTCTTCCGGATTCTCTGCAACTTCGGTATCGAGATTGTTGAGCAACATCCGCAACGGTGCCTCGGTCTGCCAGCTGCAGGCATGCAGGTGGTTTCCCGTTGGCGATTTGTAGTGAGGATGCCGGGCATATGCATTAATAAATTCCGAATAATTCATGGGTTTCATTCTTAAAATCAATGCTCATTTTTTCAGCCAGGGATGAGGTCAGTTGCGTGAGTTCTTTTTGCCGTACGATATCAATGGCTTTTTCAATATAATCTCCCAGGTACACATCATGGTCGATATGCGGAATGACCGATCGTACATGATTGTGACTGGCATTTAGCAGCGGACCCGACTTCAAAGGTTTCCGAAAGTCAAATCCCTGGGCGGCACAAAACAGTTCGATACCCAGTATCTTTTCAAGATTTCCGATTATCTGCAGGGCTTTCCTGGCACTGACAGCCCCCATGCTGACATGGTCTTCCTGTCCCAGCGAAGTGGGAATGCTGTCAGCACTGGCCGGAAAGCACAGGCTTTTATTTTCACTTACAAGGGCAGCAGTGGTATATTGTGGTATCATGAATCCCGAATTAAGACCGGTTTCTTTCATTAAAAGCTTTGGCAGTCCTTCAATCGTGTCCATCAGTGACAGGTATATCCTCCGGTCGGCTATATTACCAAGTTCGGCTGCGGCAACAGCACAGTAGTCCAGCGGAATTGCCAGCAACTGGCCATGAAAGTTACCTCCGCTTAAGGTTTTTTCTTTGCTGATGATAAGCGGGTTATCGGTGACTGAATTGATCTCGGTCTCAAGTATTTCTTTCAGGTGCAGGTATGCATTGCGTGAAGCACCGTGTACCTGTGGAATGCAACGCAGGGAATATGGGTCTTGTACGCGACTGCAGTTACGGTGTGATTCAACGATTTCTGATTGACCGATCAATGCTCGCATGCGCTGCGCTACGTAACGGCTTCCTTTGTATGGCCGCAGGGCATGAATAGCATCGTCAAAGGTTTTAACGGATCCCAGCATGGCTTCAAGGTTCATGGCTGCAATGATATCAGCATTATCCAGACAGTTCTGAAAGGTTTCCAGGAACCTGATGGCATGGGAAGCGATAAACTGTGTGCCGTTAATGAGAGCGAGGCCTTCTTTTGGCCCCAGATCCAACGGTTGCAGTGAGAACTTCTGAAGAGCCTCACCGGCAGGCTGTATGCCGGATTGATAGTAGACTTTCCCCATGCCTATCAATGGCAGGAAAAGATGAGCCAAGGGTGCAAGGTCGCCGGATGCACCCACAGAACCCTGAGAGGGTACAACCGGAATCACATTTTGATTGATATGCCAAAGAATACGGTCAAGGGTTTTTTCAGCAATACCGGAAAAACCATAGGAGAGAGAATGTACTTTCAGGATCAGCATGAGTTTGCTGAGGCTTTCAGGAACCGGATCACCAACTCCAACGCTGTGGCTCAGTAACAGATTGTATTGAAGGTTCCGGGTTTCTTCTTCCGATATTATAGTGGTGCACAACGGACCAAATCCGGTATTAATGCCATATACTATATTGTGGTCATGAATAATGGATTCAATGATGGCACGGTTTTGCCGGATCTTTTCACGAACATCCGCTGACAGTATACCCTGTCGCCGTCCGGAAACCAGTTCTGTTGCTATCCCGGAGGTAAGATGATCGTGACCGTATTGAAAAGAGAGCATTGGATAGGTATGTTTAACAATTTTTAACTGAATACGAAATAGTTATGCATAATTATTGAATGAAGTTATTGTATTTTTATGATTTGATGAATAACATTTATCATATATGAACTCAATTCTCCTGTGTTGTCTCATCGGGTTTTTCTTTTCTGTCCCGCAGGGTGGTTTTAAGGAAGCACAGCAGCGAAATGAACGAGTAAGAAGCGCGTACAATGAAAAATACGATGCATTCCTGCATATTCTTGATGCGAAAAATATAAATATCAACAACCTGGAAATTTTTCTCAGGATATATAAATCAGAGGGAGTTTTGGAATTATGGGGAAAAGAAAAACAGGAGAATGCGTTCAGCCTGTTAAAGGAATACCCCGTCTGCCGATCTTCGGGGCATGCCGGGCCAAAGCGAAGGCAAGGCGATTGCCAGGTTCCGGAAGGATTTTATGAAATTGTGAATTATAATCCCTGGAGCAGTTACTATCTTTCCCTCAGTATCGATTATCCCAATGCTGCTGATAAAATACTGGGAGATCAGCGTCAGCCCGGAGGCAATATATGCATTCACGGTGACTGCGTTACCATTGGCTGCATACCCCTTACGGACAACGGCATTAAAGAAGTATACCTGGCAGCCGTGGAAGCAAAGAACAATGGCCAGCGTCGGATCTATGTTTCCATTTTCCCCTGCAGGCTTGAAAAGGATTCGTTGCAATCTCTTATGAAAGAATACAACGATAATAAGGATTATTGTAATCTATGGACGGATATGAAAAAGGAATATGATTATTTCAGGCAGTATCATCGCCGGCCCTCCATCACCGTACAGGGTAACGGAAGGTACCGGGTGGAATAAAAAGAGTTTCTTGCAGATGCGCAGGTATAAGCATAAGAGGAATTTTTGCGAAAATCTGTGTGATCTGCGAAACAATGCATGCCTGCACTCAAGCCCCACATCGCTCATAAGCTATACAACCGGCAATAATAAACTCCCTCTTCTGCGAAATATCATATTTCAACCTGTTTAAAATAACTAATTTTTCGGACTATATTTAAATACAAGAAACGGAGGAAATATGGCAAATAAAAATGTCATCATTATGGGTGCTGCCGGAAGGGATTTTCACAATTTTAATACTTGTTTCAGGGATAATGATGTATACCGGGTTGTGGCTTTTACGGCCACACAGATCCCCGATATTGCGGGGCGGAAATATCCATTTGAGCTGGCAGGTAAGCTTTATCCCGACGGTATCCCGATTTATGAGGAGACAGATCTTGAAAAGCTCATTCAGGAATATAAGGTTGATGAATGTATTTTCTCATACAGCGACATACCCTATACGCGGGTCATGCAAATTGGCGCCCGCGTGAATAGTGCAGGGGCTGATTTTAAAATGCTGGGTGCAGGACAAAACATGCTTAAAAGCAATAAACCTGTGATAGCTGTGGGTGCTGTGAGAACAGGTTGTGGTAAATCACAAACTTCACGTCGGGTTATTGAGATACTCATGAAAATGGGTTTGAAAGTTGTGGCTGTCAGACACCCCATGCCCTATGGAAATATTGCTGAACAGAAGGTACAGCGGTACGCTACGCTGGCTGATCTGGTAAAACACAAATGTACGATCGAGGAGATGGAAGAATACGAACCTCATGTAACACGCGGCAATGTGATTTATGCCGGTGTCGATTATCAGGCTATTCTTACTGCTGCTGAAAATGATCCCGACGGATGTGATGTGATTCTCTGGGACGGAGGCAATAACGATTTTTCTTTTTTTAAACCCGATCTGTGTATAACCGTTACAGATCCTCACCGGGCCGGTCATGAGCTTTCTTATTATCCCGGCGAAATTACGCTGCGACTGGCCGATGTGGTAGTGATCAATAAAATTGATACTTCTTCTCCCGAAAACATTCAAACCGTGCGTGATAACATTACCCGTGTCAATCCGGATGCCATTGTTATTGATGCGGCCTCTCCCATAACGGTTGACAAATCCGAACTTATCAGGGGGAAAGCCTGTCTGGCCATTGAAGATGGCCCTACACTCACACACGGTGAAATGAAAATAGGGGCCGGCACAGTTGCTGCATTGAAATGGGGTGCAAGCAAACTGGTCGATCCTCGTGAATATGCTGTTGGCAGAATCAAAGAGACATTTCAGTCTTATCCGGAAATTGGTATCTTGTTGCCTGCTATGGGATATGGAAAACAACAGATTGCTGATCTTGAAAAGACAATAAATGCCACCCCCTGCGATGTCGTGATTATTGGCACACCCATTGATCTGAATCGCATAGTGAAGATCAACAAACCCACGGTAAATGTGACCTATGAGCTCCAGGAAATCGGTTCACCGAACCTGCAAATGGTGCTGGAGGATTTTGTGAAAAAAATGAAGAAGTGACGAGTGACAAGATAGTGACAAGTGACGAGTGACAGGATAGTGACAAGTGACGAGTGACAAGTGACAAGAAAGGGGCGAGGGACAAGTAAGAAAGAAAGCACTGCCCGGGTCCATCGGACCTGGCAGGGTCTGGGTCCCACTTTTCCACCATTTCACTGTTCCACTTTTTCCCTAACTTTGTTCGAACAGACAATCCCTTCATCATGGAATACTACGACCTCATCCGAACCCGCGAAAGCATCCGTAATTATGATCCCGGGATACAGGTTGCCCCTGAAAAGCTGAACCGCATACTGGAAGCCGGAAGGATAGCACTATCTGCTGCTAATCGCCAACCCTGGGAGTTTTGGCTGATCTCTTCAGTTCCAATGTTGCAGAAAATAAGGGAATGCTATCACCGTGACTGGTATAAGAGTGCTCCCCATATACTTGTGGTCGTTGGCAAAAAAGATGAAGCATGGGTGAGGAGTACAGATGGCTATAATTCCGTTGAGACTGATACGGCAATTGCCATGACACATATTATTCTGGCTGCAGAAAATGAAGGAGTGGGAGCATGCTGGATCGCTGCATTTGATCCGGGTAAACTTCGACATGCACTGAATCTGAGAGAAGACCAGGTGGTGTTCGGCATCACGCCGCTTGGACATCCAATGTCGGATTTCAGAAAAAAAGGTGAAAAGGTGCGGAAGGACTTTAAGGATGTAGTGAGGTTTTTATAAATGATAGAACCTCATCCGATCGCTGGTTGATTGTCAATCATCTAAATCTTAATCCCCATAAACAGCACATCATCCACCTGTTCGTAATTTTCCTTCCACAGGTTGAATGTATTCTTGACATGGATGTATTGTTCGTCCATCGACTTCTGATAAATATCTACAAGCATGTTTTTCAGGCGGACCATTTTATACTTTTTGCCCATAGAGCCGCCAAACTGGTCAGGGTATCCATCAGAAAACATGTATACGATATCTCCCTGGCTGAGCTGAAGGCCATCATCCTGAAACAGCTTTATCTCTTTATCGTATACGCCTCCCACCGAACTGTGGCTCCCTTTAAGATAAAGCTGCTCACTGTCTTTGTATACGATCAAAGGTCTCATTGCAGCTGCATATCGCATGTATTTTGTTTTCAGATCGATTTCACATACGATAATATCCATGCCATCAGGTGGTTTTGTGCCATCTTCAAGGTTCTGATTGAGGATATTGCCAAGTTCCATGTCCAATACCTTAAGGATTTCAGACGGTCCTTTTCTGACTTCCCGGAAACAGATATCTTTAATCAGTGTGGTACCGATCATTGACATAAAGGCTCCGGGAACTCCGTGACCGGTAGAGTCGGCACAAACGATTATGAATTTGTTGTCATCAACCTTATCAAACCAGTAAAAATCACCCGATACAATATCACGGGGCTGATAAAATACAAAACTGCCGGAGAAGTTTTGCTGAAGCCTTTTTACAGGTGGCAGTATACTGGCCTGAATGCGTTGTGCATAAGTGATGCTGTCGGTGATATCCCTGTTCTTCAGTTCGATCTCTTCTTTCTGCTCTACTACTTCTTTGGTGCGTGCAGCAAGCTCAGTCTCGAGGTATTCCTGCAGTTCTTTTTGTTTTCTTTCACGGTATTTTATTATGGTTATCATGGCCAGGATCAATGCAATTCCGCAAGAAATAAAGAACCACCATGTTTTCCAGAAAGGCAGTTTAATGCGAATGTGAACGGAGACAGGCTTTCCCTGGCTTAGCCCTTTGCTATCAAAGGATTTTAGCAGAAAAGTATATTCACCGTCTTCAATGCGCGGATAATTGGCAACATTAAGGGATGTAATATCCGACCATTCCAGGTCATGACCTTCAAGCTTATATTGGTATTTTACTGAAGCAGGATCGCTGTATGAAAGTCCCAGGAATTCAATTCTGAGCTTATAAAGGGAATAGGGAAGGATAATATCCTGATTAAAATCATATTCTTTGTCCGAAATGACCAACCTGGTAATATTGGTGAATGGAGGGATCGGACTTTGTTTGTCCCTTGAAGGATCGTAGGTTATCAGTCCTTCCGTTGTCCCGAAATAGATCACTCCCTTGTCATCTTGATATGTGGCATTAAAGTTACAGTCACCGGTGATTCCTTTGGTCAAATCATACACCTGGACGGTAAAATGACGGGTATGGATGCGGCTGATGCCAAGACGATGACCAATCCACAGGGTTTGATCGTCACCGGGTATAAGCCCGTAACAATAATTTGATTTCAGCCCGTCAGCCGTTGTGAAATTAAGTACTGTATCGGACGTAAACAGGTATATTCCGTCACCGTATGTGGAAGCCCAAAGATTCCCGGAAGCATCACGGACAATGACATTAAACTCCTGTTCAATTTTACCGGCCGGAAAGGCAAGCGTGACCTCTCCGTCGCTTTTGATCGCGTATATACCATTGGTACGTGTAGCAACAAGCATTTTGTTTTCCTTATCCGGCAAAACATGTTTGATATCATTATGGGGAAGTCCTGTAAGGGTACTATAATTAGCTATAGAACCACTGCTGAGATCAAGGGTATAAATTCCATCACGGGTTGCAATGTGAAGTGTTCCGTCAGCAAGTGCCAGTGACTGAATTATGTTTCCAAGGGAATTGTCGGAATAGGGTATCTTTCTGCAAATACCGGTCTGCACATTCATTACATACAAACCATTGCTTTCCGTGCCGATATAAAGATTGTAATGATGCCCGGTCAGAGCTGTGATCTTATCTGTGGGCAGCCCATTCCGTTGATTATATCGCACAGGCTTATCCTTCTTCCCGGGTTGTGTTCGTACTATTGTGCCATTCCCTCCAATCCATATGGATCCGTCAAAGGATGTGACGGATCTTATGTCGTTGTCGATACCAGGGATTTCATACGTATAAAAAGAAAAGGCCTGATTGAGCATTTGCACAAGTCCATCGCCATAGGTTGCGATCCATATGTTTCCTTCAAGGTCCTCAAATACATTCTTAATAGCATTACCGGGCAAGCCGTTTGATTTATTCAGATGATCAAGTGTGTATTTTCCATTCTGATCCGGACCGGAAAGTTTGTATAAACCATTATACAATGAACTGATCCACAAATTGTTATCAGAATCCTCAAAGACCGATTGAAAGTTTTTTGCTCCAAGGTTAAATTCCGTTCCAACCGGTGAAAGAGAATATGATTCTTCCATTAGCGTGAGCCTGTATGCTCCGCCGTCTTCAGTAGCAATCCAGAATGCCTTTTTATCCCGGCTTTGCTGTATATCCTGGATTTTGTGTAAAGCAAGTTCTTCAACAATTGTGTTAAGGATTGCTGTCCTTTCCTGGGTTCTGAAATCATAGACGGTTAAACCATCCGTGGATCCGATCAGAATTTTTCCTCCGTCAGACCATAAGGCTGTCAGCATTACTTCCTGAATGCCTTCTATTTTTCTCCCTTTGGAGAGGTTTTTATTCAGAATGATAAGTCCGTTATTCAGGGTAGACAGCAAATAATCCCCTTCAGCTGTTTGTGCTATGCCGGTAATGGAACTTGTCATCTTAATATCCTGTGATGCAATATGAAATTCTCTGCCATCGTATCGCACAAGGGTACCATCATTGAATCCGAAAAGCAGGTTCCCATCTGCATCTTTATAACTGATGGCCGCTACCGGATTGGCCAGGGAATCAGTCACAGCACCGGGTGTAAAGTCAAATCCGTCAAAACGGCATAAACCCTCGCCGGTCCCTAACCAAAGATACCCTCTGGCATCCTGGTTGATGGTATAGACAAAAGGATGACAAATTCCATCCTGCGTATTGTAGTTCTTTACTTTATAATCCTGTGAGAATACGGTCAGACTGGCAAATAGCAATAATAATCCAACACTCTGTTTTTCATTACGAAGAAGCATATATGACTAATTTAATGAGCTGTCTGTTTCTTTACGGCAATTTCCGGTCTTGGTTTGGGGACTCCGCCAATAGGTATAACATAGAACGGGAGCAATTCACCATACTGGTTTCTCACATTTACAACCACATTATTATTCCTGACAGGTGGATTTTTCTTTTTAATAAACTGTATATCAAGGGAAGTATTCTTTTCTTCATCGAAAATTTTAAATTCATCTTCAATCCATACGTCTTCCCCCGAGACTTTCGTAAGCTGACCGTGACGAGCCACGGAAACAGTCCGGATAAGGCCGTCACTGTCCCAGTCAAAATTAGCCAGTTTAACCGTGATCGTTCTGTCGTCTACAAAGGGATATATATGAGATACTTCACTCGGATCATCGTGCATACGGAATGAATACTCATAGGCAAAGGCGTTTGCCCCTTCAACCGGTTTGTTCATGTTTGGCATGGTGCTGAGATAATACCGGTAAAGGTTGCCATCATCTCCGGCAACGCCGTCACAGATTATTTTAAAAATATAAGCGTCCCATTTTGAAACATATTCACCTTCGGATGGATTAAAAGGTCCGAAAGTGTACCAGTTTTCATCATAATTGGCCTGATTAACGAATGATTTTGTAGCCAGTAAATTACCGCTTTTATAATTACCCTGCGGCTGTGTCTCCTGGGCATCCTTCACTGAATAACAATCTTTTCCCCCATAAACAGAATAGGTCATTTTTGTATCCCACAATCCGTTAATTTCATCACACTGGCCTCCGATATCAGGATCATAAACGCGAATGTAAATGGCTTGTGTAAATTTCTTGGGTATAAGGAAGAAAAAAGTCTGTGAAAAATCGTCATCACCCCATGATGTTCCGGCCCTTGGTCCGAATGTCATCAGAAAGGGGATGTTTTCATCACCGGCGGGCACAGGTTGGGATATTCCGTTCATTATCAGAGTTATCCCTGTCAGCACAAGCATAATTTTCTTCATACCATCATTTATTTAGGTAGTAATGTTTTACTATACGAGACTTACCCGGATAATGTTTAACAAAATCCATACCAATGATAATAATTATCGGGGACGTTGCAATACAGTGATTTTTTTTATGACACAGGCTTTTTCCGGAAAGGCATCTTCATCAGCAACAGCGCTGGTAACACCAAGCTGAACATTATATATTCCGGGTTTTCTGAAGCTGTGTGTGACCTCCGGATCTTCTGCCCGTGTTGCATCGCCAAAATCCCAGTAATACCCTGCAATGGTAAATGCAAGGTTTGATTTCAGTGCATCAAACTGCACTTCGCTTCCTACGTAAGTGGTGTCGACAGTAGTAATATAGGGTTGTATAATATCTCTGACAGACAGGTTATACGTAGCTTCATTAAAATACACCTCACCCGTTACGAGGTCGATTACGTTAAGCTGGACTGTATAGTCGCCTGTTCTGGCATAGCAGTGATCCGTTTTCAGACCCCTTTTCCGGGTACCGTCACCCAGGTTCCATTCGTAATTAAACATGGTGGTATCGAGGTTAAGTTCACGGGCTTCATAAAAAGTATAACAATATTCATTCATTTGTTGTTCGCCACAGTCAGTAAACACAGGCAATGTAGAATAAGCCATGTAGATATCCATGGAATTGCCACGTGTGGAGCAAAAATAGGCAGTATCAGCCGTTTCATTGAAAACCAGACCGAAGTCATCGTTAACGGTATTGAATGGATCCGGCAGGGCTATGGGGTCCTGCCATTCGCCGTTTACCCTTTCAGTATAAAAGATGTCCAGGCCTCCTTTACCTCCATGACCGCGTGAAGAAAAATATAACCGGCCGCTCTTGTGAAGAAATGGGTAACCGTCATTCTCCGGTGTGTTGATTTTGGGTCCAAGGTTCACAGGATTCCTTGGCTGGCCGTTAACGAGTTCCGATACGTAAATATCATATTTCCCGTAACCTCTGGTATCCGTACTGCAAAAAAACAGCTGGCGTCCGTCCTCAGACAGACATGGATATGCAGTATTATTATTCAGCCGGCTGTATGGGAACTGTTTAATATTTGTCCATTCCCCGTAAATGTACTGGGCACTGAAGATGCCTAATACGCTGTCACCCCGGAGACTGTTGCCTCTTTTCTTCGTTATATCCATACTGCGTGTGAAGTAAACGGTATTTCCATCTTTGCTGAAGGTGATAGGCCCTTCATAATATTGTGTGGATAATTCTTTGGCCAGTCTTTGCGGATTGGCAAACTTACCGGCCTTTTTTTGCTCCGACCAGTAAATATCGGTAAGGTAATTGTTCTGCAAGTCTGTGTAACTTAATAATATTGTGCTTCTTTTGTCGGAGCAGAAAACGATTCCATTTTTGTAAATGACCGGTGCAAACTCATTTGAAGAAGGACTGTTAAAAGGCAATTTTCGGACACTGAAGAATTTCTGCGCTGGAGCAGTGCCACCGGTGGACAGCATCACGATCAGTATCATTATGCTCAGGTTATGCTTCCTCATTATCAGAAAACAATTGGATTTGAACGGTTAATCTTGAATCCAAGGTCCACCTGTACAGCTATTTCAATTGAATTCCGGTTGTACTGGTTAATCCCTCCCAATCCGAAATCATAAGCTAGCCCCACCGTTGTCTGGTAGCCTATCCTGTAGCTCACATTCATTATCAGGGCACCTGAAGTACGGTAACCTAGGCCTACACCGAATGTTTCCCTGTATAAAACGTTCACAGTGCCATCCAATACAATTCCGGAACTAATTTCATACTGGGTGATCACAGAAGGTGTGATCTGCCAGTTATTGCCGGGGCTTAAACGGATTCCTGCCGTGAGCCAATAAGCATATTTAGAGAAATCATGGTAAGCTATAATGCTTCCATCATTGTTGCTTTTGTAACCCAGTATAAGAGGCACCGAAAGTCCGGCAAATACTTTATTGGTGTAATAGTAAAAACCAATACCGAAATTGGGTAAAAAATAACTGGCAGTATTATCACTGAATGCAGGATCGATTTTACCATTATCACTTATATTCAAAACTTTCTGGCTCCCGGACGCAAATCCTGCTTTAATCCCCATTGACAGTATTCCTGGTCCAAGTGACAACCGGTATGCATAATTGGCAAAGAAGCCAAATGTGTTTCGAATGCCAATGGTTTCATACATCATGTTGATTCCCCATCCGGTTTTCGTATTTTTACCGGGGCCATGAAGGTTTAAGGCAAAATCCCTTGGTGCCCCTTCAAAACCTATCCATTGCTGGCGGGATAAAAAGCTGGCACTGAAAACATCATGACTTCCCGCATAGGATGGGTTGAGTGACAGGCCGTTGTATGTGTATTGACTGAAGAGAATATTCCTGTCCTGTGGCTTGCCCGGTAAAGGTATGCACCATATTGCAATTAATATTACCAGTCGTTTTCTCATCGCAGTATCTCAACAAATGATTTAAAGTTCACAGGTTCGGTTTTGCCTCTTACCCAGATATCCATTATGTAAAAATAGGTTCCTTCGGGCAGGTCGAGGTTGTTTTTCCCTGTACCTTTCCAGGGTTCCCCTTCTGTATAATTATCCGATTCAAAGACCAGAATGCCGGCCCGGTTAAAAATCTTAATGGCTATTCTTTCAGCATTTTCAGTAGGTATTTTGAATTCATCGTTTATACCATCTCCGTTCGGGCTAAAGCCTTTATTAATAGCCAGCATTTTTATGATAATTTCAACCGAATCTTTTTTCTCCGGGCATATGCCGTTAATGACCGTCCACCGGATAAGATTCCTGGCGGATAACTCAGTTATGGTAGCATTGTAAAGCGTATCATCGCTGATAATGCCGGTTCCTTCCACCACTGTCCAATGCCCTGTCCCTGCTTCAGGGGGATCAGCATTAAGCTGCATGGTATATTGAAAAGTATCCACTATATAAGGACCGCCGGCATATGCATACCTGGGTGGTTCATAAAACATAACGCCGGCCGTATCCCAATTGCTGCAATTCCGGTTATCACGGTTATAAACCGTCCATTTCATGTAGTTCTTGCCGTAGAAATTTGTGTCAATTGTCACATTGGTGGCTGTCACAGTATCATTGTCAAAATAACCGTGGGGTGTAGTCCAGAGTCCCTGAAATGAAGGAAGAAGCTCTGCGGTATTTAGTAGTGTATACTGTGGGCCGCAAACTTCACCCCCGGGTCCGGCATCAGCATCCGGTACAGCATATACATTCGCCACAGCCGTATTGCTGAAGCCCGTGGGATCAGCCAGGCAGCTGCTGTCGTCCTGTATGGATTTCATCCGGATATTATAACTATTCTGAACGTTATTAAAGTCAATTGGAATAGAATCATATAACACCATAACACCCGGCTTTGACCATATTTCATCATCATATCTGACACTGATTTCATAGGGCCCGCTGCCTCCTGAGACATTGAATGAAACATACAGTGTATCGCCGCCACATACCTTATCAACAGAAGATATAATATCACCCGAAGGCAGTGGATTTATCCTTATCGTTACGGGTTCACTTATATCGGAGCATTCTTTAAGAGCAGCGGATGAATATACGATCCTTCTGTACAGCATGGTGTCTGTAAGATCAGGAGTCTCAAACGAGATCTGTGTGTTGACGGATTTGCCCGTGGCTTCCTCCCACGCTGAACCATCGGTACTTTTTTGCCACAGGTATGCATAATCGCCAGCTTTACCATTCAGCGGCGTTGATCCGTTCAGTGTTTTGCCGGTATTGAAACAGGTATATTGGATTGATCCGCCAATGATGTTGTTGTTACTGATTACGGGATATACCGTAACGGTAACCGTGTCGCTGATCTGTTCACAGATATCGGATTCTACGATACGGGTAAACAGCGTTGTGGTTTCCAGTGTTCCGGGTTCATAGTTTGGTGAGGTTGATGCACCGGGGGCATTATCCCATTCGGTAGCAGGCGATTCATTGATCTTCCACTGGTAGGTAAAGGATCCGTAACCACCGGATACGGGCTGGTCGGGATTCAAAGGCAGGGGAGTATTGTGCTGACAAAGTGTCTGATCGGCAAGATTGAGACGATTGATAATGTATGGAACCACTTCCAGTTCAATAAAAGAGGATGTATCATTACAGGCATATTTGCCCGTAACGGGTAATGAACCTGAAGAAACAATCCTCCTGAAACATGTGTCATTTTCAACCATAAATGGTGTATAATCTTCTGCTTTCGCACCGGAAATATTGTTCCAGACACCATTTGTCTTTACCTGCCATTGATAGATATAATTTCCTGCATCGCCGCCCCCGGGAAGCAAACCATCGATCTGCCCGGGAACATCGCCTGCGCAATATTTGGAGGGATCAATACTGATACGGTTGTCGGAAATAGAATCCAGTACCGTAACTGTTTTTACTATTGAAGTATCAATGCATGCATCGCCGTTTCCGGAATATACGATCCTCCTGAAGAGTGTTGTTTCGTTAAGAGAACCGGGATTGTAAACTGCATTATTGGCCCCGGATATCTGGCTCCAGCTGCCGGAAGCCGGTTTCATCAGCCATGCAAACCGGTAGGTGTTATCTCCTCCTCCCGGTGCTTTAATATTGAGTGTTCCCGGACTCAGGGTCTGGCATATGGTTGTATCGCCGGAATAGAATCTGTTGGAAGAAATGGTATCTAAAACTGTGATTGTAACAACGTTACTGATACTGGTACATACGCTGTGGGATTCAACATACCTGCGGTAATATCTGTCGGTGGTCAGCCGGCCCGGATCATAATTATGAGAAGTACCACCGGTTTCGATATTATTCCAGTCGGTGCC
Organism: Bacteroidales bacterium; assembly: GCA_016928305.1. Taxonomy (GTDB): domain Bacteria; phylum Bacteroidota; class Bacteroidia; order Bacteroidales; family UBA10428; genus UBA5072. The sequence goes on from JAFGKY010000053.1 coordinate 113,534, forward strand.
ATTGGTACTGTAATGCCATTGATACGTATAACTGCTGTCCCCACCGGTGAGTGTGGGCGGGGTAGTTCCTGTAAGCGGTTTAGCATCGACATCATAACAGATGGTATCCGTGCCGGTAATTGTATTGCCACCAATGGCATTGTACACATGAATTCTTCTTGGCAGGCTATAGTCGATGATGCCTTCGGAAGTTACGACTCTTTGATAGAATGTCGACTGAGTGAGGGCAGGGGGCTGGTAATTTTTTCCGTTATTGATACCTGCTGCCGGTTCCCATACCGATCCATTCAGGCTTTGTCTCCAGGCAAATGTATAGTTGCCGTCGCCACCCTTGGGATTGCTTCCGGTGAGCATGCCGGGAGTCTGTCCGGCACAGATTGTATCAATTCCGTGTATGACATTGAAAAGGAATCCGTTCAGTATTAACAGCAGGGACGGTTTTGAAGCTCCCGGATTTCCCATACCTCCAAACTGATTGCCGCCGCCACACTCAAGCAGGTCAGCCTGACCTCTTGCTCCGGCTGAAGCATCGAGGGTGATGCCCGGGTACAATGAGGCCCCGGAATACCATAATACGCCCCCGCTCCCGGCTCCTCCGGCGCCGGTGCAGTTCGTCAAGGTGGACCCGCCATCGCCACCTTTTACTTCGACCAAAAATGATCCTGAATAGGCAGCAGCGTCAATCAGGACAGTCCCCCCACCGCCGCCACCGCCTCCACTGGCAGAAGCAGTTCCTGTAACACTTTGTCCGTTAGCACGCAAAACTCCTCCATTACCAATAAGGCGTTCCGTAATAAGCAGAATAATGCCCCCTCCGTCACCACCGGCGGTGGCATATCGGTTCAGCGATGGATCCTGGGTTCCGGATCCGCCGCCACCTCCCATCATGATCCGGCGGAGTAATGGATGATAAAATAAGGTATCGTTGTAGTCACGTTGCCCAAATCCGCCTTCAGCCTTGTAATTATCAACATAGGTGCAGGCATTGTATTGGGCTCCTCCGGTTCCTCCATCATCGTAATTGCTGCCTCCTCCTCCTCCCGCATACTTTCCGTTACCACCACCACCTCCGTTCAGGGCATTTGCTGATCCCATTGTGTATGGAGAGTTAACGGTAATGATTCCTTCTCCTTTATGGCCCGCACTTCCGGGTTCCGAAGCTTTCCAGTTAACCGAATCGGCAACCGTCCGGCAATTGTTTGGTACAATTAACTCGGGTTGGCCTCCCCGGAATCCATTTGAAGAAACATCAATATCCGATCGCAGCTCAATTGTATCCAGACCGATAATGGCAACAATCCCACCTTTGTTTCCGTCCCATTCTTTCGCTGTAATCGTACTGTTGACGACAACCTTTTCGTCCTCCCACATTCGTACCAGCTGTATTTTCTCACCATCGGTGTAAGTATTGTATATGCTGTCGGTGAACAAAACAAAGTAATCGGTTCCCTTTTGAATCTCAGCAACCTGCAGTATCTCGAATTTTCCACAATTCATGAGGGCAGAAAAAAAACCGGTTTGATCGGGTTCATCGTCATCCGCTTTCAATGCCCCTGTCATTTGAATTAACAATACCTTACATCCCGGATCAAACAGGTCAATGGTATCAATCTTTTCAACCTTTACACGATCGTCCTGTACCTCAAGCACTTTAAGATAATGATTGATTTGGCCACTTGTGAGTGAAAGTTGAAGAAAAAAAAATACGGCAGTGAATACTATTGTAAGGATTATTTTCAACAGGGTTCTGGTTTATCGTGTTATTATTCTCAAAAATAAAGAATTAATCGTAAAAAATATTGCAAAAGATATTAACAAACTACTATACAATGTTTTTGAAATGGATCTAATTCTGCTTTGACAAATTAAAAAAAAATCAACCTGTTTTTACCCTTAATCCCTAAAGGGAACAGGTTGATTTTTCAGCTTTCTCCCTTTAGGGATCAGGGTAAAAGAAA
>JAFGKY010000005.1 GCA_016928305.1 Bacteroidales bacterium
TATGTCTGTCCAGTTCACTCCGGTGAGGTAACCATTATTCGCCACCATGGCATCCACTTCAGCTTCTGTCAACTGAGTATCATCATCCCCATCAGCCAGGTCGGCTGGTACATCGGGTATATCTGCCCAGTTCACTCCGGTGAGGTAACCGTTGTTTTCTACCATGGCATCCACTTCGGCTTCGGTGAGGTGGGTGTCGGTATCATCAAGGTAAACGCTTAAATCAATTTGTGTTGCAGTTCCGTTATCGGTGATGGTAAGGATATTCCCTGCCAGCTGAAGATCCTGAATTTCATTGGCAGGATCATAATCAGCATCATTGACTTCATCAGGCAAAACGCTTAAATCAACTGTGCTCCCGTTAGAAATACTCAGGTTTGTGCCGGACAGACTTATATCCTGCAACTCATTCGACGGATCCGCATCGGCATCATCCACATCATCGGGCAGGATTACAGTATTGCCTTCGGATATGGTCAGTTCATGCCCGCTGACCGATAAGGTCTGATCGTCGGTATCGGGTTCATAACCGTCCTTTATCACGCTCAGGTCAACCGTGCTTCCTTCGGATATACTCAGGCTGGTACCGGACAGGCTGATATCCTGCAATTCATTGGTCGGATCCGAATCGGCATCCTCTGTACCGTCTCTTAATCCCGAAAGGTCGATAATGGTCAATACGCCTCCTTCAGTAATTTCGAGGAAGGTGCCGTTCAATACCACACTATTGATGAGCTCGTTTGCCGGGTCTGTGTCATTGTCGTCATTATTAAGCACACCACCGGCGAATAAGGCATAAGGTACGGATAGCAATTGGTGGCTCTCATCTTCAAGCCGGAAATCGTTTCCGCCTTTCGGATCGAGTTCTATTTTAAGGTAATAATCATCGGCACCCCAGTCTATATCAGAAAAAATACCCGTTTGTGGTGTTCCTTCGCCGATATTCACGTCCATCAGCCCGAACTTGCTGGTTGTTGTCTGATGGGTTTCAATGTAAACTGTTGTTCCGTATTCACTTCCCCGGTAAATGGTAAAACGCAGGGAAATAGCTTTGTTCGGTAAAGCCACTCCCCATTCGTCTTTTGCTATGGCCTTGTATTTCATGGCCTGGGGAGGCTGGGCGGTAAGTGTTGCTGCCGCAAGCAGCATGACAACATAAAAGATAACAATTCGTTTCATGGGTTTGTTGGATTAATGGTTTAGGAAATTGTATTTTATAATGTCGTAACAATTCAGGCACATTCAGATCGCACAGATTGAGCGATGAGATTACGACCAGGTTTTGTACCGACCTGAGAATGCTTTGCAAATACAATGAGCCAAAGAACTTATTTTCATCCTGGTCAACGAAGATCGGGGGTGCAACCCCCAATCAGCAAGGGGTTCACAGTTTATCCTTTTATTCCTGCTCTTTTTGCTCCTCAAAAGATGTAAGGTCAACAGCGCTAATGGAAGCAATTTTCCATTCATCATCTACTTTCTCGAAAGAATAGTTTTCGAAGGTTGTCCATTCCTTTATCCCTTCCTTGCCTTTATATCGTTCCGTCCACTTTATTTTATATTGTGCCCAGGCACTTTCACTGTATACCCTGATGGTAAAATCATAGGGTTCAAGGGTTAAAAACCGGCCGCTTTTTTTGTCTTCCTCCATATGCCTTGTAAAAGAATTTTTGGCCATTTCTTTTAGTTCGTTCCATCCTTTAGAGATGAAATGACCGCTTTTATCAGTATAGGAGATAAATATATACGGTTGTTGGGTCCATGCACTTATCCATCCTTCATGATCGCATTCGGAATGATCCTTAAGCAGACCTTCAATAACGGCCTTGATGGATTCTTTTTCCTTTTCTGTATTCTGGTTATCCTGGCAGAAAACATTCATGGATAAGAATACAATTAATACTGTTGTCATTACTTTTGTTTTCATTGTCTTAATGATTAATGGTTTAACTCGGTTTATCTGTTTATTAATGCAAGGCCCAAACCGTGAGTCATTGCGAGCCATGATACACAAGTGATCAGGAATCAAGTAGAATAAATCTGAATGGCGAAGCAATCAAATGGAATTGGCTGAAGGCAGAAAAATGCTAATATTTTTTGTTATGTTCTGCCTGTTCGAACCGATTGCCTGCCTGCCGGCAAGGCAGGCTTCGTCGCTCATAGATATGCATACTCAATCCCAATCATTCCAGTAGAGCTCCTCGCAATGACTGCTCCGATATGGCTTGTTCGAAATGAGTCAAAGAACTTGTTTTTCTGTTCATCGAAGATCGGGGGTACAACCCCCGATCAGCAAGGTAAATACAAGGTCGGGGGTGCAACTCCCGACCAGCGAGGGGTGGATTTCAGGGATCCACTACTGTTTAATGATCTTAACAATTTTATAGTCGTCATGATCCGGGTCTGAAATCCGCAGGAAATAGGTGCCATACGGAAAATCACCTATGTTCATTTCCACTTCGTCAGTATTGAGCGGAATGGTTATGAGTGAGTTGCCCTGTACATTTGAAAGTTCAGCCTGCAGGACAGGGCTGTTTTCAGCCTCTACCCGTATGAAAACGAATTCTCTCGTAAGTGTCGGATATACCGTGATCAGGATTCCGTTTCTCATAAAAATATCCGGGTAGTTGTATCCGGTCATTCCCGGATAGTCCTGATAAAAATCAATGATATTCTCACCAATGGTCCAGCTCATGACAAAGCCTTCTGCCTCAATGCTGCTTCCCGAAGCGGAAATAATATCGGAGGAAGCGGTTTGGGAATAGCTGCAGGGTATGATATACAGCACCAATGCAACAAAAATTATTTTTTTCATAACTTTACTTTAGGGTTGGATTTATCGTTTTGTTGCTGTTGATATCTTTCCGCTCAGGCAACAGCTACCATATTCCTGGCATGTTCTTTTACCGGCTTAAGGCTTATGTTAAACCTTGAAGTCATGTCTTTCATATCAATGGGATCCCCTTTTGCATAGCAAAGCATCAAACCGGCAAACGATTTCTGCATGGGATCTGTAGCTGTTTCCAGCTGCGACTGTAATGCTTCGACAGGCACATGCTCAACTTCAAATTTCTTACCGGTGACATCCTCGAAAATCTTGACGGCATCCAGTTGCGATAATTTTTCCGGTCCGCCCAGTTCGAGTATGGCATTCCTGGCATGAGGATTCTTCAGGCTCTCAACGGCAAACCTGGCGACATCAAAATAAGAGATATAGCTGACAGGTTGGGTGCCGTCACCACAAAGCCGGACTTTGGCATTTGCGGCATCAAAACCCACCATGGCAGACAGCCATCCCTCCATAAAAAAGCCGGGCCGCAAAATCGTGTAGGTTATCCCGCTTTCCTGAAGATGTTTTTCCACGGCACGTTTGGCATTACGAAGCGGAAAATCAATATCAATACTACCTGTAAAGGAAGTGTAAATAAAACGTTTTATCCCGGCTTGTTTCGCTGCGTCTACCAGGGCAATCATCCCGTTCCTATCCACCAGGACGGGATCATTTTCACCCGGCACATAGGTAAAAGGCATTGATGATGCCGTTGTAATGACGGTAGTCACACCTTCAAGTGCAGGCTGAAATGTTGCGCTTTTGCGAAGGTCTCCCTCCACAATTTCAATTCCGAGTTCCTTCAGGTTATGTACCTTTGACTGGTCAGCAGTCTCTCTTGCCAATGCCCTTACGGGCTGGTTTTCTTTTCTTAGCAGCCGGCAGATCTCACTGCCGAGCATGCCAGTTGCTCCGATTACTAAAATCATGGTTTTGTCTCCTATTATTTGGTTGGTAATATGATTTGCTTTATGATGATATAAACCGAACAAAAACAACTATTCAAGGCGGGTATATACCTCGATTGCCGTCCATCTTTCGGGATCATCTTCTGATTCAGGAAATTTTTCAATCAATGTATCGCCGCGAATTTCGTAAGTTATTATCGCCTTTGAGCCAATTCCATTTTTCCAGGCGAACATCTCATTCGTTTCGACAATGGTGTCTCCTGTCATCTCGTATGTCCCTCCTCCTCCGAAAGTGAAACCCAAATATGCAGAGTCATGTACAGGATTTTGCTGCAACCAGGTGAAATGACTGTCTCCATATACTTTCACCTGCCGTGTCAGACCATGCTTTTTAAAAACTTCAATGGTGTCAACAGATTTCCATTCGTAATACTGCAACTCCCAAAATCCTTCAACAGGATTTTCGGTTTTTTTGGTGCAGGCAGACAACAGGGCTACACCAACAAGGGTAAAGAATAAAACTGTTTTCATAGTCATATACTTTTAGTTTTGATTATCTGAACCAAATGTACAATTCAGAAGAGGCCTGATTCTAACAGGTTTGTAACAAAGGATAACGGAGGTGTAACAGTGAGGGGAAGAGTGGTTAGTGGTTAGTGGAAGGTTGTTGTTGTGGGTTGTGGGTTGTGGGTTGTCGGTTGTCAGTTGTCAGGTTTCGGTTGGGTTATAGTTGTGGTTATTGTGATGGTTATGGTGGTTATGGTTGTTGTGATTGTTATGAGATCTGCCTGCAACAATTGAAAACACATTTTTCATCTGCGTTATCTGCGTGATCTGCGAGAAACTTTTAGTAAAAATCAGCGAGAAATAAACTCTGAAGGCAGCACCCCGAATTTTTCCCTAAAGCACTTTGCAAAATAAGAAAGGTTGTTGAATCCTACTTCATAGGCAATTTCGGCTATATTGCCATAGTTTTGTTTTAACAATTGCGCTGCGCGTTTTAGTCTGATACTTCGAATCAGTTCACCGGGCGATTGATTTACCAATGCTTTTACTTTTCTGAACAGTTGCATCCGGCTCATGTTCATTTCAGGGAATAGATTATTCACGTCAAATTCAAAATCGCCCATATTTTTTTCAATTATCTCCACAATACGTTTCAGAAATTTTTCATCTGCAGATTTTACAATAACTTTCTCTGGTTCCAGTTCAACCATCTTTGTATACTTTTCTCTTAGCTTTTTTCTTTGCTCAATAAGGTTGAATGATCTTGCGATCAGCTCTTGTATATTAAACGGCTTGGTTATATAATCATCGGCTCCGGTTTCCAGTCCTTCAATTATATTCTCAGTTTCAGCTTTGGCAGTGAGTAAAATTATAGGTATATGACTTGTGCGAACATCTGATTTCAGTTTTTTGCATAATGTCATCCCATCCATTTCAGGCATAAGAATATCTGAAATGATGAGATCAGGAACAAAGGCATAGGCCATTTCCAAGCCTTCTTTTCCCTGTTTGGCTTCTTTTATGAAAAAATCTTTTTCAAAGTTTTCAGCAATATGTTGTCTTACATCATCATTATCTTCAATGATCAAAACAACCGACCTGTCTGTATTCCCTATAACAACAACTGCTTCTTTATCAATAACTGTCTTATTCTCAGAGGATCTGCACCTAATAATAAGTGATTTGTCTTTTATTTCATCCGGATTTATAATTACATATTCATGTTCCTTGAGATGGTCTTTCCCCAGGGGGAGCTTAATGATAAAATTGCTGCCAGTGCCCGGTTTGCTCTCTACCATTATCGTGCCATGCTGCAGCTCTATCAGTTCCTTTGTCAGTGACAGTCCTATCCCTGTGCCACTTGTCCCATCATTCATGGTATCACTCACCTGGTAAAACCTGTCGAAAATCTTGTCCAATTGCTCGGCAGGTATACCTTGTCCGGTATCCTGCACCCTGATCTCAAGGTAACCGGAATTCTTCCCGGCATTTTCATTTGTAAGCTGTATTGATAGCGTTACCTTTCCTTTTTCATGTGTAAATTTGAATGCATTGGACAACAGGTTTGCCAGTATTTTTTCAAGCTTATCGTGGTCAAAGCAGGTCTGGTATTTTCCATCAGGGATATGAACTTCATAATTGATCTTCTTTCTTTCTGCCATCGGCACGAATCCTTTCACGATCATCCGCAGTGCTCTCAGGATATCATAATCAACCAGCTCTATCTTCAGGCTGCCTGCATCGATTTTAGAAAGATCAAGCAGCTGATTGATAAGTCCGAGCAGCCGTATCGCATTCCGGTACATCATCTCCATGTCGTTTCTTTCCTCTTCCTCCAGGTTATCCTTCATCAGCATTTCTTCCAGCGGGCTCATGATCAGCGAGAGCGGGGTCCGGAATTCATGCGATATGTTGGAAAAGAAACGTGTTTTCATCTGTTCCATTTCCATGATCTGCATATTTTTCTGCTCCAGTTCAGTGGTACGTTCCCTTACCTTATCCTCAAGGGTTTGTCTAAGGTTTTCGAGTTGCATCATGGAATCATAGGCACGTAAACTGGCCATGGTAACAGTAAACAACTTGAAAGTAGTCAGTTCGGTCTTTGTTTTATAATCGTTTATTTCATATCCGGTGATCACCTCCCTTTCAGGGGCCTGTCCCGGATAACCGGTCCTAAGCACAATCTGGGTAAGGTAGTTGTGCAGTTTATTGCGGATGTATTTTACCAACTCGAGACCTGCATCATTCGATTCCATAACCACGTCAAGAAATATCAATGCTATATCCGGATTGTCAGCGAGAATCTCTTTTGTTTCTCCGGCGGAATAGGTGTGCAGAAAATGAATGTCCCTGTCTTTGTAGGAAAATCCCTTTAATGCCATTCGTGTCACACTGTGAACGTCTTCCTCGTCGTCCACCACAAGAACTTTCCAACAGTCTTTTGTTTCGTGTGTGACGTTTTCTGCTGAAGATCTGACGGACCCGGAAATTTCATCATCGTCAGAGAAAAGCTTCCGGTCATCTTTCTCTGTTTTGTCTTCCGGGTTAAACAGGTTGTCTTTAAATTCGAGGTTCATGGTTCAGGTGGTTTATAGGAAGCCTCTTAAATCCCCCAGGGAGGGACTTCATATTTGTTTTCAAATAAATGATCCTTGAAAGTTTTCATAATTAATAATGAGATAAATATACAAAGAACTCAACAATTTTGTCCAATGAATGAACTATAAAAGAACATCTTACGTCATAATTATTAATTATGCATGGGAATTCTGATATTGAAATTCACTCCTTCACCCTGATTACTTTCACATATAATTGTACCACTCATTTTTTGGGTCACCAGGTTATATACGATATGTAATCCAAGTCCGGTCCCTTTTTTTATGTTCGTTGTAAAAAATGGATCAAAAACCTTCTTCAGGTTCTCCGGAGCTATGCCTTTGCCGTTATCCTTGTATTCGATAAACAGTTCGCTATCTTTGGATGCAGCAGTCAGTTCAATATTCCCTTCCTGCTCTTCTTCAAAACCATGCATGAGGCTGTTTATAATCAGGTTGGTCAGGATCTGTGAATATGCCCCGGGGTAATTGTCAATTTTCAATTCACCATCAATGTTCAGGTTGATGGTAATTTTACGGTTCCTGAATTTGGGATACAGGCTGCGGATGATATCCTGGGTATAATCCTTGACATTAAAAACACGTCGTGTTTCCGATGCCTGATCAACCGATATCTGCTTAAAACTTTGCACCATGGCTGCTGTACGTTCCATGTTCGACATGATAAGGCTGACCGCATGGTTTGAACTGTTGAGAAATTCCTTAAAATCAGCCCGTCTGATCTTTTCCTCTTTAAACAATTCAGCCATTTTATGGGTTTCATCCAATAAACCCGAAGCAGCAGTTATTGTTATGCCAACAGGTGTATTAATTTCATGAGCCACACCGGCAACCAGTCCGCCCAGGGCAGCCATTTTTTCAGATTCGATGAGTTGTGCCTGTGTTTTCTGTAGGTTTTCAAGGGTTGCCTGAAGCTCTTCTTTCTGTTGATGCAGCTCCTCATTAGCCTGTTGGATTTCAATGGTCCTTTCGTTCACCTGCTGTTCAAGTTTTGCCTTTTCTTTGGCCAGGCGTCTTGTTCGCAGCATAATAAAAGCCCTGAGAAGAATAATAAAAAGCAATCCATAGGAAACATAGGCAACGGTTGTTTTCCACCAGGGCGGACGGATGACGATTCTGACCGTTGCGCCTTCTTCATTCCATACATCGTCATTGTTCGATCCCATAACCTTAAAGATATATTCCCCGGGCTTTAAGTCGGGATAGTCGACGAACCTCCTGTTTCCCGCATCCACCCAGTCTTTATCTATTCCCTCAAGCATGTATTTGTAGCGATTCTTACTGGTATTGATATAGTTCAGTGCGGCAAATTCAAATCCCGGGTAATTTTGATTATAGGGTAATTTGATTTCTTTCGTATAGGAAATAGAAAGTTTCAGTGGTGAATTCTTACCCGGCTTTATGGACTTATTGAAAAGCCTGAAATCAGTGATTACAACAGGGGGAACAACCTGATTATCTTTAATACTGTCGGGGTAAAAGGTTACAATACCATTACCTGTGGTAAAGAAAAGTTTGCCATTTTTATTCTTAAAGGATGAAAAAGCACAAAACTGGTTGGTTGGCAATCCATCCCTGGCATCGTAATTTCTAAAAGTTTCTTTTTCAGGATTGAATTTCGAAAGTCCGTTATTTGTAGATATCCACAAAAATCCATGATCATCTTCAAAAATTTCAAAAACGATATCATTCGGCAGTCCATGGTTTTGAGTATAATGCCTGAATTGGAATTCATTTATTCCCGGATCATTTGTTTCTTTTTTTACCATTTTTTGCAGGCCTCCGCCATATGTACCCAGCCAAAGTGTCCCGGGTTGATATATATGGCTGTAACACATGCAGACAACCCAACTATTGCTTAAGCTGTTTGGATCATAAGGATCATTCTTATACAGAATAACTTTCTCTGCTCTTATGCAATTCGTGGAAGTCTGTTTAAGAGGAGGTATTATTCTGTGTAATCCATACCGGCTTCTAAACCATATCTCTCCTTTGACCTCCCTGCAACTATTTTCATTATTGATCCAATCAGGCCGCAACAATTCATTTTCCAAATGAATAAATGAATCATTTTCTTTATTGTATCGGTCCAGGTAAGTACCGTCTGTCAGCCAAAGGTTATTATCCTCATCCTCAAACACCCACCAGATATTGTTACTGGCTATACTGGCCGGATTTGCGTCATCATGCAGATACCGTATGAATTTGATTTTTCCGGAACACGATAACACTGTTCTGTTTAAACCTCCTGAGGTTGCAATCCAAATAGTTCCTGTTTTGTCTTGGTATATATCATATATGGTATTGGCACATATGCTTAAAGGATCGCCGGGATCATGACGATAAAAGCTGAATCGTTTATCGGACGGATTATATATTTTCAATCCGTCACCGGGACTTCCAAACCAGATATTGCCATTTTTATCTTCATAAACAGCAGATGTGCGATTAAAAATCATACTTTTCGGATCATCCGATTCCAATTTAATAAACTCAAAATTCTTTCTTTTAACCGTCAGAATTTTTATGCCTTCCCCAGGGTAGGCAAACCAGATTATATCCCGGCTTTCTATGTACAGTGTATTGATCAGTTCCCACCACACTTCCTGGGGATATTCAGAATGTATACATCTGATAAATGTGTTATTTGTTTCATCATTATTGTAAAGGCCTTCCGTTGTTCTTACCCATAATTTTCCTGTGTTATCTTCTTTAATGCTGCAAATAACCGTATTTCTGGAGGTTTTATAACGCTTCGATTCTTTAAATTGCAATGTAAATTTTTCATCGTTTTTGTGAAAAGTAAATAAACCGTTACCGGTTCCCACCCATAGTTTTCCCGATGGATCAACATGCAGGGAAGAAATACTGTTACTCCAGTTTTCAATGTCATCAGGAACGGGTCTATATGCTTTAAAAACATCGTTTTTTCGATCGAGCCTGTTCAGTCCGACGGTGGTCCCGATCCAAAGAACCGAATCGCTGTCTCCGGTGATGGAACAAACATAACCGGCAACATTATTATCGGGTATTGAACTGATATAACTTGAGATATTCCCGTCAATAGTGCCCGGAACGTCAACATTCACTTTATAATAGGTGAATTTTCCGTTTTTCCTGTCAAATGAAAATACCCCGTGTGAACCTCCTCCAATCCATAATTTACCGGTAAAATCCTCATAGATTGAGCTGACTAAATTTCCACCTTTAACAGGAGAATTCGAATACCTATAGCAAATAAATTTTTCACCGGGTTCTTCGGGTGAGAACCGGTTCAATCCGTCCCAGGTACCAATCCATAAAACACCATTTCTGTCTTCATACATTGTGCATATATCATCGGATGACAATGAATTAATGTCATTGGGATTGTTTTTATATACCTTGAAGGAATATCCGTCATATCGGTTCAAACCGCCCCAGAAAGTTCCCACCCAGATAAATCCTTTGTTGTCTTTTAGGATGGCCGAAACATAATTTTGTGAAAGTCCGTCGGAAACATTGAGCTGGCTGATTTCCATTGTCGAAAACTGGGCATACAGCAAAGGGGAAATGAGGGAGCAAAGGAAACAATTATATATCAGTTTTTTCATGTGAAGCTGAATTTTGTCCAATGAAAATTCTCCCGATGGCTTCAGGCCTCAGTCTGGTATTTATGCAAAGCTACAAATCATTAGCGCCTGAGTCAAGCATTATTGTAACATTATATACCACAAATGTAACATGCACGGTATAGTATAAATTAATAGTGAAATTATCGTGAATTACTTGGATAAGAACTTATTATATCGTAAATTGTACTGCTTTCCAAACACCAAGTCTAACCTAAATCAAATTAAAATGAACCTGCAGGATTGTATCAAATTCGCAAACGAAAATCCGGTTTGCTTCCTGGCCACTTGTGAGAACAGCCAGCCAAGGGTAAGAGGAGTTTTACAATGGTTTGCTAACGAAAGCGGATTTTATTTCGCTATTCTGTCAACAAAGAATATGAGCGACCAGTTGCATAAAAATCCGAATGTTGAGGTATGTTTTTATAACCATCCGGCTGAGCTGGGAAACGCTGTATCGATGAGAGTTACCGGAAAAATGGAATTTCTTGATGATCCCGGATTAAAGCAAAAAGCTTATGAGAGCAGAAAATTCCTGGATGATATTGCGGGACAATCGATTGAGCCTTATCTGGAAATTATCCGGCTCGGTTCAGGCGATATACATTTCTGGACCATGGCCGATGTAATGAAGGAAAAACAGCTGGAACACCTGAAATTCTGAAATACCGGAAATATTTACTTGAAAATCCAGATCCCTGAACCATGGCAGATCAATCGGGAAAAGAAAACTATTACCGGTTCCGAACCGGACATTTTGAATGCATTTCGGTCAGCGATGGCTATTATGAATATGATCCCAGGCATCTCTTTGCAGGTCTGACAGAAGCTGAGGTTACTGCATTGCTTAAAGGTTTTGACCTGCCACCGGATAAAATTTACTCACCCTATACTTTTTTATATGTTAATACCGGTGAGCACAAAGTGCTTGTCGATATGGGTGCCGGCAAGCTGGGACCCCATACGGGTAAACTGGTCATGAATTTAAAATCGGCCGGTGTTGAGCCCGGGGATATAGATACAGTTGTTATTACACATGCGCATCCCGACCATATCGGCGGCACACTGGACGAAAATGGTAAGCCCAATTTTCCCTATGCCCACTACTATATCTGGAAAGATGAATGGGATTTCTGGTTTTCGGAAGAAGCCTTTGCCAAAGTTCAGGAACACCTATCCAGCCTTCTCCGGCCCGAAGTATTCATGAAAATAGCCCATGAGCAGCTAACACCGATCAAGGAACGGATAAAACTTCTGACAGAGGAATCCGAAATTGTGCCGGGTGTGATTCCACACAGGGCCCACGGGCATACACCCGGCCACATAGTAGTGTCATTCTCTTCCGCCGGAGAGGAATTATTTTTTACCAGCGATACGGTGGTTTTTCCTCTTTTGCTCGAACGACCCGATATAATCCCTGTTTTCGACATCATACCCGATATGGCCAATGAAAGCAAGCACCGTATATTTGATCTTGTGGCTGAAAAACATGCCCTGATGCTTGCACAGCATTTCCCGCCTTTCCCGAGTCTCGGGCATGTTGTGAAAAAAGGACAGGGATGGAAATGGGAGCCTGTAAAGATGTGATATTGAAGTGCCCCGTCATCCTGAGCCAATTTAAAACCTCACAGAACTATTTCGGAGATGCTGAAACGAGTTTAGTATGATGATGCCATTGTAAAGGGATCTGTGTCCACACCCAGGTAATCTTTCACATACCCGGCCAGTTCATCACGTGAGCATACACCGGATGCAATCACCGAGGAAACCGAACAGGTGAAAAAGTTCCACAATTGCTCCGCGACCTTGTGACTGAGGGACGAATTGTCCTGCAAGACTCTTCCATCATCAGAAGATGTGACGACCGCATTTGTATAATCATAAAAACCACATCGGGTCTTAATGCCCAGGCGATGCTGCCGCACCATCTCCTCCAGTTTAATTATCATGGGTCTATAAAATTCTTTACCCGTTTCTCCTTGTGTGTATGTTTTTATGGCAGAAAGCATGATGTCGATCCCAACATGATCGAAGAATTCAAACACACCCGTAGGAAAGATATGCTGCCTTACACAATCATCTATATCAGCGTGCGAAAATTCACCTTCTTCCAGGATATGGAAAGCTTCAGCCTGAAAATCAAGCAGGAGTCTGTTAAGGATAAAGGCATTCGATTCGTCCTGGAGAAAAGGTTTTTTATTCACTTCCAGCAGGAAACCGTGCAATGATTCCTTCGTTTGCTGTGATGTTGAAGGACCCGTTATCAGTTCAACCGTGCTCTTCATGGGTACCGGAAAGAAGAAGTGCAGTCCCGTTACCTTGTCTTTCCTGTTTTCGGAAGGTATCAGGAGGGACGGGACAAGGGAGGATGAATTGGTTGTCAGTAGGCAGGAAATATCTACGATTTCATCCAGCTGTTTGAACAGCTTTATTTTTTCGTCTGCATTTTCCGTGATGGCCTCAATAACCAGGTCGCAGTATTTCAGGTCTATGGCATCTGAAGTAACTTGTATCTGCTCAAGCTTCGAGGCATACCCGGCTTCCGTAAGAACACCACTCTGAAGCAGGCGCTTTGTTTTCTTTATGATTGCATTTTGTGCTTTTTCCCTTGCGGCATCAGAGCTGCAAAGCCAGGTGAGACGAAAATCAAAATCAATCAGATAATGGAAAATGGATGATCCCATTTTCCCTTCACCAACCACAGCGATGTTTTTGATCTTATGCACTAAATGATTGATTTGTCTTTCTGTCTTTCCATGGACCGGCATCATTCTGTCGGATCAGGGACCTGTATTTTTCGTTGTTCTTCATGTTCTTTCCGATCTGCCTGTTGATACTCAGCATGCTTAGCATAAAGGAAAAAGCCTTGTCCACAGCTATCTTTCGATTCCTTATCAGTCCTGTAAGAAACAAAAACAACGCTCTTTTTTCCTTGTCTTTTGTAAAAAGGTACTCATATAAGATTATCAGGATCAGGCGCATTTTTGTATAAAACGGTATGTTACGGCCGGGCCGGGTGAAATATCCGTCAGAAAATAACGCTTTTGCTTTCTTCAGAATGGTGTCGTAAGAGAAAAGACTGTTGATGGTTTTAACATAGCAATCGAATAACTCTAGCTGTCCCATATTCATGTAATGAATGGTAGGGAAAAATCCGTCACCGATGCTTTCGGGCACATTGAAAAGGCGACCCTCACTCTTCAGCCTTGCGTTCAGCTCGCTACCAGGGGGTGCCGCAAGCAAATGCAGGTTCACGTTAGGCATGGCTGTTTTCAGTGAAAAGTCAAAGATCCGGTCAAGTTCTGCCAGGGCATCATTATCGAAGCCAACGATAAAAGAGGCGTTTATATGAATCCCCGCCCGGTGGACCTTTCGAATGGCGTCAACAAATTTCTCACCGCCCAGGTTATGATCTTTATGGGTTTCGCCAAGGCTTTCCGGATTTAATGACTCAAAACCTATGAGTATGTTAAAACAGCCGGCTTCGGCCATTTCTTTCAGTAATTCATCATCGTCGGCCACGTCGATGCTGGCCATGCACGCCCACGAGATACCCAGGGGCTTCAGCCTGTTCATCAGTTCATGGGCATATCTTTTGTTGATGGTGAGGTTATCGTCAACAAAAAAAACGTATTTCGAGGGCAGGTTCCTGATCTCTTCAATTACGTTATCAATATCCCTGAACCTCATTCTCCGGCCGAATATTTTTGGTACCAGACAAAAATCGCAGTTAAAAGGGCAGCCCCTGGTTATCTGCACGGCAACCTGAAAGATTGTTTTCATATTCACCAGATCCCATCTCGCCTGTTTGGGATTTTTGTAATCGTATTTGGGATCAGCGGTATATTTTTGTTTAAGGCGCCCGTTCTCAAAGTCTTCCAGACAATATTCCCATGCATTTTCTGCTTCTCCTATCACCACGGCATCGGCATGTTCGAGGTATTGATCAGGCAGAACCGAGGCGCTGACACCTCCCATCACTACAGGAACACCCTGTGACCTGAAATGATCGCCAAGTTGAAAGGCCCTGTCTTTTGTGGCTGTAAGGGTGGTTATCCCTACAATATCCGGTCTGTAATCAACGGGAATGGTTTCGGATTCCTCGTCAACGATACGTATCTCATAATGATCCGGTGTGTTTGCGGCCACGACCGGCAGTGCAAGAGGTATCATCAGCCTTTTCCTGCCGAACATACGGGCCAACTCGGCATGAGCCGTATAGCCGATGTATCGTTGCCGGGGACTGATGAGCAGCAGTTTGTATTTCGTTGTGTTGTTTCTAGGCATGGTACAAATGTAATGGGTTTTTGTTAAAAAGCCCCTCTAAATCTCCCCTATGTGGGGAGACTTCCTCTACCACAGAACCACCGATGTGCAAATATTATTGTTTTGCTGATTCGAAGGCTGCAGTTAACGTTTTATAGACATTAAATTCTAAATAATGCCTTTATATAATATTTCTATTAATTCATAATTCTCTCCTTGTAAGGATTGTGAGGAGCTTGTACATTTTCTTACATTCTGTTACATTTGCCTGTCGGAGGATTATCATGATAATGAAAAAAGTCCTGCTCATTAACACAAACACGGAAAAGGTACCTTACCCGGTCCCGCCGCTTGGACTCTGCCTGGTTGCCAGGAGCATCGAAAAATCATTTGACGTTACTTTGTTTGATGCAGCGACCCAAACCGAACAGGAGCTGAGAGAAATGCTGGGTGCGGTTGATCCGGACTACATCGGGATATCTATCCGGAACATTGATAATACGGTGATGGGGAGGCAGGTTTTTTTTATTCCTGATATCATAAAAAAATTTATTGTTGTTGCACAGTCCCATGAAAAGGCCACAGTGATACTGGGCGGCAGCGGTTTCAGCATTTTTCCGGAGGAGATTCTTATGGCAACCGGCATAAGATACGGGATAATCGGTGAGGGGGAATCAACATTGCAACAACTTATTGATGCACTGGAAACAGGTGGTGAACCGGATGGAATTCCGGGTGTGATTTATAAAAAGAACCATCATTATGCAGTTACACCTCCGGCATTTTCCCTTGCCATGAAAGATGTCCCCTTGTCGAGGTTGTATGACCTGGTACAACTTGATGCATACAGGGAACGGGGCAGTTATCCTGTCCAGACAAAGCGGGGATGTGTTTTTTCCTGTATCTATTGTTCCTATCCAAACCTCGAAGGGCGTACTTACCGGTTACGAAATCCCGAAGAAATTGCGGACGAGATCGAAGATGCAGCAGAACGACTGGGCGATATATTGTTTGAATTTGTTGATTCTACCTTCAATTCACCGGCCGGCCACGCAGAAGCTATCTGTGAAGAAATTATCAAGAAGGGTATCAGCGTGCGATTGCGGACTATGGGAATTAATCCGAAGGATGCAAACTCATCGTTACTTTCGTTGATGAAAAGGGCCGGATTCAGGCAGATTGACTGCACACCCGATACGGCATCACCAAAGATGCTGAAATCGTTAAAGAAGAACTTCTCACTGCAACAGCTCCGGTCCTGTGCCGATCTGATCCGCAGACATGACATGCCCACCATGTGGTTCTTTATGTTTGGCGGACCTGGTGAAACTAAGGAAACCGTGAGAGAGACCTTTTCATTCATCGATCACTATGTGTCGGAAAAAGATATGGTATTTACCGGAGAAGGAGTCCGTATTTACCCGCTGACCGAAATGTATGACCTGGCACTGAAACAAGGCTTCATTAAAGCTTACGATAACCTGTTGGAACCGGTATATTATGTAAGTCGGGATATTGGCAGAGAAGAGCTCTCGTCTTTGCTGCGCAGAGAGATCGCGAAACGACCCAATGTAGTGCACGCGCTCGAAAGCGCGCCCAAGCCCGAGATGCTTGCCGAGGCGATGGCAATCCGAAAGTCTCAGAGACTGGAGGAACCCATGTTCAGAACGTTGCTGAGGCTGAAGAGCAAGTATTCGTAAAAAAGGGGGTTCTCGCAGAAGAGAGGTTCTCGCTGATTTCGCAGATTAACGCAGAAAAAAAGCAAAACAGAAAAGAATTGACACTCCGGTTGTTTAACATTTTTCAATCAACAAGTTAGTAAATAAAATGACAGAAGCGGATTCCAACAAATTGGGACAGATGCCAGCGACTTTTTAACCAGATACTCTCTGCGTTATCTGCAAAATCCGCAAGAAACACTATTTGTATTCCAGCGTAAATCCTGCCTGCATGAATTTGCTTACTTCGGTCACAAAGCTTAATACCACATCGCCGGGGGCAAGTGTTTCTTCACGCAGAATCCTGTCGAGGCAGATAAAAACCATAGGGGGACCTATGTATCCCATACTCGACATTTTGGTATAAAGCGTTTCTTTGGGTATACCAAAGGCAGCACATTCTTCCATCACCAGCTCAGCGATGTGCTTCGAAGGGAAATTGATCTGGAAATATTTCAGTCGTGACAAATCAACCGGATATTTTTCAAGCATTCGCTTTAATCCGTTAAAAAACACAGTGCCACCGGGTTCGTGAAAGTTCTGCCGCAATTCATTCTGAAACATCTGTGATAAATGGTGATATCCCCTTTCAAATTCTTCTTTCGGATTCATCCAGTAAGCCGGTCGCAAATTTTTCATGGCACTTGGCTTTTTCCCGCCTACCGATTCCATGTATGCATTGCTGATATACAATCCGCCTTTGCCTGAATTATCAGCCTGTATCACCACAGCACCAGCACCATCGCTTAAAAAATAGCGCAGGAAAAGCTCTTCTTTTTTCACAAGGGGCTGATTGTAATATTCTGCACGCAATTCGGATGATGACATGCCTGAAGAAATAACAACCGCATTGCTGTACCGGCCGCTTTTAACAAACTCATAAGCAACCAGTAAGGCTTTGTAGGCAGAGGTACAATTGGCATGAATTGAAATCTCCCCGCATTTTTCGATGCCCAATGCCTCCTGGATCCTTACTGAAGCAGTAGGCATCTGATCCTGATGAGCGCTGCCGTATGCTATGAAATCGATGTCATCGGGGGCAAGGCCGGCCATTTCCATGGCTTTGTTGGCTGCCTTCACCGACATGGTGATGTTATCTTCCGTAAACTGCCGGGTTGAAGGATCGATTGCAAAATAATAGTTATCAACTTCCAGCATTTCTTTCATCATCATTCGCATACGTTGTAGCCATTTCCTGATTTTTAAAGGAGCATCCGTCAGTTCACCCAGAAAATAATCAACTTCATCGATGGATATGGGAGAACCGGGAAGGAAACTCCCCGTACCGGAAATTTTCACACCAATACCCTTTTGCTTTTTCATTTCTGCCAATTACTATTGCCCGTTTATCATTGCCTTTGCCATGTTCACAACTTCTTCAATCAATGTTCTGCGATGAACAATCTTATGTACAATTCCCCATTCATAAGCTTCGGATGCTGAAAAATTCCTTCCGCTGACAATAAGCTCTATGGCTTTTGCCCGTCCCACAATGGCTGGTAGTTTAACGGAACCTCCGCATCCGGGCATCAATCCGAAAGAGGTCTCAGGAAAACCAAGTACAGTACCTTCTGCACAGATCCTGTACTTGCAGAACAAGGCCAGCTCCATTGCCGATCCAAAACATGTACCCCTGATGGCGGCAAAAGAAGGTATCTGCAAATATTCGAAAAAAAGGAAACTCCGCGTTGTTTCTTTCAAAAATGAAGGAAATTCTTCCGGGTAAGCCGAAGGCAGATTTTCTATGATCCGGTTTCTGAGGTCATAATGATCGGCCCCGGCAGAAAAATGACGGCCATTGCCGTAAATGATCAAGGCTTTTATAGCAGATTGCGGAATAATATCATGTGTAAGCACACTCAGTTCATCGAAGAACAGCCGTGTCATGGTATTAGCCGGAGGCTGGTTCAGCGCCAGGTGACCAATACCCTGGTCAATTTTCCATTCGATCGTTTTCAACTTCATTTTAAAAGCAAAATACGGTCATTCCGGCAATCAGATTTCGTGTATGCGAGATTGAGCATATTATCTTTTTAATACCCTTTTGCTCAATGGCCCGTTGCACATTCTTACCCAGGATTACTTCCGGTTTTCCATGGCCATTATTAACGACTTGAATTTCAGCCATTTTTTCATTGTCCCGGATATATTCGCATATCGTCTTTTTTATCAGGTACCTGCCGGCCAGGCTGCGAACATTGGCAGGAAATGAGAATGTCTGTAATTCCCAGGATGAAAACCACATTTCGGGTTTGCACGATAAAAACATAGAGGTGAATTCCTTTTTCCCAATTTTCTTGACGACTTTGCTATATATGGTTCTTTGTTCCATCCGGGCATCAGGGCTTATCGTGCATACTTTTCAGCGCCAGCGAACAGAAAAGCTTTGTCTCTTCCTCGAGGGCTTCTTCAAACGAAAGGGTTTGTGCATTGTGAATGGATCTCATGACTGCGTGTATGACATCAATATCCCTGTCGAAGGTCAACCGTTCCAGGAAACTTAATGCAAAGGTCAGCACATCCTTACCGGGCACTACATAATCTACCAGTTTCCACTCCAGCGCTTTTTGAGCGTTCACGATGCTGCCTGACAGAATAATCTCCGCTGATTTACCCGGTCCGATCAGTTTCGAGAGCATAACCGTTCCTCCCAGTCCCGGCATAATACCATAATTTGTTTCAGGAAAAGCAAACAGGGCATTTTCACTGCAGATGCGGATGTGGCTTGCCAGAGCTATTTCAAGTCCCGCACCGAAACATGCCCCGGTGACAACGGCAACAACCGGAATTTCCAGTTTTTCGATAACACGAATAAGGTCCTTCCCTACCGACATCTTTTTTGCCAGTAGTTCTTTGTCCACCACCAGCTGTTTCAGTTTATTCATATCGGCCCCCGCTGAAAAATGACGACCGGTTCCCTTAATGAGGATTCCTTTCAAATCTTTATCAAACAGGAATTGCTCAACCTGTTCTTTTCCTATAAATTCCGGATCTTCGATATAATTTTCAGGCGGATTGTTTATTGCAAGAACTCCAATCGATCCGATTTTATTCCATATGTTGAATTCCTGATGATTCATCCCTTTTTAGGCTTAGTCAGGAATTTTTCGGGAATATCATATTTAATGTTATCCTTATCCGTCAGCAACGTTTTAACATTTGCCGAGCAGACTTTCACCCTCGATCCCTGAAGGAACATTTTGTGATAAAAAACAAGATAAGGGGCTTCCTTAACCATTTCAGTCCGGATCATGAGTTCATCAAAAATTCTGATCTCACGACTATACCTTATCTGCATTTCAGTCACTACAAGCAACAAACCATTCTTCCTGATGTAATCAATAAGATCAAGCTGCCGGAATATTTCCCATCGGGCTTGTTCGAGATAATTCAGGTAAACGGCATTATTGACATGTCCGTATGAATCAAGTTCATACCCCCGTACGGCCAGTTTATATTCAAACATGAGCTTTCTTTGGCTTCTGTTATGAATTTGATAAAACCATAATCAGCACGACAAAAATAAAATTTTAACCCATATGCAACCTTATTGCATATTGGGTTTTTTAGTTTTTTTTTACATTTACACCTTCATTAAAACAGATTAATTTTAATTCTGCTCTGACATCTTATGATTCGTATTGATTTTTCAATCCGTCAAAGCAGGAATAATAAGCAAATTGTGAATGAACTCAACAGGAAATTATCGAAGTGGGATTGCTTTCATTTCAATTTACGCATTGTCGGTTTTTCTGTTTTTGTTCTATGTGATCAAGCCTGAATTTTATTTTTTTGCCAAGCAACCGACTTTCCAGGCAAACGTGAAAGGGAAAGTAGATATAAACCCGAATAAATTCAGGGATTTTATTCCTGTAAGTCCTGAAAAGTCAAATTTTAAAGGAGATACTGATGCACTATCAGGAGCTACCATTGCTCAGTAAAACTAAACTCGTAATTTCAACCTATCAAACATAATGCATGAATAATAAAGTAGTAGTAACCGGTCTTAACATGATCACCGCACTGGGTCTTGATCTCGAATCATGTTGGGCCAATCTGGTGACCGGGAAGAACGGGGTAAAACAAATAACGTTAATAGATGCCAGAGGTTTGCAAACCCAGGTTGCAGCACAGGTCCCGGATTCATTTGAAGAATATGCGGCCGGTTTTATAAAAAAAAGAATGGCTGATCAGACAACACGGGTAACCAAAATGTGCTATGTATGTGCCAGGGAAGCTGTGCAGAAAGCAGCTATTGATTTTGTGTCATTTGACAGATCACGGTGTGCCGTAATTTTAGGTGTCGTTAACACAGCAAATAACAGCGCAGAGAAGGGAACTACCTCCAAAAATACCGTACTGAAAAGCATGAGCAATTCCATGTCTGCCTGGATATCCCTTGAATATAAACTGCTGGGGCCGAATTTTACGGTTACATCAGCCTGTTCTTCATCGGCGTATGCCATAGGTATTGCTTACGATATGATCAAATACGGCGCTGCCGATCTTATAATAACAGGTGGTGCCGATTCAATGATCAACAGGGAAGAAATTGAAGGATTTAATGAATTATATGCTCTATCGGTGAATCCTGAGCCTGAAAAAGCATCCTGTCCTTTTTCAAATGATCGTGACGGTTTTGTAATTGGCGAAGGTGCGGGAATTATGATACTCGAATCGGAAGAATCAGCCCTGAGAAGAAATGCAAAAATATATGCTGAGCTGGCCGGATATGCACTAACCAGTGAGGCATACAATATCATGGCCCCCATGAAAGATGGCGAAGGGATTCGCCAAACCATGGAATCAGCCCTGAAAAACGCAGCTGTCAGTCCCGAAGAAGTGGATTATATTAATGCGCATGGGACATCAACCACATTGAATGATAAATACGAAACAATGGCCATCAAAAATCTTTTTGGTGAACGGGCTTATAAAATACCTGTATCATCAGTAAAATCAATGATTGGCCATACCGTAGGCGCTGCAGGCGTCATTGAAGGAACTGTTACGGTTATGAGCATCGTCAACGATATCATTACACCTACCATTCATCTCAATATTCCAGATCCGGAACTTGATCTGGATTATGTACCCCATTGTTCACGGAAACAGGTGGTTCGTTGTGCTCTTTCAAATTCTTTTGCTTTCGGAGGACATAATGCAACGCTGGTATTTAAAAAATATGTTTAAATTTCGGAAAAAATATTTCTATGTC
Organism: Bacteroidales bacterium; assembly: GCA_016928305.1. Classification (GTDB taxonomy): domain Bacteria; phylum Bacteroidota; class Bacteroidia; order Bacteroidales; family UBA10428; genus UBA5072. The sequence continues at coordinate 21,677 of JAFGKY010000005.1, forward strand.
AGGTGGATTTCAAATCAATAAATCAGCAAATCATTAAAAAACCATGGGTAAGATAACAGAAAATACAAGAGCAGAGGTAAAAGACATTGTATATAATTTCTTCTCGGAAGAATGCGAAGTTGATGTTAATCAGATACACGAAGATACCAATATCATTACTGACCTGGAGGGAGATTCGCTGATGTTTCTTGAACTGATTGAAATCTTTAAGAAGAAATACAACCTTACCATTGAACTGAAAACAATAGCCAAGTATATCGTTAAGCATCCTGTGGAAACAATAGGTCAATTAATTGACACCCAGATGTTAATGATTGAGCATGAGAATAATCTGGTAAATCTTTAAAAGCCAATTAAGCGTTACAGTTGGATGAAAGAAGTCATGGGATGCGGTATCGATATTGAAGAGATCGGAAGGTTTAAAACGAAGATCCCTGCACGGGCAAATACAGGTGGTTTTGCCGATCTGGTATACACCGCATCTGAAATAACACGCAATCTCAATATTCATCCCGGACTTACATTTCCACTGTGTTTTTCCTGCAAAGAAGCGTTCTTTAAGGCTTTTGGAGTAAGCTGGATAAACAGCAGGATCTCATGGAAGGACATTGAACTGCTTTTTAATGACAGGAATAACCTGCGAGATTATTCCATACAGCTGAGTGGCTATGCTAAGGAATTATTTCACATCAGGAAATGCTGCAATATGGAATCGGATCTTGAATATAACAGAAGATATGTGGTTTTTCAGGTAGTCTTGCTATCATAATCTCCAACACTTTGGCTATAAGCATTATTTTTCCGGCATTTGTAAGTGAATATAAAGGGACCGAGGATCAGTCCGTGTCGGGCTTTGTTAATAATTTTTCCCATCGGCTTGACGAAGCTTCGCATCTGTTAAAAATGGATCTGACCGGATTTGATTTCAGAAAGAATACATTCCTGCAGGATGAATTAAAATCGCAATACATAAGTTATATCTTCAGCTGCACTGTTGCCGATATCCTGAATGACCATAACGTAAAAACATCATTCGTTTCGGGATACAGCATGGGCATATATGCAGCCCTGTATTATTGCCGGTCGGTTAATTTCAGTTCCGGATTGATGTTGGTAAAGCACGCCTGGGAAAAAATATGCACGTTAACAGAAGGAAGCACTTACGGCATGGGAATGATTATTGGTTTAACCGAAACCGACGTATCGAACCTGTTTCAGCAGGCAGAAGATATTGAAATTTGTAATCAGAATAATCCGTACACATTTATTATTTCGGGGTCAAAAAATACGGTAGAACGCATACTAATAGCCGCGCAAGCCGAAGGAGCCCTGCGTGCCACACCCTTGTCAGTATCAAAACCCTACCATTCAAAATTTCTGAAGAATGCTGGCCATGCTTTCGCCGAAGCCATAAAAGACATTCCCATCATGACTCCTGCATATCCGTATATTTCAGCTATGGATCAAAAAGAGATCAATACAGCAGACGCTATCAGGAATGAAGTTACCGTCAATCTGCCAAACCGGATGAACTGGTATAAAACAATGGATTCACTGTTAATGCGGGGAACAGATATACTATTTGAATGCGGCGCCGGCGATGGCCTTACACGGAATGCAAGGTTCATTGAAGGGAGCTTTCAATCATTTTCGACGGATAAGATTGAGGACTTCCTGGATATTGTTAGTAACAGCTTTATAGGTTAAAAGACCTGCCAGTATTCAAAGGGGCTGAAAGCGTTAAAAAATGACCGGCTATTATAATATGTCTTCCCCCAGCTTTATTTTCCATAACTTCCCCACATTTTCATAAAACCTCTCAAGCGGTAATTTCGTTTGCAGTACGCAATTGAAAAAGTTATACTTAGAAAGATCAAAATCTATGATCTGGTCTTTAATCTCGTTATAAAAAACAGTGCCCGGCATAGGTGTTAATATGGTATAGCCTGCATAAACTACCCTGTTTGAACCGGCATAATCGGCCAGAGCTTTAAAATCATCTTCGCCGTAATCATTCGGAACGATATAGTTTCCACGTAACATAATGTGATTGCGGTGAAAGATTTCAATTGACTTTTTAATATCGGCTGCAGATGACTTCTTATTATAGTTTTTCAACTCTTCATCACGAAACGACTCAAATCCGCAAATTACTACCTTCAGTCCTGCCTCTGCCAGCTTTTCAATTAATCCGGGATATTTCACGGCAGTATCCGGGCGAATATCCATAATATACTTCTTCTTGATTCCCTCTTTCAGAATCCGGTCAAAAAGTGCATGAATGAATTTTGTATCAACAATGGTATTGGCATCTGCAAATCTTACCGTGTCATATTCATGCAGCTGCTTGAGTTCGTCAATGACCGATTCAATTTCACGCACGTAATATCTCCTGTTATGTTGCGGCCAGATAGAGCAGAATGAACATGTATACGGACATCCGAGCGATGTAAAAATATAAGTAGCGGGGGAAGGGTCGTTCCCCACTTTATAAGTCTGTAACCACCTTTTAAGATGGCTGCGGTCGGGCATTATGAAATTTGATCCGGCTGCATTCCATTCCGGTGCCTGGCAGGATGAGCCATGATGTCCTTTCACCGTATTCACAATGATACCTCCTATACTTTCAGGGGGCAGTCCTTTTTCCCTTGCCATAACAAGGTCCCGGAATATTCCGGCTGAATGCCCCGGACACAAAATATTGACGGCCGGATCCGTGAAATCCTCAGGACAGATCGTAACATGCAATCCTCCGGCAACAGTGAGGATTCCGGGATTATATTTTTTTGAAATTCTGAAGATTTCCATACCATAGTAAAACTCCGAGGCAATAAAAGTCACGCCTACGATATCGGGATTGAAATCCTTCAAACAGGATAAAACCAATTCGTTTAAACCGGGGGCATCGGGATGTAAATCGTATTCTCCCTTCAGGTCGATTACCCTGACATCAAAATCCCTGACCGCGGCAGCCACAGTCAACAATCCCAGCGGAGGACCGATCAGTTTTTTATGAATATACTTTCTTGCATTCTCCGGCGCAGATTCGAGTATTTTATTTTCCGGAGATCGTGGAGGATTGATCAGCAAAATTCTCATCCCGTTTTTTTTCATTGTGAAAAGCTCTAACATCAAAGGCTGGTAAATATATAAAATGTTTGGGTTTTATAACCGGACAACAACACATCTCTGGTTATTCGTAGTGTTATATTCAACGAGTATCAAAATGCATTCTATGTATTCTTTATTTTCACCTAATTTAAGGTGAGGCTATTGACATTCAAGTAAATTCAACATTAATATATTCAAATAGGATGTAGCATAATACAAATATTGTACGTAACTTTAATAAAAAGGGAAAGGAAAAGATAAACCGTAAAACAATAATGGTACAGGAAAATGAATTAGTAATGCTGATACTGGGTATTGGCGTGCTGGTGTTTACATTCATTTTCAAAGAAAAAATCAGGCGAATATTTGGCTGGAAAAATTTACTGGCAGGATTCTATATTTTATTATTAGCATGGGTTTTCACTATTGCTGAGGGATTCTTGTGGAACTCTTTTATGAATGTGTTGGAACACATTTTTTATTCGATCAGCACTATAGTACTTGCAATATGGTGTTTCAGGTTATCCATCGGGAATAAAAAGGTGGTTAAATAATGAAAGGTATTGCTTATCTTGATCTGGTCTCATTATTGGCATCCTTTTCCGGAATTGTTGTTATACTGTTCAGCGGGAAATATAAAATAAGAACCGACATCAAGCTATTGCTAATGGGTCTGTTGTTGATCCTCTTATTATATTATCTGTCACTTTTTATTGAATGGTATGGAATTACAAATGCACTGGATCCGTATGAGGATTTGATCGGGGCATTCATACCCATGATGTGGGCTTTTATTTTTTATGCCTTTATTCAAAAAATCAGCAATGTTGATTTACTTGAAAGCGAGAAACAACTGGATATGGCATTGAAAGGCACAAGGGCCGGCCTTTGGGACTGGAATACTCAGACCGGTAATATTATGCTCAATGAACGATGGGGAGAAATGATAGGTTATAATCTCACCGAACTGGAACCCTTGAATATTAATACCTGGGACAACCTTATCCATCCGGATGACCTGGCAATAGCAAAAGAGCTGTTGCAACAACATTTTAACGGTGAGCTTGAATTCTATGAATGTGAAGTAAGGTTAAAACACAAAAATGGTAAGTGGATCTGGGTAATGAACCGGGGAATGGTCATTGAATGGGATAAAAAAGGCAAACCTGCGAGGATGACCGGAACTCATATCGATATTTCAAAACAGAAACAGGTTGAAAAAGAGCTTAAAGAGCTGATTGAAAGAAATCAGGCTATCAATGAAAAATACCTGTCACAGAATAGGGAACTGACTGCAAGCATTGAACAAATCAAATCCATTAACAAGGAACTGCTGCAGGCTAAAGAAAAAGCTGAAGAAAGCGACCGGCTCAAATCAGCCTTTCTGGCCAATATGAGTCATGAAATCCGTACTCCGATGAATGGAATACTCGGCTTTGCCCAGTTACTGAGAAATCCGCAGCTGGAGGGAGACAAACAGCAGGTCTACATCAATTTGATACAACAAAGCGGACAGAGAATGCTGAATATCATCAATGACCTGATTGATATTTCAAAGATTGAAGCCGGACAACTGGAAGTGAAGTTTGATATCGTTGATGTTAAGGATCTGTTGCAGAATTTGTACCTTTTTTTCAAATCCGAAGCCGGGAAAAAAGGATTATCTTTTTCATTTTCAAACCGATTAGCGAATGAAGAAAACCAGATCATCACGGATAAAACCAAGGTATATCAGATACTAAGCAATTTGATAAACAATGCAATAAAGTACACTGAAAGCGGGGAGATAAATTTTGGCTGCGTACGGGCCGGCAATACCATTGAATTTTATATCAGAGACACCGGCATTGGTATTCCTCGTGAGTATCACGAAAAGGTATTCGAGCGTTTCAGACAGGTTAACACCAATTTTCCTGTTTCACAGGAAGGTAGCGGTCTTGGACTCACTATTTCAAAAGCATATGTTGAAAAACTGGGAGGTAAAATATGGGTTCAATCCCGCCCGGGAGAAGGATCGGTGTTTAGTTTCAGCGTTCCTGTTGATACCTCTGTAAAGGAGGTACGGCATCAAAAAGCATATTCCGGAAGTACGGCTCATGATTTTGGAAACATAGTCATTCTTATTGTCGAAGATGATGAAGTCAGTTTTATTTACCTGAGTGAATTGCTGAGAATAAATAATATCTCAACGCTGCATGCCCGAAATGGAAAAGAGGCAATTGAGCTGTGCAAAGAACATCCGGAAATAAAAATGGTTCTCATGGATATTAAAATGCCTGTCATGAACGGAATTGAAGCTATTCAACCGATAAAGAAAATCCGCAAGGAGCTTCCCGTCATTGTTCAGACAGCTTATATAACAGGTGATGATAAAGAGATAACATTGAAGGCAGGAGCTGATGATTATCTGACAAAGCCTATCAGGGAAGAGGAATTGTTTTCCATCATCAGAAAATGCACAACCCACTAAATCAATTGATTTTCTAACTTTCTGTTGTTTATTTTCCATCATCGATATTAATACTATTTTTGCCTAAGGATTGTTTTATCTGCATGGAAAGAACAAAAATAGTCGCCGTGTTGGGTGGAGGCAGCTGGGCAACAGCACTGGTTAAGTTATTGCTTAATAATCTTCCCCAAATAAACTGGTACATACGATCAGCCGACACCATTGATCACCTAAAGAAATACGGACATAATCCTAACTATATAACTGATATCCAGTTTGATGTTACAAAAATAAATTTCTACAATTCCATTACCGATGCCATTGATCAATCCGATATTCTGATCTTTGCCATTCCGGCTCCTTTTCTCAAAGAATCACTTGAGAATTACCACGAAGGATTTCAGCAAAAGTTTATCGTCTCGGCTATTAAAGGCATTGTTCCGCATGAGAATCTTACCATAGCGGAGTTTTTTAATCGTTATTATAATGTGATGTTCCGCCATATTCTTATCATTACCGGTCCATGCCATGCCGAAGAAATAGCCCTGGAACGGCTTTCCTATCTCACCATTGCTTCTTCCAGTGAAATTTGGGCTGAACATCTTGCTTCCATGCTTCGCTGCCACTATGTGAAAGTAATGACCTCGAAAGATATTTACGGAACCGAATATGCTGCTGTCTTGAAGAATATTGTTGCTATAGCGGCCGGTATTTCTCACGGGCTGGGTTATGGGGATAATTTCCAGGCAGTATTGATCTCTAATGCCATGCAGGAAATGAAGCGTTTTCTTGAAAGAACATACAAAAGTAAGCGCAAAGTACTTACTTCACCTTACCTGGGAGACCTGCTGGTAACAGCCTACTCTCAATTCAGCCGGAATCGCACCTTCGGTACTATGATCGGCAAAGGTTATTCGGTTAAAACAGCACAGCTTGAAATGCGTATGATTGCTGAAGGCTATTATGCCGTCAAGTGCATTCGGGAGATTAACCGGAACTTTAATGTGAAAATGCCCATAATAGACGCTGTTTATAATATCCTGTATGATAAAATATCTCCTGCTCTTGAGATACAGTTACTTTCGGAAAAACTGATGTAAAAAATAAATGATACAATCTATGGAAAATGTTTCGGTTGATATCCACAAGGTATTTGGTTTTGTTTCCAGGATGACCATCGATGCACTGCAAAACCTGGTAAAAGAAAAAAATACAGCACTTGAAAACAAAACCGGGAAAGGGAGTGATTTTCTCGGCTGGGTCAGGCTTCCCTCCTCTATCAGCGAAAAAGATCTTAAAGAAATAAAGGCTACCGCTGATCAGCTGGCCGGTAAGGTAGATGTCTTGGTGGTGATCGGAATAGGAGGTTCTTACCTGGGCACCAGAGCAGTACACGAAGCACTTTCTCATTCTTTTCTTCACCTGAAAAGTAACCGAAAATTTCCGATTATTCTGTACGCAGGACAGAATATCTGTGAAGATTACCTGAACGAAATGATCGAGATACTTAATGCTGTGAGGTATGGTATCATTGTGATATCCAAGTCAGGAACAACGACCGAGCCGGCAATCGCATTCCGGATACTTAAAGACCACCTGGAAAACAAGGTTGGCAAAAAAGAGGCAAAGGACCTGATCATTGCCATTACCGATGTCAAAAAAGGAGCCTTACGCAATATGGCAACCAGCGAACAGTATAAAACTTATACGATACCTGATGATGTCGGCGGGCGCTTTTCGGTACTTACACCTGTTGGTCTTTTACCCCTGGCTGCAGGAGGAGTGAACATCACTGCCCTTGTTGAGGGGGCGCGGTCGATGCAGAAAATCACCGGACCGGATGTGCCTTTTGAACAAAATCCTGCATCGCTTTATGCGGCAACACGTTATGCACTCTACCGTTCGGGTAAAAAAATTGAGATACTCGCTAACTATGAAAACAAGCTGCATTTTATAGCCGAATGGTGGAAGCAATTATTTGGTGAAAGTGAAGGAAAGGAAGGCAAGGGAATTTTCCCTGCCAGTGTAGACTTAACCACGGATCTCCATTCTATGGGGCAATATATACAGGAGGGAGAAAGAATCCTGATTGAGACTGTATTATCGGTTAAAAAAACCATGTCAAAGCTTGTTGTCCCGACAGAGGCTGAGAGCCTTGACGGCCTGAATTTCCTTGCAGGAAAAAGACTGGATGAAGTGAACAAGATGGCCGAACTGGGAACAGTGCTGGCACATGTTGACGGCGGAGTTCCCAACATACGCATTACCCTTCCGGAATTGAATGAGTTTTACCTGGGACAGCTCCTGTATTTCTTTCAAAGAGCCTGCGGAATAAGTGGCTACCTGCTCGATGTAAATCCTTTCGATCAGCCGGGTGTTGAAGCTTATAAGAAAAGCATGTTTGCCCTGCTTGAGAAACCCGGATTTGAGGAGGAGACGAAGAAAATAAAACAGCGGTTATAGGAGGTATTTCATGTTAAAAGGAGTTACACTGTCATCCAGGCAGCGTATATAACTGAAAAATCAACGGTAAGGATATTCAATCCATGATGGTGTGTGATTACAAAGCATCCCAGGATCTCCGGAATACAGATGGATGTAGATCATATATAAAAACCCAACCCTTATTTGTATTTTCTTTTTAACCATTCTTCGGGAACCGGGATAATACATATATTCATTGAATAGTCATCGGCCGAAAGCATGGCTGACTGTATCTGTATTCGTGTGCCATCGGGACTGAAGGTGGGATGCGGATGGTCGGCAGCAGTGGTTTTATGACCTGCTGACAATAAGATCATTTCATGGGTACGTCTGTCGATAAGATAAATCTCCCGTGTGAAATTATCTCCGGCAACGAAGCGTCCGTCGGAAGATCCGGCGACATGCCAGAATCCGCTACCATAGGGTATCTGTCCGGCAAGGGTCATCTCACCGGTTGTGATGTTCACAATGCCAAGGCCCGTAGGTTTTAAGCGTGTACCTGCTTCACCCCATTCGGGTTCCTGTCCGGGATTTGCCGGATCTTCTGCTACCTTTTCAGGAATAGTATCAGAAGAAAATTTTCGACTCTTACGGTGTCCTAAGATCGCAAAAGCTACTTCCTCCGGACCGATTACAACTTCATGTGTAACCCATTCATAAGATGATTCCGGGTAAAGAGGTCTGAGTCCTGTTCCATCGGAATTCACAGTCCATATCCTCTGTGGGGCTTTGCCACCAGTCTCCCAGCAGAAAACGATCTGCCCCGGTACCCAGGGATTACTTTGAATATGGCCTACCTGAAACGGAACAGACACAACATATCGGATTTCCCCGGTTTGAATGTTCATACCTGCAATGCCACCCGGTCCGGCTCCCATATTACGCGGCCCGAAGTCAGGTTCTATGGCAGTTCCTTCCGGCATATGATACTGTGCTGCATCCTTACCGACCTGGAACCATAACCATTCTTCACTACCATCCAGTGTCATATTTCCGCTCGCCTGCCATTCAGGCGGTGTGGTACCACAAACACGCTGATAGGCTGAGGCATCTTTTACCCTACCTGCTTCACTGTCGGTGAACAAACCAGCCAGATCCACCTCTACGATTTCACGCAAACCTTTCACCGTATCTTTTAGAGGTTTTCTTATAAAACAAAGTTTCATCGATTTACGCGCAACACACACCGCACTTCGATAACATCCTTCCGTTACCTGAACCATAACACCGGTTTCCTCGTTCACCGCCATGGCTTCACCTTTGACCCGTAGTGACCTGAAGATAATCCACTTCCCATCGGATGTCCAGGAATTATGTGTAGGATAAAACTTGTAATCTCCTGCAGGAGTACTGGTCAGGAAAACAAGTGTTGTCCCCGTCACCGGATCTTTGATTATTTCCCGTTCCGAAGGGAAACGCCTTCCTATCTGTGTCCGGGCAGGTATACAAACAACCAGCAACAGGATTATTGCAATAAGTCGGATTTTCATTTTAAAACTATTAGTTTGTTTTTGGGGTATAGAATTTCACTTGCTAATTCTTGCACTCCGGTATTTAACCTGTAAAAACAGGAACCGGACATTGGCTAAAGAATGACTGTTTTTTCACTGCAGAAGCTTATTATCATTTCATTAAAAGATTTATCTTCTTCCTCAAGGAACCGCACTTCAACGGGAATATAGTACAAGAAAGGACTGATCTTGTCCAGCTCACCCGGTATCTCTTTGAACTTCGTTGCATCCTTTTCAGTAGTGATAATTATCGTTGAGTCAGCCGGCAACGTTGCCAGTTTTTGCTCAATAATTCGAATATCATTAGGTTTATAAGAATGGTGATCTGCAAATGAAAGAACAATCACGTTCACTGTAAATTGACTTAAATAATCTTTTAAAGGCCTGTAGTCTGCGATACCGGTTACCATCAGGATATTTGCATAATTTCGCTCGTTTTGCCAAGTAAATGTCTTTCCGGATTTCTCTTCCAATACAGGGATGATATCGCCATACTGATAATAGGTGAAAAACACCGGTTGTTCATGCCACAAACGCAGTCTTCGGATAAAATCCTGTTGCTGCAATTCATCCATTCCGGGCGGACATTTGGTAACAATGACTATGTCCGCACGGTTGATGTTACAACGATATTCCCGTAAATTCCCCATGGGAAGCAGGAAATCCCTGAAAACCGGTCTTTTATAATCCACCAGCACGATCGACAATCCGGGATTAACATAACGGTGCTGAAAGGCATCATCGAGAATGATGATTTCCAGCCCCGGGAACTTTGCTATCAGTTGACCAATACCATGAATCCTGTCACTATCTGCTGCTACGAGTATTTCCGGGAAACGGTTATGTATCTGCAACAGCTCATCACCAATTTCTTCAGCGGTTGATCCTGTTACTGCCAGTTGAAAGCCTTTTGTTTTTCGTTTGTAACCACGGCTCAACACAGCAATCCTGTGACTGTCCTTCAGCAGTTTGATCAGGTATTCAACATGAGGTGTTTTTCCGGTACCGCCAATGGTCAGATTTCCTACCGAAATCACCGGGAACGGAAAATGTTCCGATTTTATAATTCCAAGATCGAATAAAAGATTACGGAAAAAAACAACAATTCCATAAAGAAGCGATAACGGAAACAGAATGAATACAAAATACAAGCGGTTTGTTCGTATAAATGGCATTCTCCTTTTGTTTAAAACCACCGGATAATGAGAGAAGAAGCTTTACAAAATTCTTCAATACGCAGTCGGAACTTTTGACACCCCGACAGGGGTATTGAAAAAGTATCTCATCCTGTTGCTAGTACACTTCAATCTCAAAAGGCATTCGGGCCATCAGACCATTCGACCGGATCACACTTTTTACACGATGATAATATCTGAATCCGGGTCCCAGTTCCTGTTGGATGTGTTTCAACCGTATGGCGCCCGTTAGTTCGTTTATGATCTGCTCCATCGGATCTTTAAGCTTGGGAAGTTCAACGATTCTGTATTGTTCAATCCCTGCTTTTTCGGCTGCAATATCAATGGCTCTGTTAAGGCCTCCTATTTCATCAACGAGTCCGATTTCCTTAGCATCCATACCGCTCCATATGCGGCCTCCTCCGATTTTATCAACAGCCTGTGTTTCCATGTTTCGTCCCTCGGCCACATGGGAAACAAAGGTATCGTATATGTTGTCAACCAGTCGCTGCATCATTTGTTTTTCTTCCGCATCCATGGATCTGAAAAGCGAACCGAAGTCGGAATGGCGGTTTGTTTTGACAACATCGGCCGATATTCCCAGTTTATTGTTAAAAAAGTCCTTCGCATTCATTAAAATTCCGAAAACACCAATAGAACCGGTAAGAGTGTTGGCACTGGCCAGAATGGTGTCGGACGCAGCCAATACGTAATAACCTCCGGATGCAGCGACATCACCCATTGAAGCAATAACAGGTTTCACACTGCAGGCCAGGTCGAGCTCGCGCCATATTACTTCCGAGGCAAGGGCGCTGCCCCCGCCTGAATTCACTCTGAATACAATTGCTTTAATAGCTGAGTCCTGCCTGGCTTCACGTATGGTACGGGATATTGTCTCTGAACTTATGTTTATCTCCTCTTCTTCTCCTTCAACAATATCACCGGAAGCATAGATAACAGCTATTTTATTTTTGGCCAGGCCCTTATGTTGCCTTGACTTTGGAGCCCTCGTATACTGGTTGTGGCTCACAAAGTTTAGCTTTTTTGAGCTTTTTACTTTCGATAAACCGGTCAACAGTTCCAATACCTGATCCTTGTATAAAAGGCTGTCGATCATGCCGGACTGACAAGCTTCATCAGCACTGCTGATTGAAACATTATCAGCGAAGGCGTTGATCTTATCGGCAGTTAGTCCCCGCTGCAAGGAAATTTTGCCAACAATATTTTTCCAGATGGATCCGACATAAGCTTCAATTTGTTCCCGGTTTTCCCTGCTCATCTTGTCGTTTACAAAAGGTTCAACTGCGCTTTTATAATCGCCGTGTCGTATGATCTGTGGTTCTATATCCAGTTTCTCCAGTGCTTTTTTAAAGAATAAAACCTCAGCGCTAAGTCCGTCGAAAAACAAGTTTCCCAATGGATTCATGTAAATTTTATCCGAAACGGATGCCAGGTAAAAAGCGGATTGTGAATAAGAGTCACTGTAACTGACAACGAATTTGCCGGATTTTTTAAAATCGAGTAAAGCGTCACGGATCTCCTCAACCGTTGCCACGCCAATGCTGTGCATCATCGATAATTGCAGGTATATCCCGCAAATATTGGTGTCTTCGGTGGCTTTCTTAATATTAGCCAAAATTTCATTGAGCCCCAGGCGATTATCGATTCCGAATCTTCCCAGATTAAAATCCGGGAAAGGCATGGATGGTTTCCGGTCTATTACAGGCCGGTCGAGTTTCAACATTAATATGGATCGGGGTTTAACCTGAAAAGGCTTATCCTGAGTTGAAACAACAGCACTTAATAATCCCAGGAAAATGAGAAACATGAAGAAACATGCCAATATTACCCCCAGAACAGAGGCCAGCAAATATTTGAAGAAGCTTTTCATAGGTTTAAGTATTTGATAAAATATGGACAGAACAATATTACAAAAAGCCACTAAACGGAACAAGAAAAATGAATTATTTGGATTAACTTGGCAGTCACAGGTTAATTTTTGATCTGGAATATAGGAAAGCATGGCTGTGAATCTGGTTTTTCATACGATGTAATTGAATCATAAACTTATAAGAATTGCGTTGTTGTTTATCGTCAGACAGGCAAGGAATTACAGTACCACCCGACAACAGGCAGGTGCTTAAAGCTGAGACAAATAAAGACAGGAAATCTTCTTAGTAATAAGATATTTCTATTATACCATTATCCTTATCATCAAATGCACTAATTAAGTGCCTGTCAATGATTGCTATGGGTACATATGAAAAGCATGCAGAAACGGAAATTGTCTACCTTCTCCTTGGAAGCAATCAGGGAGATCGCGCAGGTCAGATTCAGGAAGCAATCAACCGGATTACAGGAATGACAGGTCAACCGGTTGCATTATCCTCTATATACGAAACCGAACCATGGGGTTTTAAACACAAGATACCTTTTCTAAACCAGACAATGGCATTGTTAACGGGTGTATCCCCCGGAAAGCTTATGCAACTGTTTATGTCGGTAGAAAGAGGCATGGGAAGGATCCGGAACCAAATCGGATATCAAGCCCGCAGTATCGATATTGATATACTTTTTTGCGGAATGGATATCATAAATCAGAATAATCTTGTCATTCCCCACCCCCTGTTCTGTGAACGGCGATTTGCTCTTGTTCCTATGGAAGAAATAGCACCGGATTTTGTTCATCCATTGCTGAATAAAAGCATCCGTGAGCTCCTGCATGAATGCAGCGATCCATCGTGGGTGAAAAAATGGTCTGGCCCTGCAGGTAAAAAAGGATAATCAAAAATCCTGATCCGATTTAGTCAGTGATTCCTAACAGACCCGCAAACCTGAATTATCTGAAAAAGGGTTTAAGGTAAAAAGGCAGATGGTTCATCTGTATTCGCTGAAAATGACTTTCAGCTGCACCAAAACCATTATAAAGATTTGGAGTAAAATGGGCATCTGTATATTGAAAGTTCAGGGTGATATTGGTTTCTGAATATTTTTCAATAAAACGGTCTAACAGTAATAAATGAGCATCGTCCCTGATGGCTTCTTCGGTGGCTGCTGCAAAAAGAAGAATTACACCAGTATGTGACCAGACAAACAATGCAATACAGGCAAGCATATTTACGCTATTGTATGCGCCATATAACTCACACGCTTTATATCTTACCAGGGAGGCAATCAGCATTCGGAGTAGTTTATAGTTTTTCTCCCTGATTGTGGATTCAAGTTTAATTTTTCTGAGTTTAATCAGAGAAATGATGTCATTAGGTGAAATGCCTCTGTTTACACTGTATTTTTTGGCTGAGGCAAGATGCAGTCTATTCCTGCATTCCAATGAATAGTCCCTGACAGTTTTCATGTATGGCCGGATCAGATCGAGTTCATAATATGTTTGCCGTTGTAATGGAAAAATTCTTCCTGGAACTGGCGTGTATTTATTGATACCCATATTTATGACACGAAACCGTTTATTCAGTATTGTCAGGAATGCGCTGATTTTGGTATTGGTCAACTGTTCGGGTGAATATATACCCAGCTGATTCATAAGGGGAGGCATATATACGATTACCTGCCCCATTTTCTTTTTAACAGGCAATGGCATTACAGTTTTATAATTCCCCTCAATTAAAGCATCCCATTGATCACAAAAAAGGTTAAGATACCAGGAATAGGCTTCTACTGAACCATTAAAAGAACTTTTAATACAACGGTCCCATTGCTGGTTATTGATATCATCATGATGTATATATTCGATGGAACTCATTTCCATTATCAGGATGGATTTACTTATATAAGATTCTCATCGGCAAAACTATAGTATTGCTTTCCGGCAATAATGATATGATCAAGCAAACGAATATCCATAATGTGTGCTGAATCTTTAAGCTTTTGCGTAATCTGAATATCCGCTTCACTGGGTTGAAGGTTACCGGATGGATGATTATGGCAAAGGATGATTGAAGAAGCAAGAACTTCTATAGCAGATTTAAGGATCATCCTCACATCCGTTACCGTTCCTGCAATACCTCCCTGGCTGATTTTCCGTTTTTCAATGATTTTGTTTGACCGGTTCAACAGCAGGATCCAGAATTCCTCGTGAGAAAGATCAGCCAGATGAGGGTAAAGTGTTTTAAACACATCGTCTGACGAGGTAATTTTCATCCGGTCAGCAGATTCACTGTCTTTTCTCCGGCGACCTAACTCCAGGGCTGATACGATGGAAATAGCCTTAGCTCTACCAATGCCTTTGATCTTCATGAAATCAGCAACGCTGAAACGCCCCAGTTGATCCAAATCATTACCGGCATTGCTGAGTATCCTGCGTGCCAGCTCAACAGCTGATTGATTCTTTGTACCTGAACCAATTAGTATGGCTATTAATTCACTGTTGCTGAGGCTCTGTGTACCCTTGGCCAGTAACTTTTCACGTGGTCTGTCTTCAACTGCCCATTCCTTGATGCTTTTTACTCCATCTTCGCTCATGGTTTGAATGAAAAACGAACAGCCAAGTTAACCTTTTCTTTAATGAAAGCAAAAACCCTTCTGTGTAGTTCAGAAGGGTTTCCTTTATATGTGGCAATTTTTATGAAAGGCTGTTTACATGCCGGGCCAGCGAGGATTTTAAATTAGATGCTTTGTTTTTATGGATGACATTCTTTTTAGCCAGTTTATCGAGCATGGAATTCATCTTTGGGAGTAATTCTCCAGCTGCTGATTTGTCGGATGTACTGCGCAATTCTTTAACGGCATTTCGTGTTGATTTTGCATAGTATTTATTGTTCTCGCGCCTGCGTGCTGTCTGCCTGTTTCTCTTCTCAGCCGATTTATGATTTGCCATTGTATAAGGTTTTTACAATAAATTCTTATAAAGTGGCGACAAAAATAGTATTTTTTTCCTTACATAAAAACTGTTTGGTAATAAAATTATTTTACCTTTGCAAACTCAAAATTTAGTAGGTTATTAAAGACAAATTTTATGCCCGTTAAAATTCGATTATCAAAAAAAGGTCGTAAAAAACTGGCCTTCTACCACATTGTGATAGCTGATAGCAGGGCGCCACGAGATGGCAAATCCATTGAAAGGATTGGTTCATACAATCCGGGAACTATTCCTGCTACTATTGAATTAAACTTTGATAGAGCATTGGACTGGTTGCAAAAGGGCGCTCAACCTACTGACACCTGTAGGGCTATCCTCTCAAACCAGGGTGTTTTATATAAAAAACATCTGTTGGAAGGTGTGAAGAAAGGTGCATTCAACGAGGAAGAAGCTGAGTCCAGGTTTCAGCGTTGGATGAATGAAAAACAATTGAAGGCAAAAGCCCAGGTTGAAAAAGCTGCCAAAGGAAAGGCCGAAGAAATTCAAAAACGCCTCGAAGCTGAATCGAAAATAAAAGAAGCTAAAGCTGAAGAACTGGCTAAAAAGCTGAAAGCAGAAGCAGATGCAGATGCCAAAGCGGAAGAGAAAGCAATGGAGAAAGTTGAAGCTGAAGCCGATACCCAGACGAAAGTTGAAGGGAAAGCTGAGGAAGAGGAAAAGGTCGAAGAGAAAGCCGAATCCAAAGTGAAGACAAAGGAAAAAGCCGAGGCAGTGGATGAAGCCAAAACAACAACCAAGGAGGAGGCTGAAGCCAGGTCTGAAGCCAGGGCTGAAGTCGATGAAAAAACCAAGGTTGAATCAGGAACGGAAGCTGAGACTGCAACTAAAGCTGAAGCCCAAACTGAGGATAAAGCAAAAACAAAAGCCAAAACAAAGGCCAAAGAAGCTTTTAAAACGGAAACACATCAGGAAGATTCTTCCGATACGCCGTCTGCTGAAACTTCAGAAGAAACACCGGCATAATCTTACTTCAGTCTATCTAAGGCCGTTTTCCGGAACAATCATCACATGAAATACGGTAAATTTTATTGATGCTCACTATTAAAGATTGCTTGCCTATTGGTATACTTACCCGTACACACGGTGCACAGGGCAGTCTTGTATTGAAGCTGCAGACATTAACAGCAAAGGATTTTCATGAAATGGAATGGGTTTTCGTTGAAGTAGACGGATTACCTGTTCCATTTTTTGTTCGTAATGTCCGGGAATTAAATGTAGATAAAGTAATTCTTTCCCTTGATGCTGTCACTTCTGATTGCCGTGCAAAAGAACTGGTTGGATCCAGATTATTGATTCCTTCAACAAGGCTGGCAGAAAAAGCTATTCCTAAAAACGATTATCTGAATATCGATAGTTTCCAGGTAAGAGACATAAAATACGGCAACCTGGGTATAGCAGCAGAAATTATGGATATCACCGGCAATCCATTGCTGCGAATCATATCCGGGAAAAAGGAACTATTCGTACCGGCTCATCCTGATATAGTGCTTGAAATATCAGTAAAAGAAAAATTCATCCTTATCAAAGCACCGGAAGGGCTTATTGAGTTATAGATTCATCCAGGCTTTTTTCCTGGCTTTTAATGAATGCCTCAAAGAGCAAATTATCTTTCAGCATATATCCTTCTTTTGTGAAGTGCACTTTATCGTGTTTCATTAAACCGTGACTATACCAGGTCGAAACTGAATTCAACCCTCCCATTTTGGTATAAAAATCCCAGATGCCACAATTAAACCGGCCGGCCAGCCTGGTAATTTCATCTTTCATTGTTTTCATTGCTAATGACCGGGATTCGATTGCTTTTTCTTGTTTCCTCGAAACGGTGATATTCATATATAAAAGCATTATAAAACATTTGCGCCATGACCCTTGAACCTCTTGGATTAAAATGCACATAGTCTTTAGAAGCTAACGGAGGATTTGCGTTCACCCATGCCGGCATAGAATTATAACCTCCCATAGCTTTGTGCATGTCCCAATAAGCGGCTCCTGCCCTGAAGGCAGCATTCTTAATAGCATTTTTTACATTTTCGAGATTAGGATATGAAACGAATTTCTCTTTTTCCTTAATTGACATATCCGCTACACCGATAACCAAAACGGACGCACCCGGGCACAGCTGTTTAAGCCGGATTATTTGGCTGTAAAACCATTTCTCATAATTCTTATAATTATCGGCGATATAAGGAACCACATTACCCCCAAACTGCAGAATGAACAGTTTAACATTCAATTCTTTATACATATCTCTTAATAATTGTTGATCGATGGAGGTAAAAATCAGGCCGGCACAACCTCTCAGCGGCACATTGTCAACCGCTACTCCGAAGGTATTATCAAGTGCCAGTCCGTATATTTCGGGACATTCTTTGCATTGAAATTGAACCGTCAGGTTACTGACCGGCTTATCGAACATCCATGTAATTACTTTCAGACGTGTGGAAACAGGTATGATTTCCGCATCAAGCAACCGGTCTTTCGAATAGATTTCGTTTATAAATGGTTCGGGATTGTATCCGTAGAATATTCTGCATTGTCTGAAATACCGGGTATTCTGATAGGCATAAGGAGAAGGGCCGAATTTTACCCACCCGGTTTGTGTTGTGGTATCTTCAACCGGATCATCATATTGCAGCGTGCAAAATGCCGCCAGGGCTCCAAATCGTTTGTGTGTTATCGTAGTGTCTGCCTCACCGTATACCAGGTGACGTTTCCAGTTATCCGAACTCTGCTGGATCATAGAAAAACCATATGGATATAATTGTGATACGGACACAAGGCCTGCACCCGATCCACCGAATTTATCCTGCAACCTGTTCCGTAAAAGGGAAGTCATCCGGTCATCTTCAATTTGAGAATCACCGTAATGCATTATCCTGACCAGCCGGCGGGAATCGGGTAATTTGCTCAACATACGAAAAACCGGGAAGAGGATACTACTGTCATTATTCGGATATTCTATCCGCGTTATACTTCTTTTTAAGCTGTCTGCATTAATCTGCAATGAATCCGGAAGTACAGGGTTTGTCCTGTTTTGTGCAAGCATTGAAATTACAGAATCCGTAAGCATCTCCTGATCTTTAAGTAAAACCTGAATGTTTACGGTTGTTGTATCGGCATGACCAAAAATATCATCGGCTGTATAAAAAGCAAGTCTGATGTTACCGGGGAGCTTAATTCCTTGCTTTGGATAATACAGCGCCACAGCAAAAAGGATAAGAAAAACCGACAGAAAAAACAAAACTATTCTGAATGGCTTCATCTGAAGATGGCCTGCTGTTATTTGGATTTGATTTTAAGCTTCTGTCCGGGCTTAATTTTATCGTTATAACCTAAATTGTTCAGTTCCATTATATCCGTATCACTCACACCGGGATAGGCCTTAGCAATTTCCCAAAGTGTATCACCTTGTTTCACGGTATAATAGACAAAACCATCGTTAACAGAAGTCTGTTGACTGATCTTTGTCTGAGTGGTTGAGGAAGTCACCGTCTTCCCGTTTCTCATTTGTTTCTCAGCAAAGGTCATTTTGTTGATGTCTTGGTATTTAGCGACCTTGTTTTTTGGAACATAGACCACCAGTTTCTGTCCGGCACGTATGATATTGTTTCGCAAGTTATTCCAATATTTCAGGTCGGACATGCGCACATGATACCATTCGGAAATAAAACCAAGGTTATCACCGGGTTTTATTGTATAGTAGAGTTTTGCATAATTTTCAGGCGGGATATCCTCCCTGTATTTCGAGCTTGCTGTAGGACTGGTAGTAATTTTCTCCGGATTGAAATAAACGGAATCCTTATAGGCATAAATAAGTTTCTCATTTTCGATAAAACGGAAGGTTTGTTCCATGGGTAACCTGAGTGACATCGGCTTGTTACGGGCGGGTATGATATCAGCCCGGTATTGTGGATTCATATCGCGTAACAACTTCAACGGTATTCCCAGCACTTCCGCAACCTGTCCCAGGTGCAAATCCTGGGTAACCATAATGGTGTCGTTGGCCAGCAGTAAATCCAATGGTTTTGGTTTCAGGTTATGTTCCCTGTAATAATTCATAATATAGGAAGCTGCAATGTAAGCTGGAACATAACCCCGTGTTTCCCTGGGAAGATAATAATAAATATCCCAATAGTCCATTTTTCCACCCGATCTTTTAATGGCCCTGTTTACATTACCCGGACCACAGTTGTAAGCAGCAATAACAAGGATCCAGTCGTTGTATATAGCGTACAGGTCTTTCATAAACCGTGCTGCTGCATGGGTTGATTTTATAGGATCGCGCCGGTCATCTATCAACGAGTTAACGGTTAGTCCATAAAGTCTTCCTGTACCGTACATGAACTGCCAAAGTCCAACAGCCCGTGCACGCGAATATGCCCTGGGGTTAAGTGCGGATTCAATAATCGAAAGATATTTCAATTCCACGGGTAAACCGTAATAATCAAGGATATCGTCAAAAATAGGGAAATAATATTGTGAAAGGCCCAGCATAACCTCTACCTGTTCCCGACGCTTATTGGCATAAACTTCAATGTACCTGCGAACAAGTGAATTATACGATAATTTAACAACGGAAGGCAAAACAGAAAGACGACTGATATAAACGGAATCCGGGAAAACGGGTATGGTACTGTCGGTGTCGGTTGTCCAGAATTCAGGATCACCTGACAAAGCCTGGTTAATATAATACAGATTAAGAAGACTGTCGAAGTTGGTGTCAAAGTTTAATTCTACCATAACGGAATCATCGAACTCATAAGTAATTGTGTCTTTCTGATCCTGCGAAACAGCAATCCTGTAACTCAAAACCACAAACAGTACAATTAACAATAAACTCTTCAATTTCATTATTATAGGATATATTATCGGTGAGCAAAGATAACTAAAAACCGATTGTAAACTTCAGGCCGACAGAAGCAGTAAGGCCAAAGTTATCAACAACAGCAGGTTCTATTTTCAATGACAGATCATCGGACACGTCAAATCCGGTAAAATAAGCATCGACCATGGCATCGACCACATTCAGGAAATATACGATGGCAATACCCAAGAGGCTTAAATCACGATAACGGCGATACCAGTCCCTCCCTATTTTTAACTGATCATAAGTCCGCTGATAACCGTCGATTATGTATATTTTCTGGGGATCATCTTCAGCCAGGGCTTTCCTGAATTCAGTATATTTGGATTGGTTATAATTAAATGCATATACCATAGCGATTCCAGCTCCGTATATCAAGGGGACTTTCCAGTATTTCTGGTTGTATACCTGACCCAATCCGGGCACCAGCATAGAGCAAATGATGGCAGTTCTCGGATTGAATTTTCTTTGATCGGTGGAATCAGAAAGGACATTGGTTTCCTGGGCAGGACAGAAATTTATGAAAAGATAAAATTGAACTGTTATCAGGGCAAACAGTACCTTTTTCTTCGGGAATTGATAATGAATAATTTGAATTTGACTACCTGTTAACAAACCGATCAACTTTTTAACCGGTCAAAGATACCGATAATTCTTTCGAGTTCATCATCGGATTTGAAAGTAATAATAATTTTTCCGGATCCTTTTGCATTCCTCTTAAGATTAACTGATGTCTGGAAAAAGCCTGAAAGGTGATCTTTTAATTCTTCATATGTTTTGGCATCTTCATTCCGTGTGATTTTCTGCTCCGCTTCTTCCGTAATCTCTTCCTGTAGCTTTCTTGAAAATTCCTCGGTCGTGCGAACCGACAATTCCTCGTCGATAATTCTGTAATAAAGCTTCAGCTGGGCCTTTGCATCTTCAATCCCAATCAGTGTTCGGGCATGTCCCATAGTGATTTTATCATCGCGAATACCAAGCTGAATTTCAGCCGGTAGCTTAAGCAGACGCATATAATTGGCAACTGTTGCTCTTTTTTTGCCGACACGCTGACTGAGGCTTTCCTGTGTAAGCTCACACTCTTCGACGAGTCGCTGAAAGGTTAATGCAATCTCAATAGCATTCAGGTCTTCACGTTGTATGTTTTCAACCAATGACATTTCAAGCATACCCTGGTCATTGGCTTTACGTATAAAAGACGGAATGGTATCAAGTTCTGCTATCCGTGCCGCTCTTAACCGACGCTCACCGGTTATCAGCTGATATCTTCCGTTTTCAGTTTCTCTAACTGTTATAGGCTGTATTACACCAACAGACCGTATTGATTCTGCCAGTTCTTCAAGTGACTCCTCATCAAATCGCTTACGGGGCTGAAAAGGATTCATATCAATTCTGTCTACCGGAATTTCCGTTCCTCCAAGTGCTTTTTCCGGTATCTCAGCCTGCGGTTCCGGATCTTCGATAAGTGCACCCAATCCTCTACCTAAGACACTCTTTTTCACCATATCCATTGTATTAATCAATATTTTTTACTGTTTCGGGTATTTTTGTATCACCATTTTTCTGCAGCAATTCCCTTGCCAGGTTCAGATAGTTCAGTGTACCCCTGGATTCTGCATCATACAAGATTACCGGTTTCCCAAAACTGGGAGCCTCACTGATCTTAATATTTCGTTGTATAATGGTTTCAAATACCATCTGCTGAAAGTGCTTCTTGACCTCTTCAACTACCTGATTTGATAGCCTGAGACGTGAATCATACATGGTCAGTAAAAATCCTTCAATATCAAGGTTCGTATTCAGCCTGTTCTGAATTATTTTAATGGTATTCAAAAGTTTTCCCAATCCTTCAAGTGCAAAATATTCACATTGCACCGGGATAAGAACAGAGTTGGCCGCAGTGAGAGCATTGACCGTAATTAATCCCAGTGAAGGCGAACAATCAATTAACAAATAATCGTATTCCCGTTCAGCTTCTATTTTTTCTATAACTCCTTTTAACATTTTTTCCCGATTCGGCATATTTAGCATTTCAATTTCCGCCCCAACCAGGTCAATATGCGAAGGAAGCAATTCCAAACCCTCTATCTCACTGGTCAGAATTATACTGTTGGGATTAACATCTTCAATCAAACATTCGTATAAACTTGTTTTGATGTTTTTAACATCAAATCCACTGCCCGATGTAGCATTGGCCTGCGGATCTGCATCAACCAGCAACACTTTTTTCTCCAGCACAGAAAGGCTCGCAGCAAGATTAATTGCCGTCGTCGTTTTCCCTACTCCACCTTTTTGATTTGCTATAGCAATTATTTTTCCCATTTATTTTCGTATCAGTTTTGTTCATTGCCCATTTCCACAGACGTTTCAAAAATACTATTAATAACGCCAATGCATTTTTTTTAAACAACGTGTTTTGTAAACAAATCTTTTGCAGTTATTAACAAGTTATTAACAGGTGATAATAATAATATGACTGTTAATAACATATTGCATCATGTTGATTTTCTGGAATATAGATATTAACAATCCCCTATTGATAAGAGGTTGAAAGAGGACTAAATTTTTGAAGAACAGGACAAGATAATGGTTAATAAGTTAAGGTCGTTTTTACAATGAGGGAATTATTTCGAGCTCGTACAATACAGGCCAGTATTTTCCGGTAACATAAATATGACCATTCTTGGTATTATAGGCAATACCATTCAGTACCTTATTGGAATCATCAATGGCCTCCTGGGGCATCAGCTTTTCCATGTTGATCTGACCCGTAATCTTCCCATTCTCCGGATCAATAATCACAATTATGCTTTTATACCAAATATTGGCCAAAACCTTGCCATTGATATATTCAAGTTCATTAAGATAGGTTATCATGCCTTTGTTATCAAATACTTCAACCTGATCAACCTGTGTAAAGAATTCGGGATCCAAAAAATACAACTGCGCTGAACCATCACTCATAATCAGATGCTTACCGTCTGAAGTAAGTCCCCATCCTTCATTGATAGGATAATCAAACCGGCGGATTAACGATAGTGTTTCCTTGTCATATATAAAACCAACCTGCGATTTATAGGTCAGCTGATAAATCTGGTCATTTAAAAGGGCAATGCCTTCCGCAAAAAATTGTTTTTCAAGATCAATCCGCTTGATCGGAATACCTGTTTTCAACGATACCATCCGTAGAGAAGATTTACCTTCAGTACCTGTACTCTCATACAAAACATCTTTATCATAAAATAATCCCTGAGTAAATGCATCTTCATCATGCGGATATTGCTGAACGATACGGTATCGGTATGCAACAGGAACGATATCCGACAAAAGTGTAACGACAAGTGAATGCGTTTCCTTTTGACCTTTTTTATATAGACTTATTTTCAGTACGTTTTTTCCTACTCTTGCCTTATCCGAATTCCAGCGCAGGTTTTCATAATCTGAAAAACAGACCTGATGATTTTTTGCTCCTGATGAAATTACTGCGGAATCAATCTGTATCAGGGAATCCGGATTAATTTGCAGGTTAATCGCTATCCAATCGCCACACCGGAAAGCCTCTCCGTTCCGGGGTGCCATTACCCTGGCTATATGTGCAGTTACACCGGGGATGGTTGCCTCATTTGTTATCCTTGTTTTATTGTTGCAACAACCGGCAAACAACAATATCAGAATAGAAAAAAAACAGCCATGAAACTTCATCGTGATATCGATCTTGAAAAAAATTCATGAATCTTTAGCAATCCGGATGCACAACCATTACTTGAAAAGCTTTTTCAATCTGCTGCCAACCCTGGTATTCCCCTTGGTAAGATTGGCAAGTTCATTGTATTCCGAATCGGCGTAATCGGGATTAAGGATCTGCCATATTTCACTCCAACCCAGGAATCCGCCTACATTTCTGTCATCAATAAATAAGTCGACATCTATTTTACGGCTTGCATGTTCCGGATCAAACACTTCTTCCGGATAACTCTTGTTGACAGCATAAAATTCAACTCCTCTCTTCCTGCAGAATTCAACAGCTTCATCAAGTTCCTTGCCATGACGAAAAGACCATAGAACCAACTGGTGCCCCAGCTTTTGCAATTGTTTTAAGGTTTCAAAAGCAAAAAGTTTCTCTTCACCAATTTGCGGATAACGATGTTCCACAATAGTTCCGTCAAAATCAACAGCAATTTTCATGAATGATTAAATTAATAAAACCATTTTCCATTGCCGTAAAAATATAAATTTTTAATGATATAGTTTTCATATTATCTTTACACAAAATAATACCTTCATTTTATGGCAACATTAAAACCGCATATACCCAACTTTTTTACATGTCTTAATTTGTTTTCCGGGTGCCTTTCCATCGTGTATGCTACCGGTGAGGATTTAAAACTGGCAGGTATCTTTATTATCATAGCTGCTCTGTTTGATTTTGCTGACGGATGGTTGGCCAGGCTGCTTAACGGCTATTCAGAATTTGGGAAACAGTTGGATTCACTCGCTGATGTTGTCAGTTTTGGAGTAGCTCCTTCTTTTATTGTTTATAAACTTTTACAGTTTGCGCTGGTTGACAGTGCACCCGAATCGAATTTCAATATTGTTGAACCGGGATTTATACAGACAATGGTTTTAGGCTCCTCTTTTCTGATAGCCATTTTTGCAGCACTTCGGCTGGCCCGGTTTAATATCGATACAACCCAGACAGAATCTTTCAGAGGGCTTCCGACACCTGCTGCAGCCTTGCTGATTGCTGCACTTGCATTTGTTGTTACCGATGATCAGCACAATCTTCCCATGGAATCCTTCATATTGAAACTGTGGTTCCTGTTGATTCTTATTGCAGCTGTATGCGGACTGATGGTTTCCGGAATCAGAATGTTTTCCATGAAATTCAAACATTATGGAATCAAGGATAACGTCGTTCGTTACCTGTTCCTGTTGTTTTCCATAATCCTTCTGATTCTGTTCCGGCTTCCGGGCTTTTTCCCGGTCATTCTTTTGTATATATTGTTGTCCTTTGTTTATCCGCTGTTCAGGCCATCCTCAGCAACACCGTAATCCAGCGATCACAATAAGTCCTCAGGATTACTTTACTTCTGAGGAATGGTGTTTTTTTTCATAAACCTTCACTGCCCATCGAATAATATAATAACTTACCACAATCATGGCCGGCCAGCTCAACAAGGTCAATATAGATTCAACATTCATAAGCGCGATATGGATTTAATATACATGTGATTCCGAATTCACTTCACCGGCATCAATTCTTTTTTTATTAATCGATTTCCAGGCAATGAATATATAGGCGAAAACTACCGGCACAAGTAAGGAAACATAACTCATAGCCGTGAGTGTATAATGACTCGATGAACTGTTATATATGGTCAGGGAACTTTGCAAATCAAATGATGAAGGATAATAGGCCGTGTTGTTGAATCCGGCAATTGCAAACAAGGAAAAAACGACGACAACCGTTCCCGGGCCAGCAAACCATATTCCATTGGCAGATACCTTCCGTACTGATTTTATGATGCCGAATAAAACAAGGCCCACGCCTGTCAGGAATATTACTGCTATGAAGGGCATCCCGATGAGGTTATGAAAATATTTGTAGGGCTCAAGCGATATCTCCCCGGAGACCGGGTCCAATGCAAAGCCCTTAATCAGAAACAGCCACACCATGAAGAACAGAAAAAAGATCAGAAAAGGGATTGCGTTGAAAATCAGGTATTTTCTTGCACGCATCAGGATGTTATCTTCGGCAACATTGTTCATAAAATAAAGAATGGCCAGAATCCTGGCCAGGAAAAACACAGCCAGGCCCAGGGCAAGGTTATGCACATTAAGAAGGGATTCAAGACCATGACTGTTGGTTTCCCATCGTGTAATTGCCACATCGGTACCTCCGGAAATATGATTAAAATCGATGGAGAATTTGGACCCTGTGAAAAAAGTGGCTACAACCACGCCCAGCATAAAAGTTCCGCAGGCGCCATTGATAAAAAGAAAATTTTCATAAGTACCGGAGCCGAAGATATTGTTTGGTTTCGATCTGTATTCATATGCAATTGCCTGAATAATGAAGCATAAAAGAATGCTGATCCAAATCCAATAGGCTCCGCCGAAACTGGTGGCATAAAACAATGGAAACGAAGCAAAAAAAGCACCCCCGAACGTAACAAGTGTAGTAAATGTAAACTCCCATTTTCGCCCAAGTGAATTCACCAGAATAGTTCGTTCGGTCTCAGTTTTTCCCAGCGTATATATCAATGTTTGACCACCCTGAACAAAAAGCAAGAATACAAGGACACCTCCCAGCAGCGACATGATGCCCCACCAGTATTCCTGCAGGGCGGTATGCGACAAGGTTTCAAACATTTCATTTACCTCCTTCCTTAGGTCCGATTTTTATTTGTTTCAGCATTATACTGATTTCAGCAATTAATAAGCCGGTAAAAATGCAGGCAAATAACAGAAAGGTTACCTGAACTGAACTGGCGTTAATATGAGAAACAGCAGCAACAGTCGGTAACAGATCCTGTACTACCCAGGGCTGACGTCCCAATTCTGCAACGATCCACCCTGCCTCTGATGCCAAATAGGCCAACGGGATTGTAAATACGGCAAGCCATAACAGGATCCTCGTATTTTCCAGTTTATCGTACCATACTAATACAATGAAAACAGCCAATAAAAGCATAAAATAAAAACCCAATCCCACCATCAGGTGAAAACTGTAGAATGTGAGTGGAACATTGGGAATCAGACTGTTGGGATCGTTCAGAAATCCATAGCCGAAATACTTAAAATAGTCTTCCTTAAAGCTGGGATCATAAAATTTTTCTTTCAGCTGCTTATATGCCGTGGTATCTCCTTTATCCTTTGCATCCTTCATTTCTGCAAGTGTTTCCCGTGCGTAACCGCCGCGTTCTATTTTTTCCCGTGCGGCGATTATACCCTTTTCGGAATTACCATCGACCAGATCATTGATCCCTGGGACAAAAGCATTCCAGGAACCGGCAGCCATATAAGAGAGCAGGTTGGGAATCTCAAGTTTTAACGAGACACGGTGTACTTTGCGGCCTGATGTGTCTTCCTCGCCCGGTGTTAATACTCCAAGGACAATCAATCCGGTTCCCTCCCGGCCGTCATAAAGGCCTTCCAGTGCGGCGAATTTAACCGGCTGAGTACGGGCGATCAGCCTTGCAGAACCATCACCGGAATAGATAAGCATTAAAACGGAGATCAATCCAAACAATGATGCCACCAGAATGCTCTTCTTTGCCAGAAGCAATTCTCTTCTTTTAAGGATAAACCAGGAGCTGACACCGACCACAAAAAGGGAACCAAGTACAAAACCCGATGTGATGGTGTGGATGAACTTATTGACAGCAACAGGGGAAAGGAAAACTTCCCAGAAATTCATCATCTCATTCCGGGCCAGATCAGGATTAAACTGCATGCCCACCGGATACTGCATCCATGCGTTGGCAACCAGGATCCACAAAGCCGATAAATTGGCCCCAAAAGCCACAAGCCATGTTGATACCAGGTGAAATTTCCGGCTCACCTTGTTCCATCCAAAAAACATTACCGCAATAAATGTCGATTCAAGGAAGAAGGCCATGATACCCTCAATGGCAAGTGGGGCACCAAAAATATCACCAACAAACCAGGAATAATTTGACCAGTTTGTGCCGAATTCAAATTCAAGGATAATGCCGGTGGCCACGCCAATAGCGAAATTAATCCCGAAAAGGGTCATCCAGAACTTGGTGATCCTTTTCCACTCTTCCTTGCCTGTGCGCACATAAAAAGTTTCCATGATAGCCAGAATAAAAGAAAGACCCAGGGTTAACGGGACAAAAATCCAATGGTAAATAGCCGTCAGGGCAAACTGACCTCTCGACCAATCAACCAGAGACATATCAAAATTCTCAAGCATATCAGGCATTATTTTGATAGTTGTTCAAGCACATAATCGCCACGCTCCTCGTCAGATGTAAAGTTTTTTTTCAAAACATCCGGGAAAAAGAATAATTTCAGGATAAAAAACAGGATAAAAAGTTTAATCAGGATAATTACCCATAATTTCTTTCCGACCGTCATGCTCCGGAAGCCATCGTAATAAAAGTAAAAAAGCCGTTGGAAGAGTGATTTTTTCATATCCTGATGTTACTGCTATTCGTAAAGATAAGAAATATAGAAGAAAATCAAAGGGGGTGTGACACGCTTTGCATCCCAACGGCGATCGATAACCTACCAGGATGTATGCCAAAGGAAATGTTGAGGATCTTAAGTGTATCATTAAATAACGAACAAGGAACGCTGAATGTCGAATAACGAAGATAATTTGTTCTATGTTTTATCTTCATTATTCGGAGTTCGTCATTCCTTGTTCGATGTTCAATTCTTATATGAATTCCCCGGTAAGGCTTTTATTTATATACCGGCCCGTACGCCGTGCAGGCCCTGTAATCGGCACCTTCCGCATCCATACCGAACGCGCTCCATGCACATGGTCTGAATACCTTTCCCTCGTCAACATTATGCATGCAAACCGGTATGCGCAACATCGATGCCAGGGTGATCAAGTCGGCACCGATATGGCCGCAACTGAATGCGCCATGGTTTGCACCCCAGTTGGCCATAACGGAATACACATCAGCAAATGCACCACGTCCGGTAAGAACAGGCACAAACCATGTTGTCGGCCAGGTTTCGTTTGTACGTTCATGCAGTATTCTATGAACATCCTGGGGAATATCAACCGAATACCCCTCTGCCAGTTGCAATACCGGACCAAGCCCTTTTACCAGGTTAATACGCGACATGGTGATGGGCATACTGCCCTTTGACAAATAGGTACTGGAAAATCCGCCTCCTCTGAAATACTCCATTACGGCAGGACTCCATTTTGTGGCTTGGAGGCATGCCTTAGCATCCGCAGCGGTTATTTCCCAATATGGCTTGATTACCGGATTACCTTTTCTGTCGCTTTGCTGCCCGGTGCCATCGAGCGAAGCAGATCCTGAATTGATCAGGTGGATAATACCATTTCGTGCCAGTCCTGTCAGGCTTTTACCGGTTACCCTTTTCACAGCCTGAGGGCTCCAGTAAGTACGTACATCGGCAAAGATCTGTGCCGTGCTGGTAACCAGGTGACCTAACAACATGGCAACACCGTTCAGTGAATCGTTCTCGGTTGCAACGATATAGGGTTGCCGGATCCCGTTCCAGTCAAAAGAGGAATTCAGTATGGCCTCGGAAAAATCCCCGTTGGGAAAATGATCGGTCCATTGCCGCTGCCCCTGGAAACCGGATGCTATGGCATTATGACCCAGTGCCTCTTCACCAAAACCCATTTTCTTCAATACAGGATTTCCAACCATCAGATCCCGGATAATCATGGTCATTTTAACCACAAATTCCCATTCTTTCTTTTTATCTTTCTCAGATTTCTTTTTTTTAAGTGGATTGGTATCTTTTCCTTCCTTACAGTTCTGCCCTACCCATATTATAGCCCGTTTAAACTCATTCTGATCGTATATACCACGATCAATCCTACGTATTAACTCACTCATATCGACATATTCATTCCGCATTCCCAGGAAAGACTGAAAAAAATCTTCCTGCACAATGGATCCTGCTATCCCCATAGAAACAGAACCTATCGAAAGGTATGACTTGCCACGCATGGCGGCTGCTGCCAGTCCCGCCTTTACAAAACGCAACAGTTTTTCTTTCACATCAGTCGGAATTTTATTGTCCCCGGCATCCTGAACATCACGTCCGTAAATACCAAAAGCAGGCAATCCTTTTTGGTTATGTCCGGCCAGTGCAGCAGCAAGGTAAACGGCACCCGGACGTTCGGTGCCGTTAAATCCCCAGATGGCTTTCGGCATATGCGGATCCATATCGATGGTCTCGCTGCCGTAACACCAGCAGGGCGTAACAGTCAGGGAAACACCCACTCCTTCGCGCCTGAACTTATCGGCTGCCATAGCCGCCTCGGCAACACCGCCAATGCAGGAACCGGCAATCACACATTCTACCTGGCTGCCATCAGGGTGCTTCAATGATTCACTCAGAAATTTTGCTACATTCCGGGCCATTCCCATGGTTTGATTTTCAAGGGACTCCCGTACTCCCCCCAGCCTTCCGTCAATGGCCGGCCGGATGCCTATTTTCGGATTCGATCCGTGCAGTCTGCTCATACGTATAATAATTTGTTTAGATATTTCATAATGAATTTCTTACGATTAATCGGGTTGGAATTATTGCCTGAACTTTTTCTTTGTTTTCGACATATTGGGCCGCCCTTGTTCCCATTAGCCTGAAATCGGTGGAAATAGTAGTGATCCCGTTCTCAAGAACTTCATAAAGAGGCGAATCATTATACGCCAGTAAACCAATGTCTGTTCCAGTCCGGAGCTTTTTGGCACGCACAACTTTCAAAATGCTTACGATATCTTTCTGACGGAAAAAAAAGTATGCCTGCCGCGGTAAAACAGTCTTATCATCAATTGTCTCCGTTAATTCCCAAAGAAGACCTGCTTCTGAACAAAAACGTTTAAAATATTCCAGTGTTGTCACCGGATGAAAGGATCCTTCGGGATATACATAACAGATCTTTCGGTATTTCCGCAGCATATCTCTTGCCTGAATAAAGCAATTATAAGGTTGTTCACCAAAATCCTGACAAACATAAGAGTATTTTTCATCCTTATACTGGCCCCAGTCGAGTATTAAAAGTTTGTTGGCATCGATTTTATAAAGGATATCACTGATCTTTTCATTGTTGAAATTCATCACCACGTACATATGGTATTTTCCTACACTGTCAAGCAATACTGACTCAAATACGGCATAGTTGTAGTGATGAAAGGCCAGATCAACTTTGTAGCTTGAGGGAAGGTTTGAAACAAAAGAATTATATAATTCATCTTTAAAAGGGCTATAAGAGTCAAGAAACAATAACACCCTCGTGGTTGTCTGTGCAACCCTGTATCCCTTCGCAGGAGTCGATTCAACCAGCCCTCTCTTTTTCAGCTCACCATATGCCTTAAAAACCGTATCCCTCGACAAGCCAAATTGAAAACTCAATTTATTGATGGAAGGAAGTTCGTCACCAATCTCATACGCACCAAAGTTGATCGCATTCAGGATGGTATTTATAACTCGCTGCAGTTTTGTGTGTGCACCGGAGAAATCCATGTGTAATGGTTTTCTTTTCATTATAAGATTGATCTGTGCTGTTCTGTGCTGATCAAAAATAAAGAAAAAAACCTGTATTTAAAAATACCCGTGCACAAATTTCAGCATGAGAAATTTCACAATCCAACATTGTCAAACAATTATCCACGTATCATTACCAGCATCATCTTATACCGCTCAATGGCGTTCAGGGCATGTGGTATATTGGCAGGCATGATAATGGCTTCTCCTGCCTTTAAAATGTTTAATTTCCCTCCTATCGTAATACCCGCCTTGCCATCGAGTATCAGTGCCATAGCATCGAAAGGTGTTGTATGCTCCGAAAGACCTTCACCTTTATCAAAGGCAAACAGCGTAATGTTGCCATTTTCTCCTTTCATTACCTGCCTGCTGATAACAGCCTGCGTTGAGTAGGCAACAGCATCAGCCGCAATGAATTTTTCGCCTTTTTCAATTGATTGTTCCATTTGTACACTATTAAATTATCGTCATTTTCATTCTCATTCTCAGACTCTGGCAGGTCTTACAGACTCTGCCAGGTCTTTCTTCGATCTTCCTTCTTCGATCTTCATCATCCCCACACCCAGGCCATATCGGCTTCCACTGTCGATATGCCCCCAATTCCAAACTTGTCAACCAGCACCTTAACCACATTGGGTGACAGAAAAGCCGGCAATGTCGGTCCCAGGTGTATGTTTTTCACACCAAGGTAAAGCAATGCCAAGAGCACAATTACCGCTTTCTGCTCATACCAGGCAATGTTATACACGATAGGAAGTTTATTAATATCATCAAGACTGAATGCTTCTTTAAGCTTAAGCGCTATCATGGCCAGCGAATATGAATCGTTACACTGTCCGGCATCGA
Source organism: Bacteroidales bacterium (assembly GCA_016928305.1). GTDB lineage: Bacteria > Bacteroidota > Bacteroidia > Bacteroidales > UBA10428 > UBA5072. The sequence continues at coordinate 54,225 of JAFGKY010000005.1, forward strand.
GCACCCGGGGAATACCGTCAATATCACCCAGGGGAAGCTTGTTGTAGCGATATTTTGCACAACCCGCTGTAAGAATTATCGTATTTTGTGGCAACTGCTTTGCAAAGTCTGTATAATATTCCCGGTCCTTCATTCGTCCGTCACAACCTGCCATCACAACGAATTTCCTTATTGCCCCCGATCTCACGGCTTGTACTATTTTTTCAGCCAGCAACGTAACCTGGTGATGGGCAAATCCCCCTGTTATTGTACCCTGTTCAATAGCTACCGGCGGTTTGCATTGTTTGGCATGCTCAATGATTTTCGAAAAGTCTTTAGGATTTCCATTTACACGGTCAGCAATGTGCTGAAATCCGTCAAATCCGGCCGCACCAGTCGTATAAACCTTGTCCGCATAGGGAGCATCACTCCGGGGCGGAACCAGGCAGTTGGTGGTAAAAAGAACCGGTCCGTTGAAGGTCTCAAATTCCTCTTTCTGCCGCCACCATGAATTGCCGTAATTACCGATAAAATGTTTGTATTTCTTGAAGGCAGGATAGTAATGTGCCGGCAGCATTTCACTATGCGTATATACATCAACTCCGGATCCTTCCGTCTGTTGCAGCAATTCATCAAGGTCTTTCAGGTCGTGGCCGCTGACTAAAATGCCCGGATTATTACCCACCCCGATGTTTACCCTGGAAATCTCAGGGTGGCCGAAAGTTTCGGTATTTGCCTTATCCAGCAATGCCATTACTTCCACACCATGTTTCCCTGTTTCCATCACCCGTGCAAGCCATTCGTCAAGACTGATATTTTCATTCAATGTTTCCGATAATGCTTTCTGCATAAAGGCATCAACAGCATCGTTTTTATAACCAAGATTCCAGGCATGTTCGGCATAAGCCGCCATACCCTTCACACCATAGGTAACCAGTTCTTTCAGCGACCGGATATCGATATCCGTTGTGTTCAATATTCCGACTTTTTCAGCTTTTTCAAGAAAAGCTTCTTCGGTATCTGCATGCCATGAAGCCGCATCATAAATCTTCTCGATTTCTTTGCCTTCTTCCTTTAGTTCATCTCGAAGCCTGTCCCTTACTTTCAAACCGCTTTTGATCCGTTCCAGAAAGTTTTGTTTGCTGAAATTAGCATTGGTGATGGTTGCAAACAGGTTGTCAAAAACAAATTTATCAACATCAGGGTATTGCATACCCTGTTTCCTTGCTTCCGTATTGTATATACAGATACCTTTCACAACATATACCAGCAGGTCCTGGAGATTTGCAACATCTCCTTTTTTCCCGCATACGCCGTTAATGGTACATCCTGTACCTTTGGCTGTTTCCTGACATTGATAACAAAACATACCCATACTATTTGTCGATTTATTGATTTAATGATTTAATGATTTGCTTCGCCCTCCGCAGCCTTTCTCAATCACCGTATCTTTTGCAAAGGTGATGACAAAAGAGGGTTGATTTGTTGATTTATGGTTCACGGTTTATAATTCAGCGTTAATAGGCAATCCTGAAAAGTTCCTTTATGACAACCGGGTACACACAACCCACAACCATCACACAAATCTTCATTTATCTTAACAACTTCACGTATCATCTTCACTAATTTTTATTCTTAACGTTATAATTTTAACCAAAATTAGGATGTTTTAGTCGTTAATTTTGTATCATTTGTTACAAACATTGATTTTTATGGAAAAACTATATCAAATATTAAAAGAAACTCTGATATTCAACGGATTAGATGAATTGGCCATTGAAAATCTTTTGCACCAGAAAATGTTCCGGTTAAAAAAGTACTGCAAAGAAGAGTTTGTTGCCCATAGTAACGATATATGTGACAGGTTAATGATCGTCATTCAGGGATCAGTGCGGGGTGAGATGACCGATTTCTCCGGCAAAACCATAAAAATTGAAGATATTATTGCACCCCAGCCACTGGCAGCCGGGTTTATTTTCGGGAGAAACAACCGTTTCCCTGTTGACATTATCGCCAACGAACCTTCAACGATCCTTATCCTGCCAAAAGACACATTAATTCTAATAATGCAGCAGGATAACCAGGTACTGAAAAATTATCTTGATGCCATCTCAAGCCGTACACAATTCTTATCGAATCGCATACGGTTTCTTTCCTTTAAAACGATCAAGGAAAAGGTTGCTCACTACATTCTATCACAGATTGGCAGAGACTATAATACGGTTGTTTTGCCACAATCGCAAACCAACCTGGCTGATTTTTTTGGCGTTACCCGACCTTCTCTTGCAAGAGCCCTGCAGGAAATGGAGCGTGAAGGGATTATCAGGGTCGAAAGACGTGAGATCACCCTTTTAAATAAAGAAAAATTGAATAACTTGCTCAACGCATAAATTAAAAAACCTGAAATGAATAAAAATGCACGCAACACAGGTGTTGTTGCATCGTTTGCCATCCTGTTGTTAACCCTTGTTTTCATTATACTGGCCTCCATCTTTCCTGCAGGTGAATATAATTCAGCGAAACAGTTTTTAGCTGCCTTCAGACCTGCGTTATTGATGCCTGTAATTCCATCCTTCCTGTTGGTGCTGGCCAATATTCTTTTCTTTGTGTCCCTTTTTTATCATGCTGAAGAGTCCTCAAAGCCATTTGCAATGGCAGGTTTGCTATTTGGTGCCTTGTATGCGGTTTGTTGCGGTATCACCTATTTCACACAATTGACCGTTGTACCTCAAAATATTCATCTTGGACGGTTCACATCCCTGGCGGTTTTCAGCATGCATATCCGGGGATCATTCGCATACTCTCTTGATAACCTCGGGTATGCCTTCCTTTCGGTAAGCTTTTTGTTTTTTTCCGGAATCTTCAATCTCAAAAGTTTTCAAGGTTATATCAAAGCGGCTTTTATCGTATATGGGATAGCAGGACTGCTTGGTACAATCGGATACATCACCGGCAACGCACTGCTGGAATCCTTTGTGTTTATTTCGGCTTTTCCTTATCTTATTGCTGTATTGCTGATGCTCATTCGGTTTTTAAGAGGGAGAAAGAATGGAAAGTTGGAATGATGGAATATTGGAATAATGAACCAATTATCAAATACTATGATTATCACAACGACTCCATCCCTTGAAGGAAAAAAGATCACCAGCTACCTGGGATTAGTTAGTGGTGAAGCCATTATCGGTGCCAACCTGTTCCGTGACATCTTTGCCGGCATACGCGATATTGTCGGAGGCCGCTCTGGTTCTTATGAAGAAGTGCTGCGTGAAGCCAAAAACAATGCTTTAAGCGAAATGGAGGAAAATGCACGGAAGATGGGTGCCAACGCCGTGGTAGGTGTTGATCTCGACTATGAAACCGTGGGATCAAATGGCAGCATGCTGATGGTAACAGCCAGCGGAACAGCTGTGGTGACGGAATAACAGGAAGAAGGTAAACAGTAAACAGTAAACGGTTCTGCAAAGGAAAAAAGGCTTAATGAATTGCCCTGAAACGAATTATGCCCCGGAGGCCTGACTGCCGGACAGGCAGGGGCGAAATGTTGGTAGCCCGGGGCGAAGATGGAAGACTGAGAGATGGAGAGAATGAGAGGGAGGGAAGCAGCAATTGGCAGCGATGAAGCCTCGGAAATAAGAGGCACAATATCTATTTCCCCTGGCTTCAGCCAGGGGAAAAAGGAAGGTGAAAAAAACGCTGCAAGCAGGACATGACCAAAAGCAATGCCCTTATTTGCAGCGGAACGAAAGAAGTCTTATTCTGTGAACCGTGAACTGTGAACCGTGAACTATAATCAACAAATCAACCCACCTGCGCCATAACCTACGCCGAAGCTACGGCGATTAAGAAAGGCTACGGTGGGCACAGCAAATCAATCAATCATCAAATCAACAGATCAAAAAATGAATCGGTCCACCTGCGGCTGGCCAACAAAACATCAGATCCTCATCGACTACCACGATACAGAATGGGGAGTTCCTGTTCATGACGACAGGTTGTTGTTCGAATTCCTGGTACTGGATTGGTTTCAGGCAGGACTGAGCTGGCTGACCATGCTCAACAAACGAGAAAACTTCCGGAAAGCGTTTGATAATTTCAACATTAAAACGGTTGCCTCCTATCACAAAAAGAAAACAGCACAGTTGCTACAGAACAGCGGTATCATCCGCAACCGGCAGAAAATTGAAGCAACCATAAGAAATGCAGGCAAAATTTTGGAAATCATTGAGAAACATGGTAGTCTTGATGCTTACATCTGGCAATTCACAGAAGGCAAAATGAAAATAAATCAATGGCACACCCTGAAGGAAATCCCGGCTACCTCACCGGAATCGGATGCCATGAGCAGGGATCTGAAAAGTCTTGGCTTTGGCTTTTCAGGATCGACCATGTGTTATGCTTTTATGCAATCCGTTGGCATGGTGAATGACCACCTGGTACAATGTTTCCGGTATAAGGAATGTATGAAAACCGGATAACAGGTTCATTACCTTCCTGTTACTACCAGTTTTGCAAAATCAAAACTGTTATGGAAAAATGCATTAAATTATTCCGGGGAAGAAGGTAATATTTCGTTTCAGTATTTTGAAAGATACTTATTTGTCTATCAGCTATTCAACTATTCTGGAATTCCTTGATAATCTCTTCAACAGATCTGGTAGAATTGGGAAGGAGATTATCCGGACATTTGCCTAGAACTTGGGCAACCTGAAATCGCTTGCAACGCATACAACCAGCTTCACCGGCTTCACAGTAAAGCCTTTTATAAACTTCGGGATAATCAGTTCCCTTCAGGATACCACTGAATATCGGACATTTCTCAGCTTTCGGGCACACATCATTGTTCATTGTATGGTACTTTTAATCAATAAATAGAAAATTATATCCATAATACTTTTTTGCCGAAAAATGGTTTCATTTTAACATGATTTTTTTTGATATGAAACCCCTGTCTGATGGCAGGCAGACTGTCAGCAGTCGCAGATCCCCCGGTAGATCGGGGAAGGCTGACAGGGATTGTGGGATTGTGCCATCCATCATCTGAAAAGGTGCTTCTCCGCATTATATGAAGACCTTACCAGCGGACCTGATTCGACAAAAGAAAAGCCTTTCGACAATCCTATATTATGATATTCCTCAAACTTTTCAGGTGGAACATATTTAATAACCGGCATATGTTCCATAGTTGGCTGTAAATACTGGCCCAGTGTCATGATTTTAACTCCGGCCCGCAACAAGTCATCCATGGTAACCAGGATCTCTTCTTCCGTCTCCCCAAGGCCCAGCATTATCCCTGACTTTACCACATTACCTGATGATGCGATGTATTTCAGCACATCAAGGCTGACACGGTATTTTGCTCTGCTCCGCACATGCGGGGTAAGCCGTTCCACGGTTTCAAGGTTGTGGGATATCACTTCTGGCTTTTCATCAATGATCTGCTGTATCAATGCATTTCTGCCTTGGAAATCGGGAATCAACACCTCCATGGTAGTAGCAGGATTCACTTCTTTTATCTTCCGGATGGCGGCCACCCACAATGAGACTCCAAGGTCTTCAAGGTCATCCCGGTCAACCGAAGTAATAACACAATGCTTCAAGTTCATAATTCGAACCGAATCTGCCACCCGTGCCGGCTCATCCCAGTCGACAGGAATAGGTTTACCCATTGGTACCGAACAAAACTTACACCGGCGTGTACATATATTGCCCAGTATCATAAAAGTAGCCGTGCCCCGGTTCCAGCATTCGCCGATGTTGGGACAGTTGCCGCTGGTGCATATGGTATGCAGGTTATGCCGGCCAACCAGGTTCTTTAACCTTGTATAGTTTTCCCCACTTGCACGTTGCATCTTCATCCAACGGGGCAGTCGTTTCCGATTTTCCATGAAATACTCTTTTAATATGTAACCCCGTTAAACGGTAAACTCTGTAACCCTCCCTTAATTTCCTGATTGTCAATAGGACAAATACAGACGCGATGAATAGCGTCTCTACAAAACCATTATAATATCACAATCATTCTTCACCCTTTTTTCCTCATCGCCCCCACACTGGGTGTAGTTTTCCTTAACTACACCCTTATATTCTTTCTATTCCCCGATTAGCAATGTTTCATTTTTCCCTCCTCATCGCCTGGTAAGCCATATGCTGCATATAGGCATCGAGGATGATCATGGCAGTATAAGCTTCGGCCACTGGCCACACACGAGCTACAATGGTAGGGTCGCGGCGTGTGACAGCCGCCAGCTCCTTGTTTTCAAGGCTTACCTTATCGATGGTGAGCTGCGGTTTGGCAATGGTAGGCGTAGGCTTTACGGCTATTCGTGCCACAATATCCTGGCCGGTAGTAAGTCCGCCTGTTATGCCACCTGCATTATTTGATGTAAATACTACCTTACCCTTTTCCATCCGCATGGCATCGTTGCATTCCGATCCTTTCATGGTGGCGGCTTTCACGCCGCATCCTATCTCCACAGCTTTTACCGTTCCTATGCTCATTAGCCGGCCCAGCTCTCCGTCGAGCTTATTGAAAACCGGTTCACCCATACCAGCCGGGACACCTGTCACCACCACTTCTACGATTCCTCCCGATGAATCTCCTTCCTTCATGATCCGCAAGATCTCATCATACATGGTATCTGCAACTTCGGCGTCGGGGCAGAAAAGCTTGGGATTGATACCATATTTTTCCCTGATTTCCTGTTCGTTGTATGTGGGTTTTTTAATTTCGGGAATCCGCTTTTCGAGTTCAGCCAGGATGGCGGCTTTTTCAAAAAAGCGCTTGTCGCTTTTCATCTTTCCCGAAGCAAAAATATCGAGATAAATGGGATCATATTGTTTTCGCACTTCACGGTATGCAGCCGCCTTCCGTTTAATTTCCTCCACCGGCATATCGTTCATTCGAACTCCTGCAGCTTCACGCACAAAAGCTACCACATCAATCCCGTGATCTTTCAGTATCCTTTTTGCAATGCATCCGGCCGCAACAATCGATGATGTATACCGTCCGCTGAAGAAACCGGCACCGATAGAATCATCCCACGATCCGTATTTCTGGTATGATGCATACGAAGCGTGACCGGGTCGGGGTGTACGGTTTGTCAACTGGTATTGTTCGATGTGCTCAAAATGACGGTCGACATTGGGTATCAGTATCACCAGAGGCGTTCCATTGGTATATCCAGCATTCTTAAAACCCGGCATAGTATCGGCGGCATTCACACCGCTATAGATAATGGGCACGTCAGCTTCCCGACGCGGCGATGTGAGTTCACCCTGACCAGGCTTGCGGAGCATCAGCTCAACATATATTTCCTCTTCTGAGAAGAGATATCCGGGCGGGACTCCCTGAATATTAATGGACAATCCTTCCTGATAGGATCCACCTGCAACGGTGGTTTTGAATAATGTTCCGTATGTACAACCAAGCATAGTTATTTGTTGATTTGTTGATTTGTTGATTATTCGATTTGTTGATTTACTTCGCCCACCGTAGCCTTTCTTAATCGCCCTAGCTTCGGCGTAAGTGATGGCGCAGGTGGGTTGATTTGTTGATTATAGTTCACGGTTCACAGTTCACAGTTCACGGTTCACAGAATATGACTTCTTTCGTTCCGCTGCAAATAAGGGCATTGCTTTTGGTTTTGTATTGCTTGCAGCGTTTTTTTCAGCTTCCTTTTTCCCCTGGCTGAAGCCAGGGGCAATAGATATTGTGCCTCTAATTTCCGAGGCTTCATCGCCGCCAATTGCTGTTTCCCTCCCTCTCATTCTCTCCATCTCTCAGTCTTCCATCTTCACCCGGGGCTACCAATATGCCGCCCCTGTCTGTCCGGCAGGCAGGCATACGGGGCTCCCCATTTGCATTCCTCAAATTCCCTGCTTTCATCACACCAGCGTTTGAGAGTCCATGGTTCACGATCGATAGTCCACGGAAAATATTCAAACTATCAAACCCTCAAATCTTCAAACTGAATGCTCCGCTTGTCCCTTGTCCCTTTCTTGTCACTTATCACTTTTCACTTTCGTTTTTCACTATTCACTCCTACCTACCGGTCAGGCAGGTTTCGTTTTTCACTGGTTATCGGTTACCTTCCTTCACTCTTCCATTTTAAGACGCGAGGCATCGCGTCTCGTCCTGAAATTTGTTTACTTTTCTATTCTATTCTTTAAAACATCCATTCCTCTTGAAAAGGCTCCGTGAACCTCCTCACCCCCTGCCCCCTTTCCAATTTTGGAGAGGGGGTCTCGAAAAGCAGGGGGTGAGGAAATGACTCGTATTGTGTTAATTCTTTGCAATCATGCAGTTATTTAACTCTCCCTTGTCCCTTTCTTGTCACTTATCACTTTTCACTTTTCGTTTTTCACTATATAAATATTCGCCCCAATTCCCCTCATATCCTCCACAAACGTCGGATACGTCACATCCACGGCTTCTGCTGTATCGACAACCGTATCCCCTTCAGCTGCCAGTCCTGCTACTGCCAGTGCCATCACCATACGATGGTCGTCATAGCCATGCACGTGTGTCCCTGTCAGCTTACTCTGATGAATGACTATCCCGTCCTTTAATTCCTCAATGCTGGCTCCCATCTTCGACAGCTCAGTGTTACATGCGGCAATGCGATCACATTCCTTCAGGCGGGCCTGTGCAACATTCAGCAGCCGTGTCGTACCTGTTGCAAAGCAACCTGTCACTGCCAATGCAGGCAGAGCATCAGGTGTATCATTCATGTCAATATCAATACCCTGCAACTTACCTCCTTTCACCCAAACTCCTTCCGATGTGTGTTTTAATCCTACTCCCATCTTTTCGAGGTGGGTAAACAGTGCCTTATCCCCCTGATGATCGGCAAAATCAAGTCCTCTGATCAGAATTTCAGAACCTGTTATTGCAGCAGCACAGGCTGAAAAGGTTGAAGATGAAAAATCAGCCGGTATCATGCGTTCAAAAGCCTTGTATTGTTGTCTTCCTTTAATATAAAACCAATTGAGACCCTTGTGCTCAAATTGAATGTTCATTTTTCGCAACCAGTCGAGTGTCATCTCCACATATGGCTTTTCATGTAAATTCTCAACGGTGATTTCTGTATCTCCTTGGGCCAGCGGGCAGGCTATCAGCAATGCTGTAAGGAACTGCGAACTGATGCCGTTAACGGTGGTTTTTCCACCTATTATTGGACCTTGAATTACGAAAGGACATCTGCCATCCCCAGATTTCGGTATCTTCACTCCCAGCTTTTCCAGAGCTGAAAGCAGAGGAGTCATAGGCCTTGTCCGAATCGATTTATCACCGTCAAATTTTACGGGGTGTTCTGCCAGGGCACAAAGAGCAGTTTGTATACGCAGGGTAGTGCCTGAATTTCCGACATCAACCAGCCGGCAGGAATGATGAGGTCTGCCTCCCACTCCCTTAATGACCCAATCTTTTCCTGTTTCAACCTCAGCCCCCATTTCTTTAGCCCCGGCAATGGATGAAAGCGCATCGGCAGAGATCAGTGGATTTTTCAATACCGAAATACCATTTGCCATGGCAGCAATGGATACTGCACGAATGGTATGGGATTTCGATGCGGGTATCAGGATTTCACCTGCCAGTGTTGATTTTGTCGACCAAAGTTTCATGATAATATCAGGTCGGGCGAAGATAGTGAATGAGAAAGGAAATTGCAAATGCCAGGGAAGAAGAGACAAGGAACGAGTAATGCAAGAATCAAGACAAATCGTTTTTTTTACTATTCCCCACACTAAGTGTAGTTTTCAAATAGTTTAATAACGCAAGAATATATACATATTCATAATATTGGTCAATATGGGGAAGGCATTAATAGAAATGAAAAGATATGAGGGTGTAGTTAAGGAAAACTACACCCAGCGTCCTGAGAGGCATGACGCAAATTATAAAATGCTTTGGATTATATTGAAACCTGAACCTCCCTGAAACCTACAAATTTGTTTTTGCCATAGTTATTATCTTCTGCTTCCTCAACACACATATTAATAACTTCCCTGATGTTTGCGATGGCTTCGTCAACCGTTTTACCATATGAATGACAACCCTTGAATACAGGACAACTTACGATGTATATATTATCTTCGTCCTGTTCTATAAGGACAGTCAAATGCAATACCTTATTTTTCTTCTTTTCATTTTCTTTAAGAATGAACAGCTAAATTGTTTTCACAAAAACCAGGTCTTATCTTAAATTAAAGATAATAAAAAAGAAAAAGTGATTCAAACAAACTGCACTATGGATCATGGTACCCCGACGGGATTTTGAATTCCCCATAAGGGTTTACTTATCGCTAAAACAACGACATCTGCCCTTCGTCATCAGATCTTTTGGATTTTCCTTTTTTTTCGGATTTACCCTTTACCCTTGACTTAAGTGATCCCCCGGATTTCTTCTCTGTTTCGGATTTAGTCTTCACTTCAGTGGTCACTCGACCTTCAGGTTTCGCAGGTGTTTCAGGTTTAACTGATTCTTTGGATTTCGCCGGGGCTTCAGGTTTAACCGGTTCTTTGGATCTCGCCAGTTTTTCTGGTTTAACCGGTTCTTTGGGCTCAATTGATCCTTTTGATCTGGCCGGTTTTTCTGCCCTGACCCGTTCTCCGGATTTTTCCGGTTTTTCGGCTGTTTGCTTTATTTCAGGCTCATGCTGAATTTCTTCAACGGGCTGATTTTCCTGTTCAGCGTCAGGTTCAGCAGTGATGGGCTCAAAATTCAATGGTTCAAGCTCAACGATTTCCTTAACTTCATAATGGGTAAGCCTCTTGCCTTTTGCCTTGTAACCTTTTACGGCGATGTATTCAGAGAGGTCTATGACCTCATTTTTGCGGTTCTTATGCTTACCCCCGAAACGGATCTCAACGCGGGGATGATTCTGCCCGGATAACAATACCAGGTATGATTTGGGGTGCTCATCTATAAAGAGGGAAGGCTTTTCCGAAGGCTCCGCAGCAAATCTTTTTACATAATAATACTTCTGCTTGCTGTCATAGTAAACCGCTGAATATATTTTTTCGGGAACAAATTTATGCAGCATCAACAGATCGTCCTCAAAATGATTCGACAGGTCAAAGGATGATAAACGCATTAAGCCTGAACGGGTAAACACGATGAGTTTATCATGGCCGGAGAACTCACCCAGATAGGTTCCTCTTCCGTCGTCATTCAACCGCATGACGGTTTCATTCCACCAGATCTTTTTGGCGCTTAGTGTAGAAACTCCTTTTTCCTTTAATTCAACCTTATTGACCGGATAACGTGTTACAATATTGCCGATGGAAGATTTCCCTTTTATGGCAAGCTGTCCGAGAGCGATTTCAAGGACAAGGTTCTTTAGTCTCGGTCGTGGTTTCAGCGTGATTTTCAGGATTTCGGCCTCTCCATTGGGATTCACACTCAGGTAAAGGATTTTCGAACCGGTATTGCCCTGGGTAAGATCGTAATCCTTATCCCTTGTCAGGCCTGAAACGGAGCAGCGCTTCATATAAACAACCCCACTCTTACCGTCACGGTAAACAAGGTTGTAGATAGTCCGGTCATCATTCTTCTTGAATACGTTTACGTATTCGATATCCTTGCCCACAAACTGTTTTTCGGCCACCTTGGTAATCTTGTACCTCCCATCCCTGAATATTATGATGATGTCATCGATATCGGAACAGTCGCAGACATATTCGTCCTTTTTCAACCCGGTGCCCACAAAGCCCTCTGCACGATTGACGTAAAGCTTCTCGTTGGCAACAACAACCTTTGTGGCTTCAATGGTATCAAAATTCCGTATCTCGGTTTTCCGTTCGCGTCCGGCACCGTATTTCTTCCTGATCTGTTTGAAATAGTTGATTGAAAAGGGAATGATATTGTTCAGGTGATTGTTGACTTCATCAATTTCAGCTTCAGTTTGTCGTATCTGTTCATCAGCTTTGAAAGCACTGTATTTTGATATCCGTTTAATGGGGATGTTGGATAACCGGATACAGTCTTCATGGGTTACCTGCTTCCGCAATAACTTATGATAAGGCTTGAGTTCTTTATCAATGGTCTGCAAAATGGCCTCTTCAGTCTTACAGGCTTTGATCGGTTCATAGAGCTCATTTTCAATAAAGATCTTCTCAAGTGAAGAAAAATGCCACATATCCTCCAGTTCTTCAAGCCTTATTTGCAATTCTCTTGTCAACAGCTTAACGGTTTCGCGGGTCGAATTTCTTAGTATTTCACTTACACCCATGAATACCGGCCGGCCTTCCTGGATTACGCATGCGTTTGGGGAGACAGGGATTTCACAATCCGTAAAAGCATATAACGCATCGATGGTTTTGTCGGGATCGATACCGGGAACGAGATGGATCAGTATCTCAACATTTCCGGATGTATTATCATCAATTTTTCGGATTTTGATTTTTCCTTTTTCATTGGCCTTTAAGATGGAATCGATGAGGGTGGATGTATTTTGTCCGAACGGTATTTCCGTGATGACAAGTGTTTTTTTATCAAGTCTTGAAATACGGGCCCGTATTCTTACGATGCCTCCACGTAATCCTTCATTGTAACGCGATACATCAATAAGACCTCCCGTGGCAAAATCGGGGTACAGTTCAAAGCTTTTCTCCTGCAAGGTGGCAATGCAGGCATCAATCAGTTCATTAAAGTTGTGTGGCAATATTTTGGAAGCAAGTCCAACCGCAATACCTTCCACGCCCAATGCAAGCAACAGCGGAAATTTTACGGGAAGTGTCAGAGGTTCCTGGTTACGACCATCGTAAGAGGATTTCCAGACCGTGATTTTCGGATTGAAAATCACCTCAAGTGCAAACCTGGACAACCTGGCTTCAATATATCGCGGAGCAGCGGCTCCGTCACCGGTGAGGATGTTGCCCCAGTTCCCCTGAGTATCAATCAGCAGATCTTTTTGTCCCAGCTGCACCAATGCCTCACCAATGGATGCGTCACCGTGAGGATGAAACTGCATGGTATAACCGATGATGTTGGCCACCTTGTTGTAGCGACCATCTTCCAGTTGCCGCATGGCATGCAAAATCCTGCGCTGAACCGGTTTCAGTCCGTCACCGACATGGGGGACAGCTCTTTCAAGTATTACATACGAGGCATAGTCCAGAAACCAGTCTTTGTACATTCCGGTTAACTCGGTGACATGGCCTGTTTCAATGAGATGATCGTCCGCTCCGTCTTCCAGCTCAAAAATACCAGCCTCCGGCGGTAATGCTCCGTCTTCTTCCTCTATTCTGTTATCTTCGTCAGTACTCATAATAACAATACTGTCAGCATTTCAAATTCAATCCCAATGATGTCCCGGATAATGATAATCTTATATGGCTTCTTCCAGGATTTCTTCTACCTTCAGGTTGTCGATGATGAAATCCTGTCTTTCCGGCGTGTTTTTCCCCATATAAAAAGGAAGGATGTCATGGATATGATCACCCTTTTTAATGCGAACCGGTTCCAGCCGTATATCCTTGCCAATAAAGTTTTTGAACTCATCAGGGGATATTTCACCAAGACCTTTGAAACGGGTAATTTCAGGATTACCTCCAAGCTTCCGGATCGCCATTTGTTTTTCCTCCTGTGAATAACAATAAATGGTTTCTTTCTTATTCCGCACCCTGAACAAAGGTGTTTGTAATATATACAGATGTCCCTGTCGGACCAGTTCGGGGAAAAACTGAAGGAAAAAGGTCAGCAGCAACAACCGGATATGCATACCGTCAACATCAGCGTCGGTGGCAACCACCACATTGTTGTACCGCAGGTTTTCCAGTCCGTCTTCAATGTTCAACGCAGCCTGCAACAGGTTGAACTCCTCGTTTTCGTAAACGATCTTTTTTGTCAGTCCGAAAGAATTCAACGGTTTGCCCTTCAGGCTGAAAACGGCCTGTGTGCCGACATCCCGGGCTGTTGTTATGGAACCGCTGGCCGAATCGCCTTCCGTAATAAACAAGGTTGTTTCGAGGCGGCGATCATCATTCGTATTAAAATGGAATTTGCAATCACGCAATTTACGGTTATGCAGGCTGGCCTTTTTTGCCCTTTCCCTGGCAAGCTTCTGAATGCCGGAAATGGCTTTTCTTTCTTTTTCAGATTCCAGTATTTTTTTTAACAAAACCTCAGCCGTTTCGGAATGTTTATGAAGATAATTATCAAGGTGGGTTTTCAGAAAATCGCTGATAAAATTTCTTATCGATGGCCCTTCCGGCCCCATGTCACGAGATCCAAGCTTCGTTTTGGTTTGTGATTCAAAAACGGGTTCCTCAACTTTAAGACTGACTGCAGCAATAATAGACGCACGGATATCAGAAGGATCAAAATCCTTTTTGTAAAAATCCCGTACCGTTTTCACCAGTGCTTCCTTAAAAGCTGCCAGATGTGTTCCTCCCTGTGTGGTATGCTGTCCGTTAACAAAAGGATAATAAATCTCACCGTACTGATTACCATGCGACATGGCCAGTTCCATATCGATATCTTTCAGGTGTATGATTGGATACAGCCCGTCACCGTTTACATTCTCCTGCAACAGGTCGACAAGTCCGTTCTTTGAGATAAAAGGATTTCCGTTGAGGTATATGGTAAGACCTGCATTGAGGTAAATATAATTTTTAATCATCGATTCTACATAATCTTCCATAAACCGGAAATGCCCGAACATTTTCGGATCGGGCACGAAAGATACCAAGGTTCCGTTCTTTTCTTTGGCCGATTTCTCAGGTTCATCCAGCACCAGGTTCCCTTCACTGAAACGAACCAGCTTATAACGACCCTCACGAAATGATTTTATTTCAAAATGCGATGACAGGGCATTCACAGCCTTGATTCCCACACCATTCAAACCTACCGATTTCTTGAATACCTTGGAATCATATTTTGCACCGGTATTCATTTTTGAAGCCACATCGAATACTTTTCCCAGCGGAATCCCTCTTCCGTAATCACGTATGCTTACAATATCCTCACTGATTTTAATTTCAATGGATTTCCCAAAACCCATCATATATTCATCAATGGCATTATCCAATACCTCCTTTAGCAAAACGTAAATCCCGTCATCGTGGGAAGATCCATCTCCCAGCTTGCCAATATACATACCGGGCCGTTTGCGTATATGTTCCCTCCAGTCGAGTGTGCGAATGGTATCTTCGGTATACAAAGCAGCCGTCATACAATTTTATTGTTTGTGCGCAAAATTAACATAAAGGCGGTATGTCGGAATATTTCTTTATCAACACCCTAATAACAATACCCTTTGTCAATACTGACAAAGTAAAGTGGAGATCAGGCAATTGATTTGTGAATAACCAATAAAAAAAAACAGGCTTTTGTTGATAAAAAAAGTCTGAACCGCAGATTATGCTGATGAAAGGATAGACTATGATGTTTTTATCCGGAGGTCTGATGACTTGGGTTTCAAATCTTAGTCCATCATAAAAAATCAGCTTTAATCTGTGATTCTGACTTTTCTTTTTGCCCATTAATTGCTAATTTGGATGTCATACTTGATATTTCTTTTTCAACAAAAACTACAATCCATGAAAACAAGAACATACATGAAAAAATTATTGCTGTTGCCGGCTATGGTTCTTCTGTTCGCCGTCAGTGGTGTCATCGCCCAGGACGAAGTCCTCGAAGTCCTGCCTTTGGAAGGAAGAAACAAGCTTTTTCATGATTATCTGATGAAGGAAGTTGACACGCTGATGTATGTAAGGGATGTAGCCGTGACGAAAGCCCTTATAACAACTGAAAACCTTGAAATATACCAGACACAGCTCAAACAGGACTACCTGCGGTTACTGGGTCAGCTTCCGGAAAAAACGCCCCTGAATGCAGTTGTTACCGGAACCATCGTATGTGACGGGTACAATATTGAAAAAGTCCATTACGAAAGTCTTCCCAATCACCATGTTACTGCCAATCTTTATATACCTACAACCGGTACAGGGCCCTATCCTGCCATACTGGTGGCCATGGGGCATTATGGAGGGGGTAAATCCAATGACCTCCTTCAGTCGCTTTGCATCTTCCTTGCACAAAAAGACTTTGTGGTCCTCATTGTCGACTTTATCGGCTATCCCGAAAGAGACCAGGTCGTCAATCCTGCCACCGGCGCTCTTGCCTACACAGGGGAAAGCGGCACCACCGAACATTCTGTGATGGATGTCGGTTCGGTAATTGCCGGAACAAGCGTGGTGGCTCATATCCTATGGGATAACCACCGCGGCATCGATTATTTGTTCACCCGCTCCGAAGTTGATACCAACCGTATCGGCTGTACCGGCAGTTCGGGTGGTGGGGCTCAGGCAACTTATCTCGCGGCCTTTGACGATCGTATTAAAGTAACACTTATCGACAGCTATATTATGAAAGAACAAGTGCTGTTCAATACCATAGGCCCACAGACCGGGAGCCAGAACTTATCTTACGAAGGCTTTTACGGCATTGATCACCTGGATTACATTACCATGTTCGCACCGAAACCTTTCATGATCACTGCGTCGACACAGGACTTTTTTGATATTACTGCAACACGCCAGACCTATGCCGATGCACAACTGGTTTATGAAAAACTGGGCGCACCCGAAAAAATAGGGTTCTTCGAAGCCGATGCCTCCCACGGACTTAACGGACCCAAGCGGGAAGCCACCGTTAAATGGTTCCGTACCTGGTTTTATGATGACACTACATCACTTACTGATCCGGAGGTTACTTACCTTTCGAATGACACCCTGACGGTATCTGAAACTGGTCAGGTATACACAAGCTTTGAGAATGAAGTCACTGTCACTGACCTGAACATTGCAAGGGCTGACGCAAGTGCCTCAGCCAGAGAGGCCTTCTGGCAGGATAATACAAAAGACTCATGCCTGAATATGGTCAAAAGCCTGATCAGACTGGATGAGAACACTCCCGACCCGGTTATCGAAAGTGTTGAAATACTTGACCGTGGAAATTATACCGTTGACAAAATAATGATCTCTTCCGGTAACCATTGCCCGGTTACCGGACTGTTGTTTGCCCCTAAAGACAACACCAAAAAGCTTCCGGCTGTTCTTTATGTTGATGGCCGAGGGAAAAAAACCGATGCTGCCGCCGGAGGTCTTATTGAACAGGTTTATATTGATTCTGGTAAGATAGTATTCGCCATTGATGTGAGAGGCTTCGGAGAAACCGCTGACAATCCAGCATATAACGATGAAAAGTATAAAAACAAAGAACACAGAAATGCGGTAATCTCACTTTATATCGGGAAAACACTGATCGGACAAAGGGTCGAAGATATCCGGAAAGCCATGGACTATCTCTCCGTACGAAGTGATGTCAATCCGGACAGCATATCCATCGTTGGTATTGACAGGGCATATACTTCTGTTCTGCATGCCGCTGCCCTTGATGAGCGCTATACTGAAGTTACCGTGAGAAACGCTGATACCTCATGGATGGATATCATTGAAGACCCCATTGTGCCTCATAACGCGACCCATGTAGTCCCCTCAGCCATATTGTATTACGATATGCCCGACCTGGTAAATGCAATTGCTCCAAGGCCCGTATATTATAATCCGCCGGATTATGTAATAACCGGGATTGAGGAAACCGCAGATCCTTCGTCACGAAACATTGTTATTGTACAGAATCATCCCAACCCCTTTGAGCATTCGACCTGCATTTCCTATTTGCTGAAAGAACCTGCTTATGTCATGCTTATTGTTTATAACCAGCAGGGAAAGGAAATTAAAACACTGGTCAATGAACATCAGCATGCTGACAGCTATGATGTCAATTTTCAACCCGAACAGCCGACCCCAGGGATTTACTTTTATCAGTTCATTGTGAACGGAGAAAAGGAGGAGACAAAGAAGATGATAGTATATTAAAGTCGTTCAGCTGAGCCATAGCTTTTAGCCGAACGAAGACCATTATCATAGTCCATCAATAAATCAGTGATAATCAGTGGTTCAGACTCCTGCATTTTCTTAAAACCATTGTTTTTTCCGGAACAGCATTACCCCAAGTACCGATAACAAAAATGAGAACACAATAATCACCGGCAGGGCAAACAATGATTTTTCCATAAAATTGGGAACATTCATCCCAAATATGCTGGCAATCAGGGTAGGGATCATCAGAATAATGGAAATGATTGTCAGTTGCTTCATTACAACATTCAGGTTGTTGGATATAACGGAAGCAAAAGCATCCATCATGCCACTCTGGATATTTGAATAAATCTGGGCCATATCCAGGGCCTGCTTGTTCTCAATAAAGGCATCTTCAAGCAAATCTTCATTGATCTCGGTTGTATCCTTTTTGGCATTCCGAAGTTTAGCCAGTACGATTTCATTGGCTTTTATTGAAGTAATGAAATAAACCAGGCATTTCTCCATTTTAAGCAGCTGATTCAGTTCCCGGTTCTTGATTGATTTTTCAAGATCCTGTTCAATCAGCGCCGTCATTTGGTTTATCTGTTTCAGGTACTTCAGATACATATTTCCCGAACGCAGGAACAACCGAAGGATAAAATTGAATGTGTCCGTAATTTCTTTGTATTGCTCCCTGAAAGGTGATGGTTGTTCGATGGGCAATACATCATTGTCCTGCAGGCAAAGCGTCAGCGTAAAGTTTTCGGTAATAAAAATGCCCAGCGGAATGGTTTGAAACGGCACGCCGTTGTTGGCATTCTCAACAGGAATGCGCAGGATCACCAACATCCAGTCATCCTCAAATTCAACACGGGGCCTTTCATCCTGGTCCAGTATGTCGATTATTGTATCGGTTGGTAATTGAAATTCACTGGAAAGCCTTTGAATTTCATCAGTAGTCGGTTTGGTTACATTAATCCAGCAATTTTTTTCAATACCGGAAATTTCAATGTAACCGCCAAATGTTTTGAAGATTTTGATCATTTTTTGTCTCCTTACATTTTCATCTGTAAGGAGATACGAAAGCCCCTTACAGACAGGTTAATACTTTGTTTTTACTATGAGACGGGCCTTCGTCCATGGTCAAATGTTTTTGATTTGGCTGCAAAGGTAAATAATTTTATTGTTTATCATGATAATGATGATAGGTTTTATGGATTTACATCGTAAATCTTCCCTTGACTCCGAAAATTATCACGAAAGATTTTCAGCAACTTTCTACAACTGTCCTGAGGCTTGTCGGCAGACAGCTGAAGCCCGGGAGAAAGGATATGGTATAGAAGATCCTGCAACCACAACGCAACTAAAAGTTTTAACCTCATTTGCAGCGGAACCAGAAGAAGCCGTAATCAAAAGACCAAATCACTATGACCAATTACCTAACTCAATTCTTTCTTGACTTATATTGCATTATATCTTACATTTATTGTATAATTCAATAACGTTCTTTTGTGCCCATGCCATTCATTTGTTATTTCATTTTGATTCCATTGAAATCCTACATATCATAAATTCAGATCTTCCATTTAAAATCCCAATATACCGTCATGAAAACAAAGAAATCCTTCAAATCCTGTCTCAGGTCATCCGTATTTATTTCCATTTGTTTTAGTTGCATTGTTAATACGTCTGCACAGCAACAATGTTGGAATGATATTCAGCTTGGAGACGAAGCTAATGCAAAAGGGAAGTATGAAACAGCTCTTCAACATTATCTTTCAGCTGCTAATTGCTTTACAAATAATAACCATAAAGCCAATTGTTTTGTCTTTGCCGGAAACATGTGTATTAATCTTAAAGATTATGAAAATGCATTTAAATATTATGAACTATCAGCACAATTATATAATGATGATTATTATATAGCACGTTCAGATCTTTTCGCAGGTTATGCAAAATATGAATTAAAACAATATATAGAAGCTGCCGGATACTTTCATTATGCCGTTGAAATTGCAGAGAGTAAAAAGTATTATGATCTTGCCGGATATGCTTGTGATGGTGCAGGGCATGCCCTGAAATTCACTGAATGGGAAAGTGCAAAATACTATTGGAACCAAGCCGGGGAGAATTTTAACAAAGTAGATAAAGCATATACCATACCCTCTGAACTTCAAATTGAAATTGCTGCTCCTTCTACCAACAAACTGCGTGTTGGAAAAGATTTGTTTCCAAAAAGTGACCTGTTTAACCAGGGAGAAGCCGTATTGATAAGGGGTTCGGTTTTGTTCAAAGGTAAATCAGTAGGCCCAAAAGGAAACCGCATGACTATTATTTTGGATGTACCGGGATGTAATTTGCCTATAAATAATCGGCAGACCTATATTGAATATATTCAATTAGATGAAACCGGTTCATTTACATTTATTCCCTTTGCCGGATGGAATAAGGGGCGCTATACAATCATTTTATATGCCCAATATATTTTTGAGGAAGATCAAAAATTATTTTCAGGTTGCGATTCTTCATTGATAAATGTTCAATCAGGAGAACTTTCAGCGGATATTAATTCTCCTACAAACGAGATTATTAAAAAATATAAAGAAGTTATATCAAAAGGACCAATACATACTAATCCCGATGCACGCAATCATGTAAATAATACGATAACCGGAATGATTTTATCTTCATCCCCTCCCTGGGGATACCTGCATAATCATTGCCTTGATGGTACACAGTATGATCCCCATCATAATTTCACTTGCGAAGGATATCAGAGTCAGGTGCTAACGTTTTTTGATCATTTGCGATTTAATTCAGATCCGGATATTCGTGCATTAATGAATGGATTGGATTATGGCCCGATACAAAGAAATACGGTAATTTCTTCTGTTTGGGAAGCAGCGGATCCATATTTTCATGTAGCTGTTGTTTTATACCGGATTGGCATGGACTGGAAAACAGATCCCCAGGCATTGGTGTTTGATCCCTGGTTTGAACAGGAACCATGGATTTATACCATGGAACAATGGAAGAAAAAGAACACCTGGATAATACCCTTTGAACCTACAGTAGACAGGCAAATGCTGTTAAGAACCAAGCCTTTGTGGGATGGCTTCCCCATCACCAACAATGCGATTTGTTCAGGATTTAATTCCATTTACAGCAACCAGTTCATGCCAAATGTCAAAAAGAAAACAAATACTATGATCCATTGTCCGGTAACAATTCTTATCACCAATTCTGAAGGCAAAAAGACAGGCATTAAGCCTGACGGAAATTTTATTCAGGATTTTGTGACAACAGTTTATGCCCCCGATGAAAACAATGACACTTCCGGATGGTTTTTTGAACTTCCGGAAGACTCTTATGAAATACAGATCACCGGTACCGACGACGGAGAGTTCCATGTACATATAAGCGGGGAACTAGTTGAAAATGGATTTTTAAACTATGGTGCACAACCTATCAGTAAAGACAAAACAGCAACCATAACCCTTGGTCCTGATATTGATAAGCCAATCTTAATCCTGCCCGATGGAACGGAAATTGAACCCGTTTCAGAACCAATTGGTATATATGATGTGCTGACAAAAAATCATGATAATGTGATAACACATAATCATCCCAATCCGTTCAGTGAGACTACAATGATATTATTTCATTTGCCCCGAAATACGCATGTGAAAATTGAGGTATTTGACATATCGGGCAAAAATATCAACACCCTGATGGATGCTTACCAAAATGCAGGGGAACATACTATACTCTGGAACGGGACAGACGAATCCGGGGCCAGTGTTCAATGCGGCATCTATTTTTACAAAATAAGCACAGACAATTATGCATTGACCAATAAGATGTTTTTGATCCGATAAACATCTTTGAAATTCATGTTACTCCCTGTACAGATACTTTAATTCACCGGATGATTGCACAACCGGTTACCGGATACCGGTTATGGATTACCTTCTGCATCCTCCGGCCTGCCATAATACATCGCCTTATGCGAGGGACAGGTACAGTTCTTATCAAATGGATCGGGGCATGCACGTATCAGCTCAACAGCACGATCTCCGGTTGCCTTATCCACTGAAAAAAAAGATATTTTAGCATCTCCCAGAAAACAATCATAATATGATTCTACGGTATAGGCACCACATGCACTGCAAAAAATATAAGTATAGATATACTCATCGCCCATAACGGAAACCGAAATACCGGCTCTCGGTCCATCGATTTCCTTAAACACCCTTTTACACGTAAGACACTCCATTCCCTTTTCGTTTTTCACTTTTCACTTTATAATCGTCAGGTTTTGACAGCAGAAGCAAATCGGGCATCTCCAGGATATGCTTCCCATATCCCCGGGTAACCGCATGAATCATAGCCAGACCAAATTCCCTCAGGGTGAAGAAATAATCGGGAAACAGGGCACGCAAAACCGGATAGAACCAGTTTATCAACTTGTAAACGAGATGTATATTCTTTAATCCCTTTGTTGGTTGCATAAAGGCGGGCCGGAAATTATAGACTTTCTTAAAAGGAAGTTTCATCAGCGCGTTTTCAGTTTTGCCTTTCACCCTGATAAAGCTGAAACATCCCTTTTCGTTGCTCTTAACCCCTGCCCCCGACACATAGCAAAAGATCATATCAGGATTCAGCCTGCACAAGGTTTGTGCAAAAGTCATCGTTAAGGTATACGTTATCTTAAAATAAGCTGACCGGGACTTGCTCAACGGCGCAGTGCCCAGGCAAAAGAAGCATGTGTTATATCCGGTAAGCCGGCTTTCAATGCCTGAAAGATCGAAGAAATTCTTTACAAGTACCTCAGATATTTTTGAATGTGTTACGTCGCATGGCCTTCTTCCAACCACTAACATTTCTTCAACCTCATCATGCAACAGGCATTCACGCAACACACCTTCGCCTACCATGCCGGTGGCACCTGTGAGGATAGCCTTTATTTTCATTTAAACAAAATTTCTGTACCCCGTCGGGGTGTTTATCCCATTGGATTGTTCAAGCATATTATTGAATGCAAGATACAAATACTTTAAATATAGAAGATGGTATTAAACCCGAATTCTATGTTGGTTTCCGGATGAATTTTGCCGTTTTTTACAGTCATAATTTGTATATTCGGCGATTCCATTCAGCATAGTGGAGAATTTTTTCATTTCATTAATAAGCCAGTGCTAAAAAAAAAGATCATAATCATCGGAGGTGGAGTAGCCGGTTTATCCGCAGGTATTTACGGACAAATGTTCGGATTTGAAACCCTGATTTTCGAAATGCACAACGTACCGGGAGGACAGTGCACTGCATGGGACCGCAACGGATATCGCTTTGACTACTGCCTGCACTGGCTGATCGGGACCAGGACATCGGCATTCCATGACATATGGAAAGAAACCAATGTGATCAATGACAACGTGGTAATTGTTGACAATGAAATCCATACTGTCTATATCGATGATACATGGGGAGAATTTATTATTTATAACAACGTTGACAAATGGCAGGAATACCTTACTTCCAAGGCCCCGGAAGATGCCTTGGCCATCCGCAACATGTGCGATCATATGCGTATGGGTGCCGGTTTTGAACCCTTTTTTAAAGCCCCGTCACTAAGGAGTTTCCTCGATTATGTCAGGGTATTGTTGACAAAAACAAAACTCCTGTTTATGCTGAATCGTTATTCCAAAATGCCGGCAAAAACCTATTTCAACAAGCTGAAATTTAAAAGTCCCTGGCTCAGGTTCTTCCTGCATAAACTCTTTGGTGAAACCAATTTCTCCGCCCTGATCGTCATCATGATGCTGGGTTGGTTTCATTTAAAAAATGCCGGTTACCTGGTAGGAGGTTCGCTTCCGTTAGCCCTCCGTATGGCTGACAGATACCGTGACCTGGGAGGAAAACTTCAGCTGGGTAAGAAAGTGGAAAAGATACTGGTGGAGAAGAACCGCGCAACCGGAATACAATTAACCGATGGTACCGTGTATCATGCAGATTATATCATCAGCGCGGCTGATGGTCATGCCACGCTGTTCGATATGCTTGAAGGAAAATACCTGACTCCTGAACTCAGAAGAGCTTACTCAACCTGGGATCTGTATGATCCGTTTGTTCAGGTGGCCTTTGGCGTGAATGATAGAATTCGCTCAAAGGCCGTTACCACAGCATACATAAAAGATATCTTTACCATAGGGAACCTGGAGATACGGCACGGCTATTCCATTATGAACCAGTCAATGAATGATCCAACGCTTGCACCGGAGGGTAAAACAAGCCTGGTTTTACGTTTTGACAGTGCATGGGAAGACTGGGAAAACATCGGTGCGGAAGATTATAAAAGGCTGAAAGATCTTTTCAAAGACAAGGGCATTAAATTGCTCGAAAAACATTACCCCGGGATAACGTGCAACATTGAAGTGATTGATGTTGCCACTCCCAAAACAAACGTGAAATATACAGGCGTATGGAAAGGGGCCTATGAAGGATTTTTGCCTACCGGCAACATGGTCAAAAAAACCCTGAAACCCACAATTCCGGGATTGAAATCCTTTTATATGATCGGACAATGGATGTTCCCCGGAGGGGGATTACCCCCGGCCGCCCAGTCAGGGCAATGGGTCATGCAAATGATATGCAGGAACAGAAAGAATACCTGACATCCCTGATAAAATACAATTCCATTCTTTCATTGTTGCATTTTTGTATTCGTATCGAAAAAATATTTTTGTTTCATCATAAACATAACCGAATAATTTTGCAGGTAACAATGATATAAAAATGAATCATGAAATCATACTATTCTTTGGTATTAATAGTTTTTATTGCCTGTTTATTCATATTTACAGGATGCGAAAATGAGAATATCAGTAATGAAAATTTATTATTTCCTGCCGGTCGCTCTTTTCTCGGTTCAAGCGAGATAACCGTTACCACTAATGATGCTGTTTGCAGCCCTGAATTCATCTATGACAGTTGCGGAGGATACTGGATTAAAATTCACAAAGAAGACCTGCCGAAAAACGGAATCATTTGTATACAATATATCCGGAAGAAAGAAGATTTGATCCTATTTCAGGAACCTGCTGCCAGTGAAAATGACTGGCTCAGTGAATCATTCTATATCGATTGCAATCATGATCTGGTGAAAGCAAAAGCTGCCCAATTGACACAGTACCCTAATGGTAATATTGAAAAAGCAAAGCAGATACAGCAATTTGTGATTGGTCATATTGCTTTTCAGAACTATAAGGATTCTTTTCTGGAGAAGGCTTCAACAACTTATACGCTGGGATATGGTACCTGCATGAATTTTTCAAGGCTTTACATAGCCTTATGCCGGGCAGCCGGAATACCTGCACGTTCCGTATGGGGCATTGTATATGGTTACAACAACGATAACATCTATGATTATCACCACCAGTGGGCTGAAATTCGTGATGAAAACGGATACTGGCATCCGGCTGATTTTAACTACACAAGAAGTTTTGATTTGAATGACATACGGTACCTCGACTTATTATATGCCGCAGAAGAAAACAGTTTTTTGTATGAAAATTCCTCCGGTACGATTATACCAGGGAATGTAAAATATTTCAACAATTATCCGGCAACATTAACCGGCAGGCTGGGCTTTGAGATGACAGAGGACCACCGGCCTGAATACATGACGGTGCAATACACTTATACATTCTGATCAACCAGCTTATTATCTTTGAATTGATCAGGGCAAGTCTGTTTTCGCAATATACCTTTCCGTATTATCAGACCTGTAAAAATATACGATCAATAATAAAATTCAATATGTACGTTAACAATCCGGAAGATTATTTTGTATGTGTGTATTGCCTGCCGTCCAGGTTTTTCTTCCTTCTTAGATCTTTCTTCTTCGATTTTTAATCTTATTTACTGCTTCAATGCCGCTTTTGTAAAAATATACTCCGGTATGTTCTGGTTAAATTTCACATCGGTTATGATGAATTCCGTTCCCTCTCCCTCTTTGAGCATGTCTTTAAAAACGATGATCATGGGAAACCAGCGACTCTGGATCATCTTGACATCCGAAAGTGTTGTGCGCTTCAGCAGCTGGCCACTTTTGGCAAAGAGCTCTTCCTTCAGCGGGACAAACCGCTCTGCGTCAATCCACATCTTGCGTGAAAAATAAGCTACATTGGTAACTTTGGCTTTTAACTCTAGGACATGACATTTTCTTCCGTCCACTTCTTCGCTACCTGTGACCGTGGCGGTGTAAACATCAGTCAGTTTCCGGTCATCCATCATATCTTCGTACGAAAGGTCAGAACCCATCACTGATTGCCGTAACATATGGCCCGAAATCTGGATAGTACGGTCGGTTGAAGGAGAGTAGATCCACAGCTGATCCTCGAGTTTCAACATCTTGGTACCCTGTTCACGGGCCGGCGAAAGGTATTCGGTGAAAGCCTTTTTATCGCCTACCGAGTAAGACCGCGAAGTTATGGTGCGACTTGTGCGTTTTCCGTGAATGATCATGGATGATTCAAAGATCCTGTTCTCCGATGAGATGTTCTTTTCAACCTTTTTCAGGATGTCATCGGCGGCGGGCTGACTAAAAACCGCGCCAGTAATGACTGTTAATAATGTTGCTATGATTGTGGTTTTCATATATTAAAAATTACATTTTCGTTTCAGACCCTGGCAGGACCTTCGGACACTGCCAGGTCTTCTTTTACATGTTTCATTCACTTTTCACTTTTCACTTTTCACTTTTCACTTTTCGTTTTTTACTTTATTTCAAGTTTCCAGTTCCTTAAACAGCTTCGCCGTCTGCCGTTTGAATATTCCTATACCTGAAAGCAGCGTGCCTAAAACCGTGGATAACAATCCCGGCAAAAATCCAATATAATAATCAACCGGGGTTATATGAGCCCTGATGACCATGGGCATCATAACAGATGCTCCCTGCATCATCACTGAGATGTCTATCCCGTATTTCTGAAGCAAAAAGGCAAAGAACAAACCGAACAGGGTACCGACAACAGTGCCGGCAATGCCTATCATAACTGATTCAACTATCATAGTACTGTATACATGTCTCTTTTCTTCTCCCATGGCCAGGCGTATGCCTATCTCGCCATAACGCCGAAGGCCGCCGATCAAACCGGCATTCCACAGTACGAGCGACATGGCCAGCACAAACACCAGGGTTATATAGAATGCCCAATAATCTGACATCTGTATATAAAAGGACATACTTGGCTGCTGGCCGAGTGTTTGCATTACCGGGGCATATTCATCGGTATCGCCGGCATATTTTTCATTAAATTGTCCGGCAATTTTCAGCGCTTCATCATTTTCATAAAAGCCTTCCTGCTGAAAACCGAGTATTTCACCGGCGGCATCGGTCATGTCAAGGGCCAGCTGTGCACCCCCGATATCAGTTATGACGGCTCCCCTGTCAAGAATGTCGTTACCGAAGGATACCGTACCTGATATAACGAAATTATGTATGCTCATGCTTCCAAACATGGTCGACCCGATTAGGGTAACCGTATCTCCCGGACCTGTTTTCAGCTTTTGTGAAAATTCTTCACTCAGTAACACCTCGCCTTGCTTTTCCGGCAGTTTTCCCCTTACCAGCGATTTTGCCAGGCTCAGCCGCTCAATCTCCTTTGTTCCGGGCGACAACAGATCAAGGCCGATCCCCATGGCCGGTCCCTGTGACCGTGTCTCGCCGTTTTCATCGGGGACATCGATAAGGCCGCCAAAATGAATGCGCTGTGCCCATTCAATATCCGGGAACTGTTCCTGTAAACTGTCCATCAGGGCACCTGCATCAAGGATGGCCAGATCATTGGGGATCTGGCTGGTATTCTCAGCATAAGCCCTTGTCATGACCCTGAGATGGCCGTTTGTGAACCTTGCATTCATTTCAATGGTGTCTCCCATAAAACCCGTTATGTAGGCATGCAGAAACACGGTGAGCATGACACCCAAAGCGACTACAATTATAGGCAGCCGGCTGCGGCTCTTGTCGCGGATAAGCCCTTTCAGCAGAAATCGTATCATTGCAGTTTCCCCCTTAATGCTTCTGTTGGATTCATTTTCGCTATTTTTCTTGATGGCCAGTAGCTTACAATAGCCGTGACCATGGTTATAATAAGCACGGTAGATATAACCAGACCCACACTGTAAATCGGGTACAGCGTTTTTGCTATTGACATACCAAAATCACTGGCATCTATGGGCATGGTCCATCCGACTTTTGCCTGCCATATCAGAAAAGGCAGTCCATACGCCGCTGAAAGCAGGGCTGCCAGCACGGCATGCATGGTCCCCTCAACCGTAAACAAGCCAACCACCTGAGGGCGTGTATACCCAAGCGCTATATATGTGCCGATCTCTTTCTGCCGGCGGAATATGGAGAGTATCTGGGTGTCAAAAATCGCCAGCATGGCGAGCATCAGAAGTACAGCATAAAAAACTGATGTGCCGGCTGTCTTTGTCTTGATAATTTCGTCAATCGAAACCGTCAGTTCCTTTTTGGTCTTTAAGGTCCAGTTCCCTATAGCTGGCCTTATGGTTTCACTATCCCTGAAAGTAAGTATTGTTGCTTCACCGGGCAACAGCATCATCGACTGCAGCTTTTCCAGGGGAATATAGACCTGCGACACATCAACCGTCGGCACAGTGGTTTCAAAAATGCCCGTAATCAGGATTTCTGCTGCATCGAAAGTTCCGTTTACATCACGCCAGCGAATGGTTACATAATCACCCAGAGCCAGCTTACTGTTCCTTGCCATACCAGATCCTATGATGGCAGGAATGGCATCGGCAATCGTATCGAGTTTATGTGTTGGCAGCATTAAAATGCTTTGTTCCGGATTGACGCCTTTGATCTTAATGGATTGCATGCGCCCCTGCGGATAGATGGTGCCCTGAACAATCAGGACAGGTTCTATATAACCCTTTTCAATTTCAGCCTTTACCTTATCGGGAATTGGTGCATGACTCTCATTCAGGGTGAATGGATCATAGGGGTCGTACTTTTCATGCCAGTATTGTCCGCCGCCGATCTCCCAGTTTGTCATGTCAGTTTTGGCCTGATGGTCCCAGCCGGCCAGCACTCCTTTCATCCAGATGATCACAACGAAGGAGAAGGATAAAACAACGACCGCGAGCCATGTCCTGAGCCCCGCACCGATAAGGTTACGCCAGGCCAGTTTTATTGCCAGTTTCATTTTTTCTGAATTTTTTAGTTTGATATGATCTCATCCTTATCGACCCTGCCATCCAGCAGGAAGATTTTCCTGCGCAGGTATTTGATCACTTTGTCATCATGGGTGGCAAAAAGAAAAGTGGTTTGCAATTCTTTGTTCAGCTTTTCCATGGTACTTAAGATATTATGCGAGTTAGCTGCATCGAGGTTGGCA
>JAFGKY010000054.1 GCA_016928305.1 Bacteroidales bacterium
ATATTACTGGTTCTTTCTGGTCACGTTTATAGGGTCCTTCATATAATCCTCCCCATCCCTGAAAGTAGGTAGCCAACTGATCAATTCGCCATATCCCTCTCTCTGCCCCAACAAGATGAATCTTTCCATCAAAGCCGATGTATAAATTTCCATTTCCGGAATTATCCATATCCCATTCTCCCCGATCCCCAGCAGCATCGGCTTGTGGATTATGATCAATTCCGCCTCCATTCATTCCTGTCTTGAAAAAGTCCTTGGGTTCATAGAATTCCACTCTTTCCCATCTTTCGCAATCATCGTCTTCATCAAATACCATCCAACATTGCTCCCACCTTCCATGTTCAAAAATGAGCGACCATGCTGAATCATGGGAAGGATATCTTAATTCAGTCAATTTTCTCCACCGATTGTCATAAAAAAAATCATCGGCTTCCTTTACCTGTTGTTTGTTTTCAAAACAATGAATTTGATTGTCATATGAAAAACCTTCTCCTGTAAACCTAAGGCTAAGATCAAAATCTAACTTGTTTTGTGGAGTATTGTCATTATCCAGGTCAAAGGAGAGGAAAGCTTTGTTGATTTTTTTGTTTGGATAAACATCAATCTCTATGTCTTTGGTATTGCCAAAGCGACATTCATCTTCAAGTCGTATAGCCATTTCAGTGAGCCCATCATCGTCAGGATCATAGAAAAGGAAGGGGTTTTCCCAGTTGTATCTCAGGTCACTGAAACGGTAACTGGGTACATGTATTTTAAGAAATAGTGTTTTTCCATGATAATCCTCAACGAAGTCAGATGCTCCGGAATGAGTCCAACATCTTAGTGCAAGCTCTTTCCAGTTAACAAAGTTGAAATCCTGATCCTCATCGCTGTCAATATTCCACATGTAGTTGCTTTGCCAGTCCCAGAAATTCTTAATATGTGGATTACTGTTTTCTACAATAACCTGCATATCAGCAAAACCATCACCATTTTTGTCTATCCAATCAACACTTAAATCGCCGGGGCCTGCATGAATTCCATCTTTATTTCTATCAATGATCAGGCAGTCATTGTCCATATCACCCTCAATATCTGTTGTATGCATGTCATCATCGTCATCTATCCAGATGGCAGGTAAGGTATCATTGATCAGCAAGTGAATGATATCCGGATCACCGTCATTGTCCAAATCAACATAATCGCACACCGGCGAGAAGTCAGGCCTGAATGGCTGTAAAAGTGACTGAAATGCTTTGTTTTCCTGCGCACCGGATTGCAAAGCATAAAAGCATGACAGCAACAACATTAAAGTGTTTTTCATGTAAAGAATTTTTAAGGGCCGTTGAAGTTGTTGTTTCAACGGCCCGAATAAAAAGTAACCGGCTTAATATCCCGGGTTTTGATCTAATTTGTCATTAATGTCCAGTTCACTAATGGGAATAGGTAATAACAAATCCTGGGGAAACTCGCATTCTGTTCCTTTATACATGGTGTCATCGCCATATCTGACAAGAACTTTATTTGAATTGGCACTGGCCCCCAGCACCTCTTCTACTATCCCCCAGCGGCGAATATCGAAAATCCTGATTCCTTCGAGGTTGAGCTCTATACGGCGCTCATGCCTGAGCAAAGCGCGTGCATCTTGCTGATTGGATGCTGAAACGGCCGGCATGTTTACAGAGAGTCGGGACCTTACCAGGTTGACCTGGGCAAGTCCTTCGTCAATTTTACCGTTTTCAATAAGGGCTTCGGCATAGTAGAGCAATAATTCGGCATAGCGCAGAATAGGTATATCATATCCACAGGCCTGAACAGTACTCTGACCTTTGATTGAGGTTGTCACTTTCCGCGTGTTCATAAATGAAGGGGACCACCCTTCCTGATAATATATTGTGTCTCCATCTTCGTATGTATAGGTTATTCCGGTATAGGGATTTGTATAGGTTGCTGTTTCTCCTTCGTGTATACCGTAGAAATCTCCGGGTACCCACATTGAATACTTTCTTCTTGGATCACCTGTTTCGAACTCGTCATACAGATCCCGGGTGGGCATAATATAACCCCAGCCGTCACCACCCATAACCGCATAAAGTGTCGGGCCTAGTGTGGGCCCGTTGGGAGAGTCGCCACCCCGGGGCAGGCGCTCAACCATACCTTCAAACATATTTCCGTTTTTGCTCCAGTCATCATTTCCCAGAAAGTTAATGGCAAAAATGAATTCTTTGTTTGGCTGTGATTCATATGACATCATATATTCGTAGTCATCCATCAATTCATACCCCGATTCATCGGCAATTTCAATAGCCCGTAGGGCAGCTGCCTCAGCATTCGCATAGTCTTTATTGTATAGATATGCCCTGGCCAGCATTCCTGCACCGGCAGCTTTTACAGGGAAACCAGTTTCTTCAGAAGGCCATTGTTCCGGTAAATATTCTCTGGCATATAACAGGTCTTCGATGATTAGGGTGTAAATTTCACTAACCGGTGATTTTGCCTTGTATGAGTCCTCGGTATTACTGATGAAATTCCGGTGAAGTGGAACATCGCCATAGAGGCTTGTGAGGTAAATATAACTGAAAGCCCTCATGAATCTGGCCGCAGCAATGTACGGTCTTTGCTGTTCCTCTGTGAAATTAGCGCTGGATGATGTTGGGATATATTCAATGCAAAAATTAGCATCGTTTATACTCCTGAAAATATATATCCACCAGTCTTTAAAAGGATCC
This sequence comes from Bacteroidales bacterium, assembly GCA_016928305.1. Taxonomy (GTDB): domain Bacteria; phylum Bacteroidota; class Bacteroidia; order Bacteroidales; family UBA10428; genus UBA5072. The sequence continues at coordinate 2,709 of JAFGKY010000054.1, forward strand.
TGGCTTGTGTGTGCTTCGGTAAAGGTATAGTTGTTAAGCAATGCCCTGTGATCTTTAATCCTTGTGTAGGCATCATCGGTGAGTATGTCCAGATACGATAACATGTACCGCTGGTACATGGAATATCGCTTGTTCCAGTTGGCAAATACTGCAGCAACAGTACTGCGTGCGGATGATGCATCTACAAAGTAGTTGCCTGTATTGACTGCATCCTTTGGATACTTGCTAAGAAGTTCATCTTCGTTGCAATTTTGGCATATTACCATTATAGATGCCAGCATCAGAATACCGTATATCTTATTTTTAATGCTCATATTCATTGTTTTTGAGAGTTATAAGGAAATTTTCAGGCCCATGGTCCATGTACGGGGCAAGGGCATTTTTTGTGAGGGATTGCCGTAATAGCCACTGGTGTATGTCATATCTACTTCAACTCCTCGGTAATCGGAGCGGGTAAAAGTATAAAGGTTTTGAACACCTAAGTAAACCTGTGTGCTTTTCAATAAAACCTTATTGCATAAAGATTGTGGAATGTTGTAAGTTAGGGTTACGTTATTTACCCTCAGGTACGAAGCGTTGCTCAGCCAGAAATCTGAAAAGGAGAAGTTACCTGCCGGATCTGCTACACTGAGTCTGGGCATATCTCCATTGGTGTTTTCGGTTTCGTGCCATCTTTCAAGGGCCAATACAGTGTTGTTTTCAGCGTTTCCCATAAAATAGTTGCCCGTTGTATAAGGCAGGTCGAACCCATGAGCACCCTGTAACTGCA
>JAFGKY010000055.1 GCA_016928305.1 Bacteroidales bacterium
AGTCGGGGTGAGAAGACTCGAACTTCCGACCCCTACGTCCCGAACGTAGTGCGCTAGCCAACTGCGCTACACCCCGAAAATTTTTCCCACTTTTTTCTAAAAAGTGGGAAAAATTTAGGCTGCAAATATACTATTTAATCTATTTTTTAAAAGAAATATCAGCATTTAATAACCATTCCCTTTTCACCGGCACCACGCCTACCTTTTCACAAACCAGTCCGGCTGCCAGGTTCGACAACCGGGCCAACGTGAGAGCATCGGTTCCGGCAGCCAGGCAAAGGCTTGCCATGGCGATGACGGTATCACCGGCCCCCGATACATCGGCAACGTCTCTTACATCGGTTGGCACTACGTGAAAGGTTTTTCCATCGGTGATCAATATGCCGTGTTCGGATAAGGTTGTCATCACCATTGAAAACCCCGCATCTTTAATCAGCTGTTTGGCGGCGTTGTGTATCGCTTTAAAATCGTTTTTGCTGATGTGCAGGTTTAAACCTTCGGTAAGTTCTTTAAAATTGGGCTTGAACAGGGTGGCTCCGCGGTAATGCTTAAAATTACGGCTTTTCGGGTCTACCAGGGTGGGTATTTTCTTTTTGGCAGCGAGCTGAATGGTCTTTTCAATCAGTTCACGTGTCAGAACGCCTTTATCATAGTCCTGGAAAACAATGGCCTGTATTCCCTGATTGGTAATAATTTCATTGATACGGGTCCATATCATGTCGGTAAGGTCAGCATTAAGGTATGCATCAATTTCATCGTCAATCCGCAGCAGCTGCTGGTGCCCGGCAATGACACGCGTTTTAACAGTGGTCTTACGGATGGGGGCCTTGATTATGCCCATGGAAGTCATCCGCTGTTTTATGGTCATTGTTTTGAACAAAATGCCGGCTTCATCTTCCCCGATTACCGTACATATTATGGGTGTTGCACCCAGTGAATGTATGTTTAAGGCAACATTGGATGCCCCGCCAAGACGGTTTTCCGTATGTGATTGCATGACAACCGGTACAGGTGCTTCGGGAGAAATACGGTTAACGCTGCCCCATAAATATACATCAACCATTACGTCGCCAACAACCAGGATCTTAAAGGTGCGGAACGTTTCAAGAAGGGTATGGATATTCAATTTGTTAAACTATTTTTGGATTAATTCATTCAGACGTTTTCGCAGTTCCTCGACTTCGCGATGCAATTCTTCTTCCCGCCGCGCGGATTGTTCTTGTGTAGCCCGTAATTCTTCCATATTCTGCCGCATTTCTTCTTCCTGGGCTGACATTTCCTCCGCCTGCTGTTGGGATTGCTCCAACAGGTAAGTGGTCTTAATATTCGATTTAACGGATGAAATGGTGGCTGCAATGCTTTCTCCCACCCGTTCAATGAATTCAATTACGTATTCGGGGATGGTCTTAAAGGATGCCAGTTCGACCAATCCATATAAGACATCATTGTATATGAGAGGTACTATAAGCAACGCACGCGGATTGTCATCACCCAGTCCCGAGGTTATTTTTATGTAATCGTTGGGTATCTCGGTCAGGTATATCTTTTCTTTTTCCTGGTAACAACGGCCAACAAGTCCTTCACCAACCCGAATCTGTTTCTGCAGGTATTTTCTCCGGTCAAATGCATAGCAGGCTTTCATTTCGATGTAAATATCGTTTTTATCATTGTCGTTGATAATGTACATGCCTCCCTGGTTGGAGCTGGTATATTTAACCAGCTGGCTGATGATTTCGTATGAAAATTCCTCAAGATCATTGCTGCCTTTGCGTAAAATATCACTGAATTTGGCCAGTCCCTGCGAAGCCCAGTTCCTCTGGTCATCTTCTTCCTTTCGTTTCTTATCCTCTTCAGAAGCTTTTTTCAATTCGTTGCGCATCTCAACCAGCGAATGACCCAGGACATCCTCATCACTCAGGGGTGTAAAATGACTGTCAAAGTTACCCTTTCCGATCTCCATCGAGAATCCGAAGATGTTGGTAAGTCCTTTTATCAAAAGGTTCAAAGCCTTTGACATCTGACCGACTTCGTCGCTTCCTTCCGGCAGTTTATCCTTGGGCAACACGCCCTTGCTCATGGAGAGTAAGATATTTTTTGTACGGTTAATCGGAACGGCAAGTGAATTGATGGTAAATACCCCGATGACAATAGCGCCTATAACCAGTATCAGACCCATAATGAAGATGCGTGTCTTAAAACTGTCAAAGGTTTTGACCATATCGATCCGGGCAATTTCGACAATGGATTCCTGACTCTTCCTCAGCTCATCGATAAGATCAAGTACACGTTGTGTGAGCACCATCACCTCACCTCCCTCTTCCGTCATGGGAGTGACTTCGAATACGACAAAGGGATCGTCGTAACTTTCAAAGGTGCTCAGCTGTTGCATAATATACTGATGCTTTGGGAACAAGGAATCAACAATTACCGAGTCGATATGCAACAGCATTTGCTGGTGTGAAATGCTGTCCCACGTAGTGTAAAGAACTTTCAACGTGTCCATGTCGATGCTGTAAGCAACTTCATGCAACTCTTTTAAGCGCAACTTGTCGGGTGTATCAGCGATTTTATCAATAAAGACCCAGGATTTGATCAACATACGGGAATCATTGATCTTATTGTAGAGCTCGTTGATATAACTCAGGGAAGGAGTGTATACATTGGTGATTTTATCGTTTATCTTCCGGCTTCTCTCAAGAGCACTGCTTGTGACCAGCGCGTTGAGGATAACCGCAATGACCATTATACCAAATCCCAAACCTATTTTAGCGGCAATTTTTAATCGCATACCAATGATGTTTAGTTGCTTTTTATCAAAAAACTAAATTAATAAAATTTTCTGGTTCGGATATTGTGAATTTACCAATTTTAGTAACAGAAGTTAGTAGTTAGAAGTTAGAAGTTAGAAGTTAGTAGTTAGAAGTTAGAAGTTAGAAGTTAGTAGTTAGAAGTTAGTAGTTAGTAGCTAGTAGAAATTACCTGTTAGCGAATAATTTTTCACTTTTCGTTTTTCACTTTTCACTGAATACCGGATACCTTTTTCTTAACCGCGTCCTGCAACCGACAAAGCGCTTTCTCCAGCGTTGCCCGCGGGCAGGCAATATTGATCCGCTGGAATCCTTCTCCTCCCTGGCCGAATAAGGGACCATCGCTAAGTCCAAGGCCTGCCTTGTGAATCATGAAGTCGCGCAGTTCTTTTACCCCCAGTCCCATTTCACGGCAGTCAAGCCATACCATATAGGTGGCAGCGGGTTTTACCACCTTTATCGGGGGTATATACTCCCGGAGGAAGTCCGTTAAAAAGCGCAGGTTGTCACCGATATATTCCATAAGTTGCTCAAGCCATTCATCACCTTCATTATATGCAGCTTCAAGTGCGGTGAATCCAAAGATATTTCCTGCTCCCACATGCACAAGATCGAGCATTGCATCGTACTTTTTCTTTAATTCCGGATTTGAAATAACCAGGTACGAGGTGGATAAACCTGCAAGGTTAAAGGTTTTGCTCGGAGCCAGGCAGGTAATCGTATGACCGGCAATTGCAGAAGACAGGCTTGCCAGGGGGATATGCCTGTATCGGGGATAAATAAGATCACTGTGAATTTCATCCGATACCATTATGATATTCCTTTCGGCGCAAAGATTTGCCAGTTCCATCAGCACTTCCTTTTCCCATACGTTGCCCGTGGGATTATGCGGATTGCATAAAAAGATCATCGTAACCTTGTCGTCCAGGCATAGGACCAGCTGCTTTAAATCCATTCTGTATTCTCCCTGATCGTAGTAAAGCGGATTATTGACAAGGATCCTCCCATGGTTTTCAACCGCTGAAAAAAAGGGAAAATATACGGGAGGTTGCACAATAATTTTATCCCCGGGTTTGGTGAGGGCCATGACAAGCAGGTTAAGTGCCGGAACGACACCCGGTGAAAAACCGATCCATTCTTTTTTGATGACCCATTCATGCCGGCGCCGGTTCCAGTTAATAATTGCATCATAGAATGAATCAGGCGGAAAGGAATAACCCAGAATTTCATGCTGAAGCCTTCGTTTCAATGCTTCGATGATAAAGCCGGGAGTCTGAAAATCCATATCGGCTAACCAAAGGGGTATTACATCGCTGCGGCCAAAAATTTCCTTGCGTAAATCGTATTTCGCAGACGATGTGTTTTCCCTTGCAACCGGCGTGTCAAAATCATATTTCATAAATAGCGGTATTACGCTGTGTATTTGATCGGGTATGCAACGATGATGTGTGTTTTGTGTGACAAAGCAGCAGACTTTAAAGCATGAACTTTTGCTGAGTCGCTTTTTTGTATGGGCTCAATGAAAAAATCAACATGAAAATAGACATTTTCATTTTCCTGTTCAACCGGTTGTTTGCAATATTTTTTCATTTACCTTTGAACCGGCAGATTATTACAGTGTTATGAGTATGTTAAAACCCCGGAAAAGCCTCGGTCAGCATTTTCTTACGGATAAAAATACAGCCCGCAAAATTGTTGCCGCACTGAGTGCCATAGGCTGTAATTGTGTTATTGAAATCGGATCCGGAACCGGAATACTAACTTCAATCCTTATTGAAAAAAAGGAAGTTGAAACGTATTTTGTGGAAATTGACAGCAATGCCGTTAACCTGCTCAGGGATACTTATCCGCATATAAAGGAACACCTTATTCACGGCAATTTTCTTGAACTCGATCTGGCCGGTAAATTTAAACCTCCTCTTGCCCTTATCGGTAATTTACCGTACAATATCTCGAGCCAGGTATTCTTTAAAATCCTGGACAACAGGAATCGGATCAGAGAGACGGTATGCATGGTACAGAAAGAAGTAGCCCGCCGGATTGCCTCACCTCCCGGAAACAAGGATTATGGTATATTGAGTGTGCTGCTTCAGGCATATTTTGACATTGAATACCTTTTCACCGTGAATCCGGGTGTATTCTACCCGCCTCCCAAAGTGCATTCGGGAGTTATACGGATGTTACGAAATGAAACAGCACATCTTGCCTGCGACGAGGAAAAGTTTTTCCGGGTTGTTAAAACGTCGTTTAACCAGCGGCGGAAAATAATACGGAATTCATTACAGAACCATTTTGTATATTTGGCCGCAGATGATCAACTTTTATTACGAAGGCCTGAACAACTATCGGTAAGCGATTTTATCGACCTTACCAACCGGGTTGATTACAAAAACACAATAGTATGAACCTGTAAAAAGTTTTCATTATGCCATTTGAACTAACCAGGATCTTCCTGGAAAAAATGCAGGAATTCATTGCCCAAAAAGATGAAACCAGTATCCATAAGATACTCTCGGGAATTCATGCAGCCGATATTGCCCAGATATTCAGGGAGTTGTCTGATAAAGAGTTGCTTTATCTTTATAACCTTCTCGATGAGGAAAAATCAGCTGATGTGCTGGCTGAAATGGAAGAGGATGAGCGTGAAAGACTGCTGGAACAACTGCCGGGTGATGTCATAGCCAGCAGGATAATTGATAACATGGATTCGGACGATGCCGCTGATTTGCTGGGAGAACTGTCGGAGGAAAAACAGGAAGAAATTCTGCTGAGTCTTGAAGATGTTGAGCAGGCAGGCGATATCGTCGACCTTCTCACGTATGATGAAGATACAGCCGGAGGGCTTATGGCCAAGGAGCTCATCGCCGTCAATGAAGAATGGGATGTCGAGCTCTGTGTGCGTGAAATCCGGAAGCAGGCAGAAGAGGTCGATGAATTTTATTATGTATGGGTGATTGATGATGATGGAATTTTGAAAGGGACGGTCTCGTTAAAAGAACTGCTCATCAGCCGGTCGAATACGAAAATAAAGAATATCGCTGATACCGAAATGCCATCCGTAAAAACAGATACTCCTTCTGAAGAAGTTGCCAACATCATGAAAAAATATGACCTGGTTTCCCTGCCCGTTGTTGATACCATCGGACGCCTGGTAGGCCGGATAACCATTGACGATGTTGTAGATGTCATCAAGGAAGAAGCTGAAAAAGACTACCAGTTGATTTCGGGTATTACCGAGGATGTGGAATACACCGACAGCATCTTTCTGCTTACCCGGGCCAGGTTACCCTGGCTGGTCATCGGTCTTACCGGTGGGATACTGGCCTCTATTGTAATTGGATTGTATGAGGGTGAACTGAAGATCTTTCCCGAGATGGCATTCTTTCTGCCCCTCATCGGTGCCATGGGGGGCAATGTCGGAGTGCAGTCATCGTCCATCATTGTTCAGGGAATTGCTGCCGGGACCATTGAGCTGCAGGGAATAACAAGAAAGCTCTTTAAAGATCTGAAGGTGGCTTTCTTAAACGGCATTTTCCTGTCTGCTCTGATATTCCTTTACAATATATTGATCAGCGATTCCTTTGCTTTGACCCTTACGGTGAGTGCAGCATTGTTTTCTGTGATTCTGTTTGCCTCGGTCTTCGGTAGCCTGGTCCCCATGGTGTTGCACCGTTTGAACGTTGACCCCGCCCTGGCAACCGGTCCCTTTATCACCACCATTAATGATATCATCGGATTGAGCATATACCTGGGTATCGGCAGGCTGATGTACGGGATATTCTGATTTGCACAATTTTAGTCCACGGTAATATAGTCGACAGTCCACAGTCGACGGTCCACGGTCCACGGTAATATAGTCGACAGTCGACGGTCCACGGTCCACGGTAATATAGTCGACAGTCGACAGTCCACGGTAATATAGTCCACAGTC
>JAFGKY010000056.1 GCA_016928305.1 Bacteroidales bacterium
AAACCACCTTTACTCTTAAAAGGTATTTTTTCCATTAAAGTGGCGTCTTTACTTACTCTGACATAAAAACAGGCGGAGGGATCCGGAGCTTTATTCTTCATACCGGGTCCGCCCATCGGCGCAAAGACCAACACCATGGAACCGTCTGGTAAAACCTGTTTAAAAGTGACATCCTGTAGAAATTCCAGATTAAAGGTTTCATAGTGTTTTCGGGAAAGATCTTCGGCGGAATATTTTAATAATATGAATATCTGCTGTGGTTCCTTGGTATTGTAATCCATCTGGTCTGAGCGCCCGACAATCAGAATATCACCACTGGCTTCGGCATAATCCCGTTGACGCGACCATAGACTGGGATAGACAAAATTCTGCCGGCCGGTGGTTACTTCAACGGTCGGTTCATCAGTAGAAACGGCTAATTGAATAATTTTTTCACCGGCTTTTTTAGCCATCTTGATAACAAACTCCGGCGCTCCAACCGGCAGTGGCACCAATCCTTCGAATTTGGGCGTAACACGCTGTAGCTCCTCAAAGTTGTATTTCCAGTAGTGAGTGGTGTAGCGATAGTTTCCTCGGTCTTCGATTGTTTTCGCCCAATCCCTCGTCAGTGAGCCCTGACGGAGTACAATTTGTCCGGTAATCGCCGGGTCAGTCCGCACGACTTTGGGATTGTTCCACTCTTTGGATGGTACTGTTTCAACGATAGAGACTTCCGGATACTGTTCCCTGGCTTTAGCCTGTTCCAGGGTCTCATTCTTGATAAGCTCCAGATCATAATCGAACTGGTAAATCTCATTGATAATGGTCTTGCCTTTTTCTCTGGCAAAAATCAGGAAGAAATTCCGGGCGTTCTGATCGTACCAAAAATTCAGCAATTCACCTTTCCGCGCATCCTTCGACAATTCCTGTGTATTATCCTTTTCAAGTACCTGGGCGAAACTCACCAGTGAAACCATCAGGAAAACACAGATACATACCAACAATGCTTTCTTCATTTTCCCACTCCTATTTTTTAATTTGGCTATAAATTAGATTCCGGTTCCAAAAAAATCAATATTCAAGATTAAATTGCTTTTATTTTTTATGAAAAGAATCCATATTTATATCATTATGAATATGAAATTTCTTCTGCTAATACTATTTTTACTGAACCTGTCTGCTTGCACAAAAATTGAGAAAGTTTACCTTTTACCGGAGCGAGAGGAAATTGTGGATGCACTAAACGAAAAGATCGCATCTGACGGTGTATTTTCCATTGATGGATTAAATGACGGTGGGGCTTATTTTTTAGATTATTCTTCTTCGTCGCTTGGAAAAGTCAGTTTTCCGGATACTGCCGAATATAGTATTGATGATATAAAAATAGGACGACAAATTACCCAGATTTTGGATACGACCATCGTTTATAATATCAAATGGGATTCGGCATACGTTAATGTAAAGTATAACTTTAAGGGAAATTTGAAAATTGTGCTTTATGATATTGTCACAGACAGCACCGTTTCATCTGTCAATTACATCGAAGATGAAGTCTATGACACTACCGGTTTCAACGTCGACTCTGTTTATATTGAGTTGTATAATATCTGGCTTTATGATACAACATACACTGTCGATACAAATAGCGTGATTGTTGACAGTACATTCAACTGGAGTTATGAGGACCACTATTCTGCAGTGGATTCAACAACAAAGAATTTTATTCATCGCACAGAACAGAAGGCGATATTTCTGCGGACTGATAATTCCAATAATGCTGTCAAAGATTGGGAATTGAAAAAGGTTACACCAATTGTTTTTGAACCGATTAATGAATCATTTGTCATCAGTGAAGTTGAATTTTCCACATCAGGTAATTCTTCAAGGATTACTTTACCGGAAGATGATGATACAGATTGGCTTGAAACATATTTTGTGAGAGATTCATTAACGGAGATTGATTACCAGGGAAATCTCATTCTGTCATCGGTGACTGTAACAAATACAGATCCTTATAACGACGAACCGGGAGAGGTGATTTTGGCTCATTTTGGGCAGGGAGTCAATGTATACAAAATTCGAAAAGGATTGGCTGATTCTAACGACGATGGCAGCCATTCCGGCAGTTTTACAGTTAATTCCCATGGATCTCATGTCTACCGCTTATTCATCGATGCAATCGATTATCGGACAATATTGACCAGAACAGGTTCTTATAATTCCCATATCATAATGATTCCTTTCCGGGTACCCTAAATTATTCAATTCATTTTACCGGAAATCATGGTTTTAATGAGACCATTCTAAATCCTTGTAAATTCTTGATAATTGGATTAAACTATGGCGCTTTTTGGAGAGGTGTCCGAGTGGCTGAAGGAGCACGCTTGGAAAGCGTGTGTGGGTTAACGCCTACCCAGGGTTCGAATCCCTGTCTCTCCGCGAATATTTTTAAATATCTACGAAATACTAAGTAACTGTCCGCCTAAGTAAAAAGTTGTGAGTTTATGCTATTTAAAAATTTTGCTTTAATTCTCCCTGCATTTTTTTATATTTTACCAATAGTTGCATGCAGAGAAATGACAAGGGAGAGGGAGATTCACTTGAATTATAGTTACAAGTTACTATCGATTTTGCTTATTGCTTCATCACTTTTTGCCCAGACTTCAATTGCTGTTCTTGAACTGCAAGGTAAAGGTCTCTCGGAAATGGAAGCCAGTATTCTCTCTGATCGGTTACGACACGAACTGTTTCAAACCGGCAAATATCGTGTTGTTGAACGCGAATTAATGGGCGAGATCATGAACGAACAGGGCTTTCAATTATCGGAATGCACATCCACCGAGTGTATGGTTCAAATTGGACAAGTGTTGGGCGTGGACCAGATGGTTGGTGGAAGTGTCAGCAAATTTGGGACAATGTACTCTGTCGCTGTTCGGCTAGTCAGTGTTGAAACCGGTGAATTTTTGGGAACAGCCACCTATGACCATGAAGGCCGTATGGAAGATCTATTGAAATACGGAATGAAGGCTGTGTCAGGTAAATTAAGTGGATTTGAGAACAGTGAACCTGTCGGAACATCGACAATCCCTGAACAAGTTGATGTTACTCAGATACCGAATGAAAATAAAGAGATTAGCCAACAGATGCAATCAACCATACCGTCAACTTCTTCTCAAAAAACCAACCAAATTATCCAGCAACCGGTTTCCAAGCCCAAAATCCCAACTATTATGTTAAGATCAGAACTAGGTGTATATGGATTGGCAAACCAGGACAGAAAAGATTCATTTGATGGAACAGCAGGGCCTTTATTTGGTGTAAACGGAATTTTTAACATTATGAAACTTCCGAATTTTGGTACTGTTGGATTGTTAGCCGGCATGCAAAGTATACTTCTTGTATTGTCACCACAAGACAGTTATTTAGATTGGGAGATGCAAGAACTTTATGTCGTCACAAAAGCCGGTTTACAGGCCGCTTCTTTGAGCCAATCAAAGTTCAATGTCACCGCAAGTCTTGGATATGCATCTGTTTCCACATCAACGATTCTTGTCGATGAGCGTGGAGATACCAGCGATCCAATTCATGATAGTGCGGGCGGTTTATTCGCAGATTTAATTTTCAGCTACCGGCCACTGGATAAAATAAATTTTACTCTCGACGGGGGTTTTGGGACTCTTGTTGCCGGAAAAGACAATTTTTATGGCGGGGGTAAATTTATTGTCGGTATGTCTTTAAACTTCTAGAAAATATGTCAATGAAATTTATACAGGTTCAATTTACAATTGATAATAAAAGCAGCGCAGAAGAGATCGCCAGGACGTTAATTGATGAAAAAATGGCCGCCTGTGTTCAAATTGTTGGACCGGTTACCAGTATTTACCGCTGGCAAAATAAAATCGAACAAAGCGGTGAATTTTTATGCCTGATTAAAACTGAAAAATCTTTGTATTCAAGACTCGAACAAAGAATTAAAACCTTACATCACTATAAAATACCTGAAATAATTTCCATTGATATTGTGGATATTGAGTCAAATTATTCAAAATGGATACATGATTCTTTAATATAATCCTGTTGTATCTATTTAAATAACAACTTCTTATACTTAAAGTAAAATATTAGATTAATGGACGCTTTGTTTCATATATGACTTTAAATGATTTCCTGCAGGATACTTTATGGTTTAATGAAAAAAATGATTATTTTACTAGCGAATTGAAAAATGCTTAAAGGATAATAGCGATGAGTGAAATAGTGTTATTGATTGTTGGTCTTCTGATTTTGATAATGCAAATCCTGATTATCATCAAGATTAGTAAAAGAGTTGATAGTAGGCTTGTATTAGAAATCAAAGAGCAAAAGGATAAAATTGTCGCCTTTGAATCGAAACTTGATTTGTTCCCAGAACTACTGAAATCGAAAATCGCTGAGTCTATTCAGGAACAGTTTATCAGTTTCACTCAGCGGATTATGGCGCAGATACAGGAATTGGTCGAGAAATTTGGTATTTTTAAATCGGATGTTACAAAATCTCTGGCAGAATCAAGTCTGAAAATATCAACGGATTTAAGCACCTTCAAAGAACTTTTCCAGAAAAGTTTATCAGCAGATTTTGAAAAA
>JAFGKY010000057.1 GCA_016928305.1 Bacteroidales bacterium
CATAACTCATTTATAGAAGTTGAAAAACTACTTCTAAATTCCAAAATTGGATGTTTAGAAATAGATTTTGGGGTTTGTTGTTAACTACTAAATTTTTCAAATTTTAATGATTCTGGCTTGTTAAATTAAAACCTGAAACCAAATTAGGTAAATCTATTTTAATTTCAGATTCTCAAAGGGACTTTTTATCCTTTCTATCGATTTTTGAGTGACATGTGTGTAAATTTCCGTTGTCTTGCTGCTTTTATGTCCCAGTAATTCCTGAATAAACCTTAAATCTACTCCATTCTCCAGCAGATGTGTAGCGTAACTGTGCCGCAAACTATGCAAAGTTAGCTTTTTTGTGATCTTTGACTTTTTCTTTACAGCTTCAAATACCTGCCATAAACTGGCTTCGGAATATTGCCTCCCTTTTACTGTCCCCTCAAATAACCAAACCGCCGGACGATATGCTTTGTAATATTCCCTAAGCATAATAATAAGGCTTCCCGGAATCGGAACCACCCTGTCTTTGTTTCCCTTGCCCCCTTTAATGCTTAATAACATGCGCTTTGAGTCTATAGCATTGATCTTCAGATTAATAAGTTCGCTTCTTCTAAGTCCGCAGGCATATATCAAACTCAGCATTGCCCTGTGCTTGAGGTTTCTGGTATTCTGCAACAGTAACTCAATTTCCTGAACTGAAAAAATATCCGGCAAATGCCTCCCCTTTCTGGGCCTTTCAATTTCTTCAATGCTGATCTCTCTGTTGATGATGTTCCTGTAAAATAACTTTATTGCACTGACAACCTGATTCTGATAGGACTCCGAAAATGCATTCTTTAAAATATACCTGTAATTAAAATCGCTTAGATCTGCATTTGTTATGTCTTCAATATTTTTATCCTTAAAATACCCTAAAAACGTACGGATCGCATCCAGATAGGTGGCTATCGTCTTTTCACTGTATCGCTGCACCTCCATATACTGCTCCATCAACCTGATGAATTCATACTTCTCCGCAGTAAGATGCCGGTCGAAATACCTCGTCCTCTTCTCTTCTTCCAATATGCCAATCTCAGGAATCTCCAGTTTTAATTCCTCTTTCATCTTCCGGAGCTCCTTAATGCAATATTCTGTATAAGGCAAATGCCAGCATTGCATCGTCCTGCTCCACCGGCGTCCTTCAATCGCTTTAACCCGGTTAATTAAAACTTCATCCAATGGGGAATTAATTTTTATCCGCCTCGTTCCCCTGTGCAGCGTTGATTCAATATGTACGGTTTTCATTGCCTGATTTCCTTTAATTTGCTGTGGCTTTTGCACACTTCGTGCCCCTCACTCACATTAACCCGCCATGCACGTAATCCCATTCAGTTAATTGCCCGTTTATTACAGGACAGAGCTTATTCGTTTCCGTAACCCGGATTGGTTGATCTGGATTTATATATATATGTCTGTCAGCTTAATAACGGTTTAATTGAAATCCTTTGTGATGTAAGATGCTGATGTATATTCATTGTGTTTGAAACCATAGTAATGGAACCTTAAATCGGTTATTTACGAAATGTACTATAAATTATCCAAAGTTGTATTCATTCCTTGCCAGAAGTCATACAGGTTCGTAATTGGCCCTCCGAACCAGCACGTAAAAATCATTCCCCACCGGTGAATACCCCTGATCATAACAAAAATAATACACCCTGCCCGTACGGGTCGTGTAAATATGCGTTATGTATTCAGCATTAAAACCCCTCTGAAGCAGCTTCGACTTATGCACGCTGGTCTTTCCGTCGGGATTCAATATTTCCAGAATATTGCGGTTGCGTGCAAGAATGCCGTTCACCTTGCGGATAAAAGCCATTCCGGTTGAACTCTTTAACTTATTGTTGTAGGCATTCCGGCAATGATCGGAACAGAATTTCTTGTCAGCCCTGCCGTGAAATGATTCACCGCATTCGAGGCATTTTTTGTCCATAACTTAATTTGTTAATTGCCAATTACATATTCGTTTGTACTTAAGTACAAACACCTCTAACCGTTTATAAACGAAAGTAAATATTTATAAACCGATTCTCTGCAACAAGTGCAATTTACTTTGTATCGGAGTTTTTCACAAATAAAACAACAACAATTTTTTTAACTTTTAATGTAAACATTATGAACACACTGCGTAACAAAGTACAGCTGATTGGCAACCTGGGGGCCAATCCCGAGATCCGGTCGCTCGACAACGGCAGAACGGTTGCCCGGTTCTCTCTTGCAACTACGGACTCCTACCACGATGCAAGCGGTAAAAAGATCTCCGAAACCCAGTGGCATAACCTGGTTGCCTGGGGCGGCCTGGCAAAAATTGCCGAAAAGTACCTCACCAAGGGCAGCGAAATTGCTGTCGAGGGGAAACTGGTTCACCGTACCTATGAAGACAAAAGCGGTAACAAGAAATATTTCACCGAGGTAATCCTGAACGACATGCTCATGCTTCGTACCCGTAATGAGAAGGAAGGATAACTCTGATTATCAGGAAATTTCTTACCTGTATTGTTTTACTGTAACCGTCCTGCATCGCTTTATGGTACGTGCTGCCTCTCAGCCAATGGTTAGCTTGCATGCGATGCAGGCGGTTCTGAAAGAATTCGCGTTGACTTATAATCTTTAACCTGGGCAATGTCTCTGCCGTAGGGAAAAGAACGTAACATCGGTTGCGTGAACAGTAATCAGGTCATGGTTCCTGTTGCCGTTGCCTCTTTTCATTCCACAATCCCCATCTGCCGCATAAGCAGGCTTGCATTCATCTTTTGTGTAATGCCATCGCGTAAAATATAATCAAACGATACCTCGGCACCGTTGATCTCAATTTCAAAGCATTGGTTCACCAATCGGTTCGGATAACGCAACTCCGACCGGGCCAGCTCAAGGTCATGTGTGGCTATAATGCCCGTGCCGCCCAGGAAAAAAATCCTGTCGAGCACCGCAAGCGAGCCCTTATGTTTGTCGGTTGAATTCGTGCCCTTCAGTATTTCATCGAGCATAATCAGCATCTTCTTACCAGCCGCAAGCTCGTCAACAATGGCTTTGATCCTTTTCAGCTCGGCATAAAAATACGACTCATGATGCTGAAGCGAATCGCTGGTCCTCATGCTGGTATATAAATATGCCGGTCTGAAAGCAAATTTTTCTGCACATACAGGGGCCCCGGCCATGGCCAGCACCAGGTTGACACCCGCCGACCGGAGAAAAGTGCTTTTGCCGGCCATATTGGCACCGGTGATCATTACAACAATTCCCTCCGAAGCGATCCTGAAATCGTTGCACACACGCTGCTCATAAGGGATCAGCGGATGCCCCAGACCGGTTGCGTGAATCACTTCGTGATCGGTGAGCTCCGGAAAACAATAGTCCGGGTAATTGAAATGAAAAGTGGCCAGACTGACAAGTGCGTCCATTTCGGCCATCCCGTCAACCCAGGGTGTAAAATGATTCCTGTAACGGCTTTTCCATGTTTCCAGCCGCCATATGCACTGTACATCCCATAGCAGAAAACCGTTCAGCACAAGACCGGCCAATATATTAAGCCGGTTATCGAATGCTGACAACAGCTTTGAGAGCTGATTGATGGCCCGGTGCGCTGAATTGCCCTGACCGTTAAATCGGGCTTTCAGCTCCGTCATATAATCAGTATGAAACTCTTCTTTCTCAATGAGATTAAGCAGCCTGTATAGTTTTTTAAACGTCAGCAGATGCCTGCTTAACAATCCGTGAATACGTCCTGTGGTCCTGATTTTCAGTCCGATAATGGTCAACTGAACCAGGAACAGAAGGATAAGCAAACGGTAAAACTCGCTGTTGACCAGGGTAAGAATAAGGCATATTGCTGATAATAAGGGAAATACTATACGTGCAATGCGATAGAACCAGTTACCGAGAAAAACAGGAGGCTCGTTAAACCAGTCGGTGACTTTCTGTAAATCGTCGGTATTATCGATAGTAATTTCACCGGTTGCCCGGAAATCAAGACGGAAATCTTTTTTTTCAGCAAGCTCTTTCAGTGCGGCCTGGCGCAACAGCATTACCCCTGTATCGGTGGATGGCCCGGTCAGCCATGAGGCCAGCTTTGCCCGGCCTTTTTTCATCACGGTACGGTTAATAAACTGAAACAACGAACCTTCACCAAAAAGGTCAAGATCATAAGAATACCGGTGATGAACATCTATGAATTCGGCTCCTGCATCCAGTTGCCCAAACCGGTATGAAAGGATATCGATCTCCCGGTTGTGTATGGAAATCAGCTGCTGTACATGCTTTTTCCGGTCGGTGACCCGAATGTGCCTTTTAACCAGGAAACCAAATACCAAAACAAGGAATGCAATGATACATACTGATACAAAGGGTCCGGCCTGCCCGTGAAGAAATACCATGGCGATAAGGGCCGAAAAAGATAACAGCCGTCCCAGTGAAATGCGGTTTAGCTGTCTTTGTATGGTTGCCAGCCGCGTTTGCAGTGAGGGCAACCGGTCGTTGTAATATGGCCTGCGGTCATTCATGATACAGGAGGATATTTTCGTTTCTGAGCTTTGTGAATTCTTCAGCCATAAGCATCTCCATTTTTCTTATCAGCTGGGGCAGTGTAAGTGACATATAATCCTCCGGCTTCACGGCATCGAGAATTCTTATTACAATGGGCTGCTTCCTGCGAAATACAAAATCTTTTTTTGGCATGGCATCGTAAGCGCCGTCAATGATTATGGGTAATACTTTTGCTTTTGATTCCTGGGCAATTCTGAAAGCCCCTTCTTTAAAGGTGCCGATGTTGCCGTCAGCCGATCGTGTACCTTCGGGAAAAATAAGGATGGATATGCCTTGTTTCAATGACTTAACAGCATGGCTTATCATGTTGTCAGCACTGGTCTTATCACCCCTTACCACCGTAATATATTTGTTTAAAAACAATACCCAGCCTATTACCGGTATCCTGAAGAGCTCCTGTTTTGAAATCCACCGGAAAGGGAAATGCAACTGGTATATGGCAAGAATGTCGAGCATTGACTGGTGATTTGACAGAACAATATAGGCCTGACCGGGCTCGACTTTAAAACGGTTTTCGATTTTCACCTTCCACAACGGATTTATATGAATGTAAAAACCGGCCCACAGGGAAACGTAATGGTGACAATAAATGCGTTTTGTATCGAAAGGTAATGTCAGAATCCAGATTATCAGGTAAATAAGGAATGCCGGTATAAGGGTGACGATCACACCAAGCCATACATACCCTGTAATGAATGCCGATACAATTGTATTTTTCATCGCAAAAGCCAATAAACAAGTGTTACCAACCCTGTCATAGCATAATCACATTTACCGGCAAAAATAATGGCATTATTGATTTAAAAAAGCAGAAACAAATTAAAATATACAGAAAGGCTGTGCACAGAAATTCCCAGAAGCCTTGATTTTCTTTGCTTCCTTTCTTGTAGAGCTCCTCCTCACCCCCTGGCCCCCTCTCCAAATTGGAGAGGAGATGACCTGAAAGGTCGGGTCTGTCTGCCATACCTCCGGCAGGTAAACCGTCAGGCAGGGACACCAAATCACGAAGGATCAAAAAGGGTTTATAATTAATGGATTATACTTTGTGATAACTTGGTGGCTTAGTGCCTTAGTGGCGATAATATACTTTTTGGAGTGGACTCAA
>JAFGKY010000006.1 GCA_016928305.1 Bacteroidales bacterium
AGTTCAGTATGATAACAGCTATGTTGGTCATTCGGTAATCAGGTTGATGTTTTCGGGCCGGGTGTGCTTAAAACGCTTATGCGACCAAAGCCAGTATTGTGGTTCCCTTAGTATTTCAGCTTCCATCTCTTTTACACAGGCCAGCGTAACTTCATTTTCCCGGGTTTCTGCGGCATTGTCAAAGAGCTTTTTAAGGGTAACCTCGTAATAGCCTCTTTTCACTTTCTCAACATGCAGAAAAACCACCGCCATTCCCATTTTACGTGAAATCTTTTCTGCCCCTTCAAAAAAGGCTGTTTCGTGGTTAAGAAAGGTTGTCCAGAATCTGCTGTTCCGGGGCGGACGCTGATCTGCCAGAAACCAAACCGCAAACAGCTTATTTTGTGACCTGCAGGTAACAGCCTCACGAAAAATATGCTCCATAGCAATCATTACTGTTCCATGGCGACTGCGCATGTATTTAGACAACCTATCGGCAACCTTGCTTTTCAGTGGGCGATATATCACCAGCAACCTGTGCCTCATTTTCAGCGGCAGGTTGATCAGCCATTCCCAATTGGTGTAATGCGAGGAAACCAATGCAAAATTACGGTTCTCTTTTGCCAGTTCTTCAAAAACTTCAGGATTGAGATATTTCATCCTTTTGTCGAGTTGATTAACCGATATATTGATACATCGCAACAACTCCAGCAAGAAATCACTGAAATGGCTGTAAAACAGGCTGGCCATATGCCTGATCTCAGCAGGGCTTTTATCCGGAAAGGCCGTTTGCATATTGGAAAAAACCGTTTTTTTGCGGTAACCGGCAATATAAAATACAATCAGGTAAAGAAAATCGGAAATAAGGTACATCATGCGGAATGGCAGTATAGAAAACAACCAGACCACAGAAAATACCAGATAGTACAACAATTTAGCCATACTGAAATGTGATTCGTATTAGGATTTCATCAACCGGGCAACCTCATGCAAGAACTCGTCGAACATATTTCCACATGAAGCCACAACTTCTCTACCGAATAAAAAATCACTGCCCCCGTTGAAGTCTGTAACCCTTCCTCCTGCCTGCATAACAATAAGCGAACCTGCAGCCACATCCCAGGGACTCAGGTTATATTCATAAAAACCATCGTATCGTCCGCAAGCCACATAAGCCAGGTCAGTTGCCGCTGAACCCAATCTTCTGACGCCATGTGTGTTGGTGAAAAAATAGTCGATTGATTGCATAAAACCTGCAATACGGTCGAAATTCTGATAGGGGAAACCTGTTGCGATCAGGGCATCTTTCAATGCCGCTGTAGATGAAACCACAATGGGATTTCCATTCAGGTAAGCTTTGCTCCCTTTCCAGGCATAAAAAGCCTCCTGAAGCCATATTTCATAAATCACACCCACAACGGGAACGTTGTCTTCGACCAGCGCAATACTGACAGCCACCGGGGGAGCGCCATGAATAAAATTGGTGGTACCATCAAGCGGGTCAATAATCCAGTTAAAATGCTCACCCCTTTCCTGCGAAGTCCCTTCTTCTGCAATAAATCCGGCATCTTTCACCAGGTCCTTCAGCTTGTTAATGATGAAAATCTCGGTGGCTTTGTCCACTTCGGTAACAAAATTATGCAAGCCTTTAACCTCTACAGCTTGTAAAGGAACGCTACGGAGTTTTCCATAAATCGATTGCCCTGCTTCCCGGGCAATATCCACCACTTTTTCGCAAATAGCCTTATAATCCATATAAATACCTTTTAATTTGCCTTTATTAGCAGCTTTTTATAATAATTGTACAATTCCTCCTGCGACCTTAGTTTCTCTTTCCCTTTGGAGGAAACATACTGATTATCCTGAACAGCGTTAATGATGCGCGCTTTAACATTATCTTTAAGTTGCAAATCAATCATATGCCTTATTTCGCGCTGAACATCCTTGTCGAAAATCGGGCAGGCCACCTCCACGCGGCGGTCGAGGTTCCTGGTCATCCAGTCGGCCGAGGTAATATAATACAGTTCATCTCCGCCATTGCAGAAGATGAGCACACGCGAGTGCTCGAGGTATTTATCGACTATACTAACAGCTTTCACGCGTTCACTCAGACCCGGTACTCCGGGCATAAGCGAACAAATACCCCTGACAATCATGGTGATCTTTACCCCTGCTTCGTTTGCCTGGTAAAGCTTGTAAATGATCTCATTATCAACCAGACTGTTAAGCTTAAGAATAATGTAAGCCTCCTTTCCGGCCTTTGCATTTTTTATTTCCCTTTCGATCAGCTGGTACATTTTTCGCCGCATGTATAAGGGCGATTTTATAAGGTG
This sequence comes from Bacteroidales bacterium, assembly GCA_016928305.1. GTDB lineage: Bacteria > Bacteroidota > Bacteroidia > Bacteroidales > UBA10428 > UBA5072. Next base: position 2,313 of record JAFGKY010000006.1, read on the forward strand.
CCGGTAGGTATAATTTTTATAGGAATGTTCAAAAAAATCAAATATCCGCTTTACATCGGCCGTAATCCTTGGATCGGCTGTAAACAGGAAAAGATCGGAATACACCCGGGCATTGCCCTCGTGGAAGTTGCCGGTGCTCACACACGAATAGTTCACCAGCTTGTGGCCTTCTTTTCGGACAATGTTAAGCAATTTGGCATGGATTTTTAGTCCCTGGAAACCAAAGATGACCCTGGCGCCGACTTCCTCGAGTTTTCGTGACCAGTAAATATTAGCCTCCTCGTCAAACCGGGCCTGAAGCTCAATGATCACTACAACCCTTTTACCATTCCGTGCGGCATTGATCAGGGCATTGATCACCCTGGAATTTTTGGCAACCCGGTAAACGGTAAGGTATATTTCGGTCACACGCGGGTCAATGGAAGCTTCCTGCAAAAGCCTCACAAAAACATTGAAATCCTGGTAGGGCACATGCAGCATGAAATCCTTCAAAGCCATGGCCTCCAATATACTCTTATGTGCACTTATCATCGGATGTGGCAACGGCCGGTATCTGTCATAAACAAGTTCCGGTCCTCCAACATTGGGAAAACTCATAAAGTCCTTGAAATTGTGGTACCTGCCACCCGGGATAAGGTTATTATCCTCATCGAGGTTCAGTTTTTCAACCAGCAATTCAAGCAGGTCGCGCGACAATGCGTTGTCGAATACAAAGCGCACCGGCTGCCCCGTTTTACGACTGTTCAGCCCTTTTGAAATAACTTCGAGAAAACTTTTTGAGATATCATTATCCATGTCGAGTTCGGCATCGCGGGTAAGTTTGATAATCCACGATTCAAAGTGGTCAAACTTCAGCAGGGCAAAAACATCTTCGAGGGAAAACCTGATTACATCTTCGAGCAATATGATGAACTTCTTGTCGTTTTCCGATGGCAGCGCAATAAAGCGGGGCAGCACACCGGTGGGTATCTCAATTAGGGCTACATCATTTGACACACCGGGTTCACTGCTTTCGAGCTTTACCATAAGGTAAATCGACTTGTCCTTAAGGTAGGGAAATGTATCAACATTGCTCAGCAGAATGGGTGTCAGTATCGGAAAAACATTTTCATCAAAGTAATCTTTCACAAACTCAGCCTGAATGGGATTTAGCTCAAGTTCGTTTATTATATGAATGCCCTTGCGCTCGAGCTCACCCAAAATATGGTGAAAGGTATATTCAAACTTGTTCTGAAGCTGAAGTACCTTCTTTTGGATCATGCCCATCAGCTTCTTCGGCTTTTCGCCCTCAACCTTTTTTCGCCCTTCCTGGTAGTCGATCATTCGTTTAATGGTAGCCACCCTCACTTTAAAGAACTCATCGAGGTTATTGGAAAAGATACCCAG
>JAFGKY010000058.1 GCA_016928305.1 Bacteroidales bacterium
CGTTAGTTTTGAGGATAGCTATTTCTCACAATTGCAGGTTCTGGATTCCTTGAATTTCGTTTTCAGGGCGCAAAGCAGCGAAACCAAAACGCAGGTGCTGGGGCGGGTAAGCCTCCAACGGGTTCCAAAAGTAATGATCAATTACGGATTGTTGGAAAAGCAGGTGGACGGCATGTTTGACACAGACGGACAATTGCTTCGTGATGACCTGAGCGGGGAACTGATTTATATATATGCTTATCGCAATGAATTCCTAGTAATGGATAATGATCTGAACCTTTTGCGAAAACTTCATAGTATTGATACCACTACCACGGCACAAGTAAAGGTGCAAACACTATCCGACGGAAGACATAAAATGACAGCGCCTCCTTTGGAGGTGAATAAAACATCGGCGGTACATGGTCGCGTGCTGTTTAATGAATCCAATCTCATGGGAAAATTCGAATCCCGCGAAATGTGGCAAAAAGCAGCCGTTATTGACATGTACCGGACAGAAGCACAGGAATATCTGGGCAGTTTTTATATATACCACCGCGGGAAAAACAAGATGCGCCGGATGTTTGCCACCGACAGGCATTTATATATTTTGTCGGGCAGTGAAATTGTGCGTTACCGTTTTGCGCAGGCGATAACACGCCATTTCAAAACAGGAGAAGCCGAAAACCTGAAACAGAGTAGGTAGTTGTTTTAATTTTCTGTTACCATGAAAAAACTAAAAAATGTTCTTCTGCCGGCTGTTATCATATTGATAGGAGCCGGAGCCGCTTTTGCAACCAGTGCGGCCAAAAATTCACCAAATACGGTCGAGGGGTACCGTTTTGACTCGGAAAGCCAGGAATGCATTAACACAAAACAGTGTTCCACTGTTCCTGGCGATATTTGTACATGGACCGATCCATCCACTTCGGTCACGTATAATTTACATAACAGAATAAGTAGCACAATGTGTGGCAATCAAACATTGTACGAACCTGCATCGCGGTAAATAAGTGAAAGGCTGTCTTTTAGGAGTCAAAATATCAAACACGGCTTACATGAATGGTGTTGGCTGTGGTTAAGTGCTCTTTTAAGACAGCCTTTTCTTGTTTATCCCTTTACTAATCCATTCGATTTCGGTTTCATTATAAAGAAAGTAATCGAACCAATCCAATATCCTGGAAGTCAGGTCAAATTGCGTCTGTAGTTTTAGCAGATTATGGCCCTCACCATTATAAAACAGCGCTATTACATCTTTATTATTTCTGCGTAGGGCACTATAAAATGCCATGCTATGATCACTCGTGACATTCTGATCTTCAAGTCCTGACCATAACAATACCGGGGCATTCACTTTATCCGCATAATAAACCGGGTTGTTTCTAAAATACAAGTCTTTGTCGCATATGAAAGGCTTTCCGAATTTATACATATTGGCTTCTATTCTTACATAATCGGGAAAATAAAAATTATAGTTAAAGGAGTGATATGCCCAAAGGATATCGCTGTGCCCCGATCCGGAAACATAAGCGGCAAAACGGTTTGAGTGCGTTGCTATGAAGTTAGTCTCATAACCGCCGAAGGAATGGCCTATAAGACCGATCTTCCCCGTATCGATTAATGGATTCACCAATAAAGCATCGAGTGCACTGTTAATGCAGTCCAAAGCTTCTGTTCCCGGACCGTTCTTTCCCTGCATGACTATATCAGGCAAATAAACAAAATACCCCTTTTCAATTAGTAACCGGATGTTAAATCCCAGTCTTTCATAGTATGACGAATAAAGATACCTGTTGGCCAGGAAGTTTTGTTTTTCATAAATGTGTACCACCATCGGGTACTTTTTAGATGGCAAATATTGCAATGGATAATACAAAATGCCTTTCAGGGGAATACCATCGCTGTTGGTATAGGAGATGATTTCCTGTTTGAGAGACAAAATGGATTTGTCTGATTTATTGCTTTGAAATAACACCTTCTCTCTTATGCCCATAGTTCTATAAATCAGGCGGGGCGGTATGTTGTAATCCTCTTCAACATAGCTGAAATGTTTGTATGTATCGTCATAATTCAGGTATTGTATATATCCGGGGGTTGGCGGTATAATAATTTCAGTTTTCCCCTTGAGCCATAAGGCATAAGAAGTTAAATTCTTCAGCGGGTCGTATAACTTAATCACCAAGGGTTTCAGTAGATTCACATGATTCCTGCTAAAGCTACCCTTTTGGGCGCTGATCCCATCCCTTTCTCCATTGATGATACTAGTTTGGTATCCCTTGAAAACAGCCGCCTCAGTAAGTATACCTTTTTTTAATTCATACTTCCACAACGCTCCCTCACCCTCAAACAACACCGCGTTGCCATCATTGGTAAACCAGGGAATACCCAGCCCTTTCTCCTCAATGGCATTTTTGTTTCCTGACGGAATGTGATACAGGTACCACATCTCATCCTTTGGAGATAGTGCATACTCGCCGTCTCCGGACAGGTAAAATTTCCGGGCAATGGTGTCCAGCATTGAATACCGGTCCTGAATCCTGTCATAAACAAACAGCTGTAACGGTGTGCTCTCTGATGTATAGTCCTGGAAATGCCAGGGGTTAAAGCTTAAAAAATACCGGTCATTGCCCATGTTGACACTGGTTGTCAAATGATCGTTACCCATTTCCCGGATTAAATGTTTATGGGGTTCCCATACATAGGTTAATGTTTCGATGGGAGGATAAAACTTCTCTTCGAGTTGGTTATCGTTACCATACCAGATATCTGCAACAGTAGCGCCCGGTTTTTCCTTTTCAGTCAGTACTGTCAGGAAATAGGCGCTTCCTTCCCGAATAACTTCCGTAAATCCTCTTTGAATGGTAACCGGCAATACCTTTTTTAACGGATAGGTCATTTTGTTTTTCAGGTCGAGGTACAACACTTGCTGTGAAGAGTCGTCAGAATTCCGTTCACAGACCATCAGTCCTTTTTCATCAGGATCAATATACAGATATTCTACTTTTTGAGACGATTCATATAATGTTGACTTTTTA
>JAFGKY010000059.1 GCA_016928305.1 Bacteroidales bacterium
ATTCTTTACTTCTTTCATTACCGGCTTAATAAAGGTATAGAATTACGCCGTTTTTTTCACATTTGAAACCAGGCGAAGAGCTCAAGCCATAGATCGCGGTCGTGCACGTAATACAGTAAAAAAGTGCCGATCCATCCATGAGTAAGCCCCAGTGCCCACATATTTCGCCAGCGATAATATACAAAGAGAAAAACCACCTCCATGGCCAGGGTAAAAATCATGAGCCTGCCATCAGGAAAATGTATAAGACTGAATAACAAAGACGTAACAAAGAGGGCAGGGTAGGGCTTCAACGAAAAAAGACGGTTGCGGGCAAGCCATTCTCCAACGATACAGATCATCATAAACTGCTGGATAATACCCCATAGCGGATAAAGAAGCAGAACAGGCAGGATGTGTGGATTGAATAGATCAATCTGGTTAATACGTGCAAAAACAAACATAAACCACAGGCTTGCCAACAAAAAGGGTATCAGTAAAAACATCGATCTTCGGAATCCTTCCCTTCGAAAACCCCAGTATTGCAATATTGAATGATCAGCTTTCCAGCGCTGGTATACATACCCACCCCAAAAAAGGCAAATACCGGCAATGAAGAATGCACGCATACCCAACCCGTCCATGATGACAAACTTTAATGCAGCTGTCACCAGCAAGGCAATGAATTCAAATGTGTGATGTTTTTTCCGATGTAATGTCATTGTTGCTTTAATAGGCCGATATCAGTCTGAAGTAAAAGCTTTACTGATTGCTGAAAACCTTTTTCAGCAATTCGGTTGTGCGGGCCACGGGATCTTTTCGGATTTTAAGTTCTTCTTTGGCAATCATCACAAACAATCCCTCAATGGCTTCATCGGTAACATAGCCGGCGAGATTGGGATTCATTTTTTCGACAAAGGGAATTTTATTGTAGGCGTTGATCAAATCCGACCAATATTTGGTAGCATTTACCTTGTTGAGCGAGTTGCTGATAACAGGTTCAAACCGTGCCTTAAGTTCAGGTGTGGTTGTCCGCTGTAGATAAAGGGTGGCAGCATTTTCCTGTCCCTTCACTATACCAATGGCATCGCTAATGGTCAATCCCTTAATGGCTGCTACAAAAATAGGTTTGGCTTCTTTGGCTGCATCTTCTGCCGCACGGTTTATGGATAGAATGGCATTGTCGACCTGGTTTCCCAATCCAACGGCCCGCAATTTCGATTCGATGTTTGCAGCTTCCGGCGGGAAGGGAATTTTTATTTCAGCATTTTTAAAATAGCCATCCACAACCGATACTATGTTAACACCTTCGGTAATACCCTTGATGAGGGCTTCTTTAATACCTGCGGCAGCCTCGTTTTCGGTAAGACCGGCGGGGGATGTTGCAACTGTATTTGAAAGATCCTGCATAAACTGGGTACAGGAGTATAATAGCAACAAAGCTACAATGGCCGACAGCAGGTGAATTCTTGTTTTTTTCATAACAGCAGATTATATAAAAGAATTATTAAGTTGGAATAACACCCAACACAATGCGTAAGTTAGCGATTTATTTGAGAAAAATAAATCATCATATCTCATAACCGGTTACAAATAATTCTGCTAAATCTTTCACAGTAAATATTCTTTGCTTAATTTAGTTTCGCCCAATAAAAGTTATTTTCAATAAAACAACCAACAAAAACCAACGCATGAAAACCGTATCTATTTATTTAAGGTCAGTCCGGACTGAAAAAGGAGGACAGCTTTCCCTTTTTGATTCCAATCGTAACAGCGGTATTGATGACCTGGAAACCCTTGTTGCACCTGGCTCCATGGTTATCTGGAAACCTGATTGTTTAAGCAGCATAAAAGCAATCACAGCCATCAGAGCCAAATCGGAAAACAACGCCCTCTTTGGCAATAAACCTGTTAAAAGACGTTTTTGTAAAGGGTTTTACCTGCTCATTCCCAAAGATATCAAGGAAGGAAGGGAAGCCTATGCCATTGATTATGTCACCTGTGATGGTGAAAAGAAATCGATTGATCCCTATATCAAGATTAAACCACCGCAGCCCTAAGATATGATAACACTTCTCCGGCTGTCAATCATCCTTATATTTCTTTCGCAGGCTACCATTTTTGCTGCCGACTGGCAACAAAGCGACAGCCTGAAAGGGCTCATTGCAAGCAATGCGGTAAAAGATGACCAGCAGTTTTATAATATTTGCTGCGCCATAGCTGAAGAATCGGCTGATGCAGATGAGATATTGCATTTCAGTAATGAGGCCATAAGGTTGGCTGAAAAATTGAATATCAATCCCGCCCGGCCATATCTGCTCAAAGGTGTAAGTTATCTCAACACCGGAAAACTAGCCCTGGCCCTTGAGTATTTCACCAAATCGGCAAATGAATATATCCGGAGCAAAACCCAAACCGGACTGGCTTCGGCCTACCTATACATTGCCGAAGCATACAGCATGCAGGATAATCACAACAACGAAAAGTTATACCTGAAAAAGGCTATCGATATTTTCCGTGACGAAGGGGACTCGGTGAGCATGGCCACTGCCTTGCATAACCTGGGATATGCTTCTTATAACATGGGACAATACGATACTGCACTCGTAATTTTTCAGCATACAGGGGATATTTACAAGCGGCTTGGCCATAGCATGGAATATGCTTATTGCATTGGTAACTCTGGTTTGGTTTATTCGCGGATGAATGAATTGGGGAAGGCAGAGCATAATCTGCTTTATGCCATTGAACAGCTTAACAGGTTAGGTGACGAATATGCCGTGCCCGAATATATGATTGAATATGCTGCCATTCTGCAGCAGAAAGGCCAGCTCAGCAAAGCCATTGAAGTAGCCGGGCAAAGTTATGCCATGGCTTCGGAAAATGATCATATCGAATTGATGCGTGATGCCGCCTACAGGCTTTCGAGGCTCTATATGGATATGGGAAAATACGACAGTGCCTGCCATTTTCAGGAGCTTTTTATCAGTTATAACGACAGTGTTAAGAACTACAGAAACGTTCAGCAGATGGCCGATCTGCGCACTGAGTTCGAGGTAGCCCAGAAACAATCGGAAGTGGATGTCCTTGAAAAAAACCGGATCATACTGCGCATCATAATTATCAGCCTCATTACCATATTATTACTTGCCGGTGGCCTTATCCTGCTATACTATATCAACCTGAAAAAACTGCGCAGGTTAACATCTGACCTGGAGGAACGTCAACGTCAACTCGAGGAACAGCGCGAAGAACTGAAGGAGCTTAACCGAATAAAGGATAAGTTTTTCTCAGTGATATCGCACGACTTAAGAAGTCCCATCAGCTCAATCGGTGGTATTTCGCATTTAATAAAGGAAAGCCTGGAACAGAACAACCTGGCCATGTTAACGGAAATTACCGGTTATATCGATCAGACTGTTTTTTCGTTAACCGGGTTGTTGGAGAATCTGCTGAACTGGGCACAGAGTCAGCAGGGTAAGTTTCCTTACAGCGAGGAAAAGCTGGATTTGCGTGAGATCATCGGTGGTGTTGTAAAGCTATTTGCATCGGTAAGCCTTGTAAAAAATATACAGGTAAAGCTTAAAATAAAACCAGGTCTGCTTATCAGGGGCGACCGCAACAGCCTGATGATGATCATACGTAATTTGCTCAGCAATGCCATTAAATTTACACCCCAGGGGGGCATGATTACCATTACCGGAGATCTGGCGGAAGACGGCGGGGTGAAAATTGCCGTAACCGACAGTGGTATAGGGATACCCGAAGAAAGAATTCCCTGGCTGTTTGAATTCAGGGAAAACAAAAGTACCTATGGAACCGAAAAAGAAAAGGGCGTTGGGTTAGGGCTGACACTGGTAAACGAATTTGTGAAGCTCAACAAGGGCACCATTGAAGTTAATAGCACCGTTGGTAAAGGAACTATTTTTACATTGTTATTCCCGGTTTATAAGGA
>JAFGKY010000060.1 GCA_016928305.1 Bacteroidales bacterium
CGTTTTAGTATTGCAAATAATAGCCAGCAATATCTGGTTAAAATATTTTCAATTTGGTCCGCTGGAATGGATCTGGCGTTGTCTGACGTATAAAAAATGGCTGAAAATCCGGTATGATAATGCTTAATGAGGCTAAAGCCGATTTCCTCTTGCTACTATTTTTCCGTCTGCTAAAGCAGACGGCAATTGACATGCTTCAACCCTTAATTCACATGATTAAGGAACTGATTTTCTGTTGACCTGATAGCCCCATAGGGGTGATATTATGGTAGAAAATGCGACACGGTTTTATTTATTAACCTGTCAGCCCCATAGGGGCGGCATTATCGAAGCCAGGGCAACCTGTAAAACCATGATGCTAATCAGGCAGCGTTTTTCCCATATTTTTTTCCTTCCCATGGAACCTTCCTCCGGTTCTTTCGACTGTTAGGTAAAAACAAACCGAGTTCTTGCCAACATTTTAATCTTAGGTAAGTGAAAATACATTTGTTTTCAACACGGCTGCCATTCACGCTTAATGCTAAGATACCAAAGATCCTTGCATGCTTAACGACATTAATGGAAATGAAGGGATTACATGCCGGCAAATGGTAGCTTCCACAGGCATTATGGATCGTAACTATAAATGAAAAGATAATATTATCATGAAAACACTTAAATCCATCACAGAAAAAGACATGGACCCAAAAGGTCTCTGTCAATCGGTTTTTTTGACCAGGCTTGGTTTTTTCATAAACCTGTCATTTCTTATCTTTTTTTTTATTAATGCTGATTTAAAGGCACAGCCTGACAAAATTGGCATTAATTTTAAAATCTCTGATTACGACAATGCCTCCGCGAAAACCGATCCGTTTTCCGTTTTTGCCGTCATGTACATGAAACAATCCTCAGGCGGAAGCGATCTTACCGTAACCAATTGCGATGATACAGGGCCCGGGTCGCTTCGCGAAGCCATCAATTATGCAAACAGCAACCCGGGTCACGATACCATCCGGTTTAATATTCCCAAGGGTGTTCCCGGCTATGATGCCGATATTGGTGTGTGGATGATTGCGCCCCAGAGCGAGCTTCCGACCATAACCGAAAGCCTTTACATCGAAGGATTTTCGCAGCAGGCATTTATGGGTGAAGACAGTAACCCGTTCGGACCTGAGATATGGCTTTACGGTGAGATTGCAGGTCAGGGTAACTGTGGCCTGGTAAGCACTGCTGATGGTACGGATATTGCCGGCCTGATCATCAGTAATTTTCAAAATGCGGGCCTTTTGTTTTATGGTGTGGATGGTGGCAGCATTTCAGGGTGCTATGTGGGTGTTGATTTCTCAGGGAATGCTGCTGTAGGTAATGTGTATGGGATCTGGCTCACGCATCATACGCGGAACATTGAAATTTCACCCTTCGATACACTTAAAAATATTATCTCCGGGAACATGTACGAAGGAATTGTCGTTGCGGATACATCAGGAAATATCAGCATATTGGGGAATATCATCGGACTGAACCGCACAGGAACGGCTACGATAGGCAATCAGGGTCAGGGAATCTCAGTTTTTACAGCATGCGACAGTGTGGACGTATATGATAACTGGATCGGCGGCAATGAGTCGGGTTTATACATAATGGGTTCCTATAACAGCGTCCGAAATAACTTTATCGGCTCTCGAAAAGTCAACAATGAAATACTGGAATTGGGTAACGAATTTAACGGTATAAACCTTCATGGGGATGCACACGATAACCTGATCACTGAAAATTTCATCCGCTTCAACGGTAACTGCGGAGTATACATCGAAGGTGTTAATGCCATCAACAATAAAGTAAGTCAAAATCATATCTCCGGAAGTGGCTCGGGATATGGCATCTATAATACATCCGGCGGCAATAAGGAACTTTCCCCGCCGGAGATAACAGAAGCGACTTCTTCATCGGTGACAGGAACGGCGATTTCCAATGCCACTGTTGAAATCTATACGGATCCCGGCAGTGAAGGGCTGATGTTCCAGGGTGAAGTGAATGCCGATGCTGGCGGAATTTTCACATGGAACGGCACCATCGCAGGCGCTTTCACCAATGTTACGGCCGTTGCCATTGACGATGACGGGAACACATCCATGTTTTCCGATGCGGCCGTCATTGGCAGCACTACAAAGGAAGAACTCACTGTTGTCAACTGTGATGATTCCGGCCCGGGTTCACTGCGGAATGCTATTATCTATGCAAACAGCAATCCCGGTGCGGATACCATCCGGTTCAACATCCCCAAGGGCGTTGCCGGTTTCGATACTATTCTGGGTGTATGTACAATTGAACCTCAGAGCGGGCTCCCGGATATAACCGAGAGTCTTTTCATCGATGGATTTTCACAAAAGGCATTTACAGGTGAGGACAGTAATCCCCTCGGGCCTGAGATCTGGCTGAACGGAGAGATGGCCGGTGATTATGCTTACGGATTGAAATGCAAAGCAGCGGGTACGGATATTGCAGGCCTGGCCATCGGTAATTTTCATACCGGTATTTTTATGGAAGGAGTTGACGGGGGCAGCGTTTCAGGTTGTTACATCGGTGTTGATTTCACCGGTGATACGGCCGCTGCCAACGTGTATGGTATCATTCTCTCACATCATACATGCAACATTACGATTGCCCCATACGATACATTTCCCAATGTTGTTTCCGGCAATACGCATGGCGGAATAATGATTTCAGACACATCCGATCATATCATAGTAACTGGAAATCTGGTCGGACTGAACCGTACTGGCATGTTTACAATTGGTAATGAGAACAATGCAGGGATACGCATCGGAACCGAGTGTGACAGTGTGGAAGTATTTGATAACCGGATCGGTGGCAATCAGACAGGCATTACGATATGGGGCTCCTTTAATACCATACATCACAATATTATCGGATTGAACGATACCGGCAGTGAATTATTGGATCTGGGGAATGAGGACAGTGGCATACACTTGTCTGAAGGAGCCCAAAACAATCTGATAACGAATAATTTCATTTGTTTCAACAGCATACATGGTGTAACCGTAAACGGAGCAAATACCCTCTATAATAAAGTCAGTCACAATCAGATCTCCGAAAATGGCTGGGGCTATGGAATTTATAACTATTCCGGCGGTAACAATGAACTCGCACCGCCGGTGATATCGGCCGCTACCAGCTCATCGGTGACAGGGACAGCGATCCCCGATGCCACCGTGGAAATTTACACCGACCCGAAAAATGAAGGATTAATTTTCCAGGGAGAAGTCAAAGCCGATGCCAACGGTAATTTCATCTGGAACGGCATCATTACAGGCACCTATGCGAATGTAACAGCCATTGCCATTGATGACAATGGCAACACCTCCATGTTTTCCGATGCTGTGACCATTGACGGTATGGTGGATATCGAAGACCTGTATCGTAATAGTTATCATACACTCTTCCTGAGTTATCCAAATCCTTATTACCAGGGAGCGACAATACGTTTTACCATACCGGATGATTGTATGGTAACGCTTCAAATCTATGATCTCATGGGCCGTGAAGTGGATATCCTGGTGCATGAAAACAAGTCTGCCGGTGAATATTCCATTGAATGGGCGAGGAGCGCGGATTATGCCACCGGTATTTACCTGGTAACCTTGCAGGCAGGAGGATCTGTAAAGACAACGAAGCTGATCCTTCAAAAATAAAGTCAAATCCTTAAAAATATTCAAAAATGAAAACAAACTCTATTTTTCTAAGTCTGGCACAAGTGTGTTTGTTCATGGTTGTGCTGACAGGAATGCTCAGTGCACAGAACTATTATGTGGATAAGAACCACGCCTCGGCCGATGATTCAAATCCGGGTACAATCGATCTGCCGTGGAAAAGCATCGGTCATGCCGCAGAAACTGCAGTGGCCGGAGACCAGGTGTTTATCAGGGCTGGAAATTATAATGAAAATATTTATTTTGATAACAATGGCAGCGCTGAAGCTCCGATCGTATTTTCTGCGTATGCGGGCGAAAAGCCTATAGTTGACGGAACAGGAGTTACCGAATCACAGAATGGCATCACCATCGATAAATCGTACATTAAAATTGAAGGACTTGAAATACGCAACTGGGAAGAAAACGCTGTCTGGGTGGAAAATTCACATCATCTTGAAATTTCAGATTGTGAGGTACATCATGTGACATATGGTATCGGATTGACCGACGGTTCACATGATTTTACATTGAACCGGGTTGTAGCCCATCATTTTGCATTCTATGGATTCGATGTTTCCCCTTCAGCCGTAAGAGATTGTTACAACGGCACGTTCAATGACTGTGTGGCCCATACCGGCAGTGATACGGAGCAGAATGTGGATGGCTTTGCCCTGGGTCACGGTGATCAGCATGATTTTGTTTTTAACCGTTGTGTGACATACAATGTTTATGACGGATTTGATATAAGCTCCCGTAATTCCACCATGAATAATTGCCTGGCCCATAATTGCTGGAACGGCGCCTATAAATTATGGCAGGATCAGATAAAGCTCGTGAATTGCATTGGTTATGATTGCCAGGTTTCTGTACTGGAACTGGATTGGGACGAAACGCCGGGTGTTGTAACGCTTATGAACTGCACATTTTATGGCGGGGAGACCTATACGATAATCGTTGAAAACCATGCCGACGCGCTGCATATGACGAATTGCATTGTGGCCGGTGGTGACAATATAGGGCTTGTCTTTGATCAGATGGACATTGGCAATTACCAGGGGGATTATAATGTATTCCATAATAACAACCCCGACCGCGCTGTTGTAGTAGGTTATACTGACGAGTTTACGCTGGATCAGATCGCGTCCGGTTCCTGGACAACCTACAGCGGGCAGGATGCGCATTCGTGGACGGTGAATTCGGCTGATTTGCTTTTTTTGAATCCAGCCGTTTATGAACTTCACCTGCAAGGTACTGGTGTTGCCGTGGACCATGGGACAAACAGCGGTGCGCCTTCGGATGACTTTGACGGCAATCCGAGATATACCGGAAACGGCGTTGACATAGGAGCCTATGAAATTCAGGATGGAACCGGCCTGGAGGAATTTGAAAATGCTGATGGATCGCTTTTGCATTGCTGCAATTACCCTAACCCGTTTTATTCGGCCACAGCGATTTCATTTACCGTGCCGTTATGTTGCATGGTGACAATGAAAATTTATGATATTACTGGACATGAGGTAAAAACACTGGTGCACGGAGCCATGGCCTCGGGTGAATATTCGGTGGAATGGGACGGTCTGGATGACAAGAGACATCCTGTGATGGCCGGGATTTACCTGTGCCGGATCAGAGCCGGTGAATTCAACGAGGTAAGAAAAATGATTTTAATGAATTAAATGATAAAGTCCGTAAACACTGCCAGGTTTTACAAACACTGTCAGGTTTACTGCGGTGGAAACACTGACAGGTCTTGCAGACACTGTCAGGTTTATTGCGATACAAAAAACCCTGTTGTCAAGCATTGACAACAGGGTTTTTAGATTATCAATAAAGCTGTTCAGATATCGTATTTCGCAGCAATTTTGCGAATTTGGAACAGCCGGAGAACTAACTTCTGCGGAATTTGTTGCCTCCAAATTTGCCTCTGGAACTGTTACCGTTACTTTCTTTCGGTCTGGCCTCATTAACAGTCAGTTCCCTGCTGCTGAATTCCTTTCCGTTAAGATTTTCAATAGCCTCTTTGGCTTCATCATCGTTTGGCATTTCAACGAAAGCAAAACCTTTGCTTCTGCCAGATACTTTGTCAGTGATAATTTTTACCGATGCAACCTCTCCGTATTGTTCGAACAGGTTTCTCAGCATTTCTTCAGTAGCCTGATAGTTTACGTTACCTACATAAATGTTCATAAGAAAAAATCTAAAAGTTAAAAATCGAACAAAGGTACGATATTTTGTTAATAAAAGCTGTGATTGGAAAGAAAATTATTTGTTTTTATACCGGAACTATGACATAAGTAGCTAGAAGTCAGTAGTTAGTAGCTAGTAGTTAGTCCTGCAGTCTTAACGTCTTGAAGTTCTTAAGTCTTGAAATCCTGAGGTCTTTAATTTTTGCTGGTAGCTTTTGGCTTTTAGCCATTAGCAAATGGCCAACAGTAAATAGCCGAAACTTTTCGCTTTTCACTGTTCACTGCCGCTGCCCCCTGTCTCTAAGTCCCTAAGTCTACAGGTCTCTCAGCCACCATTATCTCCGCCTTTCTGCACCGAGAATATCTCGCTGATCAGCGTTTCATATTTTTCGTGGAGGAATTTGCGTTTTAACTTGAGGGTGGGAGAGAGTTCTCCGGTTGTAGTGGTCCATTCTTCCTGAACCAGTCTGAAACGTTTAATCTGATCAGTGACTCCAAGCTGACGGTTCATTTCGTTGACTACACGCTGAAATCGGGCAATTACTGTAGGATTTGCTATCAATTCACTGTTATCGCGGTAATTCACATTATGAAGGGAAGCCCAGTTGTGCAGATATTGAAAATCAGGTGATATTAAAGCACTCGCAAATTTCTGGTTTTCGCCGATCACCATAGCCTGTTCAATAAAGTCGGATTCTTTGAGCTTGTTTTCAATAAGCTGGGGCGCAACATATTTTCCGCTTGACAGCTTGAAAATTTCCTTTTTACGGTCGGTTATTTTAAGGTATTTCCCTTCAACCATAACGCCAATATCGCCGGTATGGAACCATCCGTCATTATCGATCACTTCCCTTGTCATTTCCGGTTCTTTGTAATAACCGTGCATTACATTTTTTCCCCTGCACAGGATTTCTCCATCTTCTGCAATTTTCACCTCTACGCCGGGAACTGCGGGTCCTACTGTGCCTACTCTTATCTCACCGGTAACGGGAGGTCTGTTGGTTGTGATGACAGGAGAAGTTTCTGTCATGCCGTAACCTTCTGCCACCGGGATGCCGGCTGCATTAAAAATAACAGCCAGACGGGGCTGCAGGGCTGCTCCCCCGGTTACGATGATCTCAACCAAACCGCCTAACGCTTCTCTCCATTTACTAAAGATTAGTTTATCCGCAATTTTTAATTTCAGACTGTAAAACATACTATTCCCGCTGGGAACCTTATATTTCATGCCCTGGTTGACTGCCCAGAAAAAAATTTGTTTTTTAATACCGGATAATTCCCTTCCTTTTGCAATGATCTTATCGTACGTTTTTTCAAGTAACCTTGGAACGGATATAAAAACATGCGGCCGAACTTCACGGAGGTTTTCGGCAATGGTTCCGATATTCTCGGCGTAATAAATACTAAGGCCCACGCTTTGAAAATAGTAATTGATGGTACGTTCAAATACATGACTGATAGGCAGAAAGCTCAATGTACGATGCGTTGTATTGAAATCAAAAACCTTTGAAATGGAATCCACATTGCTTATGATATTACAATGCGATAACATAACACCCTTGGGATTTCCGGTGGTGCCTGAAGTGTAAATCAGCGTTACCAGGTCGTCGGATGAAACCTCTTGTTTGATACGGGTCAGTTGATCTTTTAACTGATCTTCATGCTCCTGTCCCAGTCGTGTTATCTCTTTCCAGTTCTTTACTGTATCAATCGTATTGAAACTGTAAATATCCTTAACGGAGGGTATTTTCTTGGCAATCGGAGAAATCTTATCATGCAGTTGTTTATCAGAAATAAAAATGAGGGAAGGTTCAACGTGGTTAAGAATGTATTCATAGTCCTCAATACTTATGGTCGGATAAACCGGTACATGGACGATCCCAGCCTGTGCCATGCCCATATCCAAAAAGTTCCATTCGGGGCGGTTATTGGAAATGGACACGATACGGTCACCTTTTTTAAGACCGAGTGCCATGAGTCCGTAACTGATCTGATAGGCAGCACGATAATAGTCTTTGGTTGAATAATTAATCCATTTGCCCTTTTCTTTAGCATTGAGCATATCGGTTTTATCGGGACAAATCAGGATAAGGTTATCCAGGTAGTCAAAGGTTCTGGTAAATTCCATGGGTTAAGGATAATAAAGTTTGTTCTAACAAAGATAAAATTTTTAGTGAATTGGATAAAAATGAAAATCCTGAACGGATATGCATGGGCGTATGAGGATATGGCATATTCACTTTTCCGGTTAAAACAAAAACTGGTTCAGGCGTTCGCATGAAACAGTTTTTGTTTTTATTCCTTTAATTGTTGCATATTCTTAGAATCTATATCCCAGTGACAAGCCAAATCCGGTATTTTTGTATGAAGTCTTATCGTTGGTATCTCCCGTATTATCGGGATAGATTTCCAGCAATCCAAGCTGGAAGTTCAGCTGAAACAACAGGTCGAATTCGAATTCATACCCGGCCAGCAGGTTAGCTCCCATATCAAAGGCTTTAAAGGCATTATTCTCAGCGGTGGTCATTTCCTTTTTAAAATCGATTTTGGTATCTTCCACCTTGCCGGCAATACCATAAGCTGCGTAAGGCCCAAAGCCCAGAAACACGTGTCCGCTGCCTAAAAGTGCTTTATATACCAAATTAACAGGTAGTTCAATATAGGAAATACCAATCCTGGCTTCAGGAGATACTTCTTTATTTTTGGCTCCTTTGGTGGCAAACAACAAACCAGGTTGGAGGTAGATATCTTTTGCAATCGGTATTTCAACATTGACTCCGGCATTATAACCAACGATCATGCCATTATCGAGCTTGTCATCTGCGTAGTTTTTACCGTTAATATTTTGAAGGTTTACACCGGCACGAATGCCAATAGTGATTTGGGTTTGCGCAGTAATGGTCAGCACAGCCGGCAGAACAATAATAGCGATTATTGTCTTTATGGATTTCAAGTTTCTTGAATGGGTTGGTTGAATTAAAATTATTGAAAATATTTGTAATAAGCGATATCTTCCATGAGCAATACAGCATTACTTTTTTCGGCCTATCAGTTGGGTTCTTGCATCATGTTCGGTCTGAAGGCGGATAATGTATATGCCATCTGGTACCTCATTTCCGCATATATCTGTTCCGTTCCAAGTCAGCCGGTGATTTTCCCCGTTCAGCTTCGGTTGTTCACCATATTCAAAGATTTTTCTGCCATGCAGGTCAAAAATTGCAATAATGTATATTCCTGGATCAGAAAGATTAACAGTGATATCGATTAAATCCCGGAATGGATTTGGAAAGGCTTTGAGAGCTGTCCATTCATCTATCTGAGCTGTTCCGGATGACGAAGGTCCGGGGATGGTGTCGGCTGAACCTGGCACCAGCTTATATACCTCACTGCCGGCAAGCAAAAATGCTCCCAGTCCGTAATCCTCGAAATTAGGCACCTTGTCGTATGTGACCGGCTGCCCGTCAGACGGTTGTTTGCCAGTGCCCTGAACATAGCCTAAAAATCCGTCCGGATGCAGTGCTTCATTGATCATACCGTTCCATGCCTTTATCACGTATGGCTTATAGATTTCATCACTGAGGATGCTGTCGTTGATCCCCCATGCCAGCCCAAAAGTGAAAAAAGCTGTCCCTGAGGTTTCTTTTCCGCCATAATCATTTGAGTCAACAAGGCTCGGGTTCCAGAAACCGTCATAGCGCTGAAGGCCGATCAACGCACCGGCCATTTCTTTGAATGTGGTTTCATATTCCGCACGATGAGGTGCATCGGCAGGCAGTACATCAAGCACCCTCGCAAGAGCTGCAAATACCCAACCGTTGCCTCTTGACCAGTAACAATTCAAACCTAGGGGTGTGGTAAAGGGAGGATCAAAGTCTCTGTCCCTCCACCAGAGATGATCGGCCGGGTTATGCAGTCCGTTGGTACCATGTGAAGTTTTTGTGTAATAAAACAAATCGTACATTTTTTCATAATAACCCGTATCATTATATATGACTCCAAGTTTGGCAAATATAGGCATGGCCATTTGCACGGCATCGATCCACCACCAGTCGTCCGACTTCGTACTGTTAACCATGGCGTCAATGCATGTTTTTATCGGCTCTATCCTCTCGGATTGATTGTCAAGTTGATAAAGTTCGATATAGGTTTGTCCGCAACACTGGTCATCAGCGTTCCGGGTTATACCTCCATAGGCCGGTTCCCAGGAATGACTCTCACCCCATTCAACCGCATAATCATAGAATTCCTGCTGCGGATCAATACTATATAGCGCCATCAGTCCTTCATAATATGTTGCCCGGGTCCAGATGTTACTCGGCCGTACTTTATCGGTGACAATATCTATGCCCGGATCAGGCCATTTATTCATGAAATACTGATTGGCCAGTAACATTTTCTCCAACACAGAACGTTTATCAGGTAAAAGCTGGGCATTTAATGCTTCTGAAAGTGATCCGGAGAAGAGAATTAATGTTATAATGAATTTTTTCAACATGGTAACATTTAGGGCATAAATTTTCTGCTTATAAACTTAGTCAAAAATCGTGGCAAAGACAAGAACAAATTTTTAGCAGATCTGAAAAACGTATTTGTATACAATTCCAACATTCCGTTCCTGCATTCTTCCAAATATTGTTAAATTTGAATACATGAATTTACATGGCAAATTCGCGGTTTAGTATCGATAATGCCATCAAAACCATGCGCAAAGACATGAGTTGCTTGCCGGTCAAACGATTGCTGGTGGCCGTCCTTGTATTGGCAGGACTGTGGAATGAATCGGCCTTTTCCCAGCTTAAGACCATAGGCATTCCTTTTATCCGGAATTATACCCGTAAAGAATATAATGCAGGCACGCAAAACTGGTCTGTTACACAGGATAACAGGGGTGTGATGTATTATGGAAATAACGATGGGATACTTGAATATGATGGCAATTCATGGCAAGTGTATGGCATTCCCAATCATTCTATTGTCAGAAGCCTTTCATGTGATACAAACGGAACAATATATGCAGGAGCTTTCAATGAGTTCGGATTCCTTTTTCCGGATAACCGGGGACAGTTGGTGTATCATTCTTTGTCATCAAAGCTTGATCCGGCATACCGGTTATTTGATGACATATGGAGGATATATAAGATGGAAGAAGGTATGTTGTTTCATTCTTTTTATGCAATTTTCTATGTTAAAGATACGGCTGTAACTGTTGTTAAATTCAATGATTCTTTTGGATATTCGGGAGCATGGAATAATACACTGTATATTCACCGGCCCGGTAAAGGATTGTATGCCATTGACCTGCATGGTAAGGACTCGCTGATCACCGACGGGGCATTCTTTGCTGACAGGACTATAACATTTCTGATGCCGTGGAAGAATTCCATATTGGCCGGAACCAACAACGAAGGCATGTATGTTCTTGATGACAATAGATTCAGGATGTGGAATTGTCCCGTGAATGCATTTCTTAAAGAGAATCAGATTTTCACCGGAATGATCCTGGATCAGGATATATATGCTATCGGAACGGTACAGAATGGAGTAGTTATTTTTGATACTGATGGAAACCTGATCCAACACATCAGTAAATCTCATGGTCTTCAAAACAATACTGTCCTTAGCCTGTTTCAGGACAGGCACAGGAACCTCTGGCTGGGACTGGATAATGGAATTGATTATATAAAGCTGAATTCACCGATAACCTACCTGAGTCCCTTAAAAGAGATCGGTGCCGGATATGTTTCTGTTCTGCATCGGGGCATTCTGTACCTTGGCACCAACCAGGGGCTTTATTATGCTGACTGGGAACGGCTTATCAGCAAAGATTTCCGTTATCCTGATTTCGTCAGGATACCGAATACATCCGGTCAGGTATGGAACCTGCAGGTATTTGGAGGAAAACTGATTTGCGGGCATAACAATGGTTTTTATGAAATTAACGGAACATCTGCGCGTCATTTTGCCAATTGGCCCGGTGGTTGGATTTGCCTTGTTCTGCCGGCATATCCGGAATACTTTTTGGGCGGTACATACCGTGGACTGATTTTAATACGAAAACAACCGTCAACAGGATCAATGACCATGGTCAGGCCAATTGCCGGTTTTAGTGAGTCATGCCGAGAAGTTGAACTGGATGACCGGAACAATATATGGATCGGTCATGGATACAAAGGAATCTTCAGGCTCAGGTTAAATGAAAGGCTTGACAGTGTGATCTGGCAGACCTGCTATAACTCGCAGCATGGTCTTCCGTCAGACTATGGTAATGGCTTGTTTACTTTCAACAATGAAATTATGGTTTCTTCAGTCGGAGGGATTTTTATATTTGATTGGCAAAAAGAGAGATTTGTACCGGGTGAAGAATACAATGCAATGTTTGGGATGCGGAAAATTGACAAGGTCTTTCAGGATACCGGCCGGGATATCTGGTATTTTCAAGACAACGAGCTGTCCCTTTTGCGGCAGAGCTATAATGGTAATCTGAATCCGGAATCCCTTCCTTTTGCTGAATTAAAAGATAATTTTGTCATACCCTATGAACATATCCATTTTATCAATAACCGTAATATCATTATTTCGACACAGGACGGTTTTTTGCACTTTGATCCTGCACAGGTAAAGGCTATGAAGTCGGAATTGTCAGTGCTTATAAGACAGGTTGTAACAACGGAAGGCCGGATAATCTTTGGTGGAAACTACCGCAATGATAAAGGCATGAGTTCTGTCACGCGGCCTTATTATCAACTCGAATACTTGCCGTATCAGTATAAGGACCTGCATTTTGAATATACCGCTACTTCCTTCGATAACAGCGATAACATCGAATATTCCTATTTCCTGGAAGGCTTCGATAGGAACTGGTCGGCCTGGTCTCCGGTTAAAAGCAAGGACTATACAAACCTCAGGGAAGGAAGCTATATTTTTCATGTGAAAGCCCGAACGCTGATCGATCCTCCGACCAAAGCCGTTACTTTTGAATTTGTGATTAATCCTCCCTGGTACCGGTCAGCCTTTGCTTTTCTTGTATATGTCCTGCTTGTCATGGTTGCTGGTTATGCCATCATACGGATGGTAAAGAAAAGGATAGAAAGAGAAAAGAACATTCTGCGATTGAAACAGAAAAATGAGCTGGAGAGAAAACAAAAAGAATTTGAAAATGAAAAACTACAGGCTGAACAGCAGATCATGAACCTGAAAAACGAGAAACTGGAGATTGAAGTGGAGCGAAATAAAACCGAGCTGGAAAGCCGTACACGCGAACTGGCAGCCATTGCCATGCAAATAACCTATAAAAACGAATTGCTTAACCAACTGAAGAACAAGTTGATTAAAGTGTCACAAAAAATAAACCACGATGAATCAAAAAAGCAAATGATGGAAATGGTCAGGAAACTTGAAGAAGAGCATGCCCATGAAGAAGACTGGCATTTGTTTGAGCAGCATTTTGACCAGGTCCACGAGAATTTTCTGAAGCAGATTAAAGAAACTTATCCAAGTCTGACCCCTAAAGACTTGAAAATATGTGCATACCTGCGTATGAACTTGTCTTCCAAAGAAATTGCACCCCTGCTCAACATTTCCGTCAGGGGAGTTGAAATCAGCCGATACAGGCTCAGAAAAAAGCTTAATCTCGAAAGGGATTACAACCTGATTGAATTCCTTATGAAGATTTAATGAGTGAAACCTATTCATTATTAATAACGTATGAGTATTAAACTAACAAAATAAAAACTGAAAGCCATGAAAAAATTATTCCATTATCTGCCACTGATCATTTTAATCCTCTGCGGTTGTTCGAAAGAAAAAGACAAGGATGACTATGAGCCTTTCAATGAAACCTGTGAAGCTGCCTCTTTGAACGGACTGGTGGCTGAAATCGACGGTGATGTATCCTATGAGATGGTGGAGGACACTGCGCTGATGAATCAATATATTAACTGTATCATGAATTGTCAGAACATCAATCCCGGTGATATGAACTGCATAATGGACTGCCTCGATGAAGCCGGATTAACGAGTTCAGGAGGATCATTCAGCCTTTCTGTAAAATTTACCAATGTTACTTCCACACAGATAACTTACACCATAGTGCCTGGTACCTGGTTTTTCCCGGGTTCGAGTGATTACCAGCCGATGCTGATTGCTGTGCGGGTAGTTATCATAGTACCTGCTTATGAAACGGTTACCACCACCATTCCTGTATATTGCCTGGCTGCTTCAAAATCGGCACCCGACAGTGAATCGGAATATACCTTATGCGATATTGTATCTTCCGGATGCCTGGCAGAAATTGTTGACATATTGAGAACGAAGGATATGGAGAATCTTTCGTATTCTGAGACTTCAATGGTACAGGATATTATATGGGACTGTTCGGAAGGGGAGGATGAAATTGACTTTGATTACCTTCGCAGCCTGCCGGACCTGAAATAATGGGGTAAGCCCTGAATCATTTGTTGTTTTTTAAACCGTGATTGCATCATGGCTTTTCTTCTTGGGGCAGTGTTTCTGCTATCGATGATTCTCTTATGACCGGGTATCTGAGCAGGAAGTATCCGACAGCAGCTATAATAAGGTAACATACAGCCAGTATCAGCAGAGAGATTTGAAGCCCGACATGGATGGATAACTGATTGTAAAGGGCCGGAATTAACGCGCCTCCGGAAATGGCCATGATCAGCACCGCCCCGTCAAAACAGGATGGATTAACGGATTGATTCAGCCCTGTGGCAAAAAGAGCAGGAAACATAATGGAATTGAAAAATCCCAGCAGGATGAGAAGCCAAACCATAACTCCGAAGGGAAGAAAATGCGTTGCAATCAGTATCGCTATGCACAAAATGGCATTGATCTGAAGTACGGCAACCGGTGACCGGAACTGAAAAAATGCAAAACCTGCAAACCTGCCTGCCATCATCCCTCCCCAGTAACATAACAGCATAATTGTAATAACACCGGATGAATAGGATTCTGAGAAGGTGGATTGTATAATGCGGCTCACCGTTAGTTCAGCTCCCACATAAAAAAAGATCGCTAAGGCAGCCAAATACAATCCCGGGCTGTGATTAAACCATATCCGGGATTTTTGCTGTGGAATTGCCGGTTTTCCCGGAAAATGCAACCGGGTGTATAACAAGGATGCGAAAACAATAAGGATGGTTATGATCAGATAGGGTTGTTGAATGTTACGGGCATTGTATACGATGCTGTCATGACCTGTGAATATGGGATTAAAGGTAACGGCAAGTACCAGCACATATCCCAGTGAGTTTATAGCCTGTGCCAGGCTTAACCTGACCGCTGCCTGTTGTTTGTGTCCCAGGATACTTACATATGTGTTTGCCGCTACCTGAATGAGGGTAATACCTGAGGCGAGGATCACAAAGCCGGTGATAAAGACAGCATAGGAGATATATTTCGAAGCAAATATAAAAAGGATGGTCCCGAGAGCCGTGATGAACAATCCAATAATAATGCTTCTTTTGTAATTAACTGCTTTTATCAACAAGGCGGAAGGAATAGCCATTATCAGGTACGAACCAAAGAAGGCATTTGCAAAACCGAAGGTTGATGTATACTTAAAAATAAAGAGTTTTTCGAGATGAGGAATTATCAAAGTGTTCAGGCATGTCAAAGCACCCCATAGAAAAAACAGAAAAAACAGACCCGCCAGTGCAGGTTTTTTTATATCATGGTTAAACGGGTACATCGGTTACCAATGGACGATTTTTACAATCTCTGTTTCATAATCAGCCTTTATAATGCGAAGAAAATATAATCCCGGTCTGTAGTTTTGCAAATCAAGAGCAATATCTTCAGGTTGTTTACACAGATGATCCTCAACCTGTAAGGTTTTTCCAGCCATATCACAGAGGACAATTTTCTGAATCCGTCCGTCATTTTTAATATAAACTGTGTTATTTACGGGATTAGGATACACCGTTATCTTTTCAGGTCTGATCTCTTTGACCGCATCGGGTATTGTGGTATCAATGATTATATTGCCAATATTAAAACCACCTGTGACAGCATACAAACGCATGATCGTATCCGTTGTATAGAATGGGATATCATTGGCGATAAGGGTAGTGAATGTACTCCAGGAACCCGTAAAAGGTATGTCTATATCCGGAATACGTTCTTCTCCGTTGATGATTATCCGCAGCGGACCTCTTGTTGCATTGTTACTGGCAATCCGGAAACCGGCCTGATAATAATCATCCCGTGAAACCCTGATCGTATATTCCAGCCACTCCCCGTCACTTATCCACCCAACATTCGTTGTACCGTTATCGTTGTATTCTGTATCCACTCCTTCATCCCCGCGGGGCCCTGATCCCTGGTTGGCAGTCTCGGCATCGTGATAGGCCACACCCTCTCCTCCGTAGTCGAATGCAGTTGCATTGATAATACCGGGGATCGGGTGGGGAACATCCGGATCGGGATAGGCATATTGACCATAAAGCCTGAGTTTCCTGCTTATGTTATAGGTTCCGCATGTGTTTTCGATGGATAAGAGAACAGAGCCGGAGGATTCACCCCAGGTAACGGTTAATGAGTCATTACCCTGCCCATTGGTAATTGTAACTCCGGACGGGACAGTCCACGTAAAGGATGAACCGAAAAGGAGCGGTGTCCTCAGCAAAACATTATCCTGAAAGGACCCTACAAAGACAGGCCCGTAAATGATATAATCATCAATTCCGACAGGATATGCAAGATCATATTCACCACAGGATGTGGACACATGACACAAAAGCGTGTCTGACGAACATCCCCAGCGCACATATACTTCGCTGGAGTCAGCCGGGGAAGTGATTTCACCATCCCCTTTCAACGACCAGGAATAGCTGGCTTCCTGATCGTGGTACAGAAAAAAATGCAAATCTTCCTGCAGCGGAAACGCTTTTGGAGGTCCATGGATGGTCAGCTTATCAGAGGACTGGTATACCCTGGCATAGTCAATCTCCATGCGGGCAGGGAAGGCAGTGGGATCGACGCCCTGAGAACCTCCCCAGCTGCCTCCCACCGCAAGGTTTAACACGAGATGAAACCGCTTGTCAAAAGGCCATGTGGTGTATCCGGTGTGAAGGTTATTAAAGGTGTAATATTTGGTATCGTCTACGTATAATTCAATCGCTTCGGGAGTCCATGAGGTTTTGTATACGTGGAAGGTGTCGGCTGCATCGGTTAAGGTTACCGAGCTGCCCTTCTGCGTCCCCAGTGAATGATTGAAGGCTTCGGTATGGATGGTGCCGTATACCTTGTTGGTGTCATATCCCACGTACTCCATGATGTCGATCTCACCGCTGCTGGGCCATGATCCGTATTCCCAGTCGGTCGGTAACATCCATATTGCTGCCCAGGTGCCTAACCCTACGGGCAGTTTGGCCCGTACCTCAACGGTGCCATACAACCAGTCGCCTTTAAGTTTCGAGACCAGGCGCGCTGATGTATAGGTGCTGCCAAGGTAAGATTCATTGTGGGCATCGATGATTAGCTTGCCGTTTTCAACACGGGCATTCTTTAGCCGTCTGTCGGTATAATACTGCAATTCATTGTTGCCCCAGCCACCGCCGCCTATATCATAACTCCACCGTGTTGAATCAGGCAATCCCTCTGTGTTGAACTCATCAGCCCAAACCAGTTCGCTGCATTGTCCCTTTGCCCGATCGGGGATCATAAATAACATGGCTGTTGCCAAAAAAAGAAACCCTGATTTTTTCATATTGCTACAGGTTATGAATGATAATCTTTTGAGAACTATAAGCCGTCGCATTGCTGACAGCCACAAAATATAAGCCGCATGGAAGGTTCTGTTCAACCGGGTATGCACCGGTGAAATAATCCGAAAGGATTTTTTTCCCTGACAAATCAAAGAGTTCAATTTTATAAGGTATTGTACTTGTTTGATAGGCCATTATAACCGGGCAGTTTGTATGGCTATCCCAAGTGACATTGAAAAGCTGTTCCGGTTCGATTTCGGGATCATTATTACCTGTACCTATTGAAAAATCAATATAATTAAGGTTAAAACCCGATGTCTCCGTGACAACCCTGAGGGTATGTTTTCCTTCCTCAAGAAGGAAGCTGCCAAGAATCTGTGTTTTCCAGTTCTGCCAGCCATCTGTTGGTGGTATGGAAACAGAACCGGTAACATCGGTCTGATCCACTTCAAGACGTATTTTGCCGGTCGCACTCTGATCCGAGTAACGGACAGAAGCAATATAACTGTTGCTTTCCGCAACATCCACGGTATATTTCATCCATTCACCCGCGTTGGTCCAGCCTACATTATATCCGTTGGTAATATCATCGCTGCAAACCTCAATGTCGATACCATCATTTCTGTATTTGCCTCCTGAATTCCAGGAACCGCCTCCTGCAGAACCGGAAATATTCTGGTAGTCGACATCGGCATAAGCAGTGTATTGGGTTCCCATATCATAATCGGAACAGTAAATCCTGCCGGGCAGGGTATGGTCACGGAACGGAATGCACTGGTCGTTTCCCGGGAATGTGATCCATGCATGAACAACATCGGGGTGGAAAACGCAGTGTTCCAGACGAAGGCTGTCGGTGAGTTCCATAAGTGCGTTGTAGGCAAAATCGCGGGTTGGCTTTGCAGCACTGCCGTTCCAGTAATTCAACAGCACCTGGTATCCGGCGGGCTTATTGATGGTGAGCGGACCGGTCACGGAACTGGTTTTTTTGTAGGGCCAGTTGGCCCAACCAATGCCATGCTGGTTCAGCAATTTGATGAATCCGGTAAACCAGGCATTGGAGTTTTCGCCCGATTCTCCCATCCACAGGGGAACAGTGTAATTATTTCTGATATTCAGCAGATACTGGATGGAAGATGTTGTGTAATCGCTCCAGTACCTGTGAAAACTATAGACCATATTGTCATCCCAGGGAGGGGTAAGACCGTTAAAGTCGGTTGCAAACCAGTTGCCTTCAATAAAAACAATGTGGTTGGTATCCACTTCCCGGATGGCATCCGTAAGCCGGCCATAAAAGGCCCGCAGTATCTGGTGAGATGCTCCCAGTTCCCAGTTGGGTTCGTTCAGCAGATCGTATCCGCCAATTACGGGTTCCTGTGCATACCTTCTTGCTATCTCTTTCCAGAGGATTACCGTAAGGTCTTGATTATCTGTGCTTTCCCATAGTGAAGGTTTGGATGCATCATAGTCGCTGATGGGGGCATCATGACCCTGACCACCCGGTGCAGCATGAAGGTCAAGGATGAGATAAAGCTGGTTTTCCCTGCACCAGGCCACCAGGCTGTCAATAATATCAAAACCTGCGGTCAGGAATGTATCCGGATCGGCGGCATCAACCAGCAGGTTATAATGCATGGCCAGGCGTATGGAGTTAAATCCCCAGGCAGCGATAGAATCGATATCCCGGCGGGTAACAAAGTTTTTCCGGAATGCCTCATAGAATAAATTGGTGCTGTCGGTGCCTATCAGCTCTTCAATTTTCTTTCTGAATTCATGTTGTGTATTGGCAAAACCGGAGGTCTCGAACATATAACCTTCCTGCAACAACCAGCCGCCGATGCCCAGGCCACGGAGGTTGATCTCCTGGCCGGATGAGTCAATAATTGTTTTGCCCTGCACCTTCAGGAAACCTCCGGCCGATAAATTAACGGGATTTATAGCCGAAAGAAATAAAAGAATGATATATGGGACAGATTTCATCCGGATTTTATTTATGCTGCATCAAACAATATGGATCAATACCCCTGCTGCACACCCCTTGCATTGCAAGGGGTGGCAAGCACGGGCAACCTCTCATCTAACCTTTTAACCTGTTCTCTTTAATGCATAATCTTTGTTAATATCCTGGATTTTGCGGGAAGTCGGGATCGTCTCCGATAGCGTCCATTTCTTTATGCGGAATAGGGAAAAGCCCGTTGGTTGAGACACCCGGTGTACCGGTTGTATAATTCAAACCACCTGCATCGTATTCTTCTCCGGTAAGTTCTGCAGCGGCATCTCCCCAGCGCACCAGGTCGAAATACCGGTCACCTTCGAGGCAAAGCTCGAGCTGACGTTCTTTTTTGATCCTGGTCAGCAGGTCGGCACCACCGGTGGCATCTGCCAGTCCGGCTCTTTTTCGTACAAGGTTCAGGTACTTGAGTGCATTGGTTTCATCGCTGGTTTTGGCATAGGACTCAGCCAGCAACAGGTATACATCTGCCAGGCGCTGCAGTATGATGGGGGCGTTGACCTGGGTAGCACTGGTAAAAAATCCTCTTCTGCGTACGTGCTTAATATCCCAGTATCCGGTCAGCGAATTCTGAAAGACCGTTGTGGGAGAGACCTGTAAAACAGAATCATTCGAAATGATGGAATTATTTTTTCTTATCTTGTCACCCATAGCATCAAATGCCTGAGCCAGTTTAGGAGTAGGCTGGTTCATACCCCAGCCCCATAGGAATGTAACTGTCTCGGGAGTTCCCATTCCAACCTCTCCGGTTCTGATTCCACATAGTGTTAAAACTGCATTTCCGTTGTTATATTGATCCCAGATGGTACCACCGTCAGTAGGTGTGAAATTGATCTCGAACAGGGATTCGCGACCGTGCTTGTTGGCGGGCCAGAAGATATCGGCAAAATTCGGTTCGAGGGAGTATTCCGGATTTTGTGCTACCTGTT
Source organism: Bacteroidales bacterium (assembly GCA_016928305.1). Lineage (GTDB taxonomy): Bacteria > Bacteroidota > Bacteroidia > Bacteroidales > UBA10428 > UBA5072. The sequence continues at coordinate 20,542 of JAFGKY010000060.1, forward strand.
CAAGAATCGTGATGGCTTCTGCATATTTTTCCTGGTATACATATACCTTTCCCAGCAAAGCCTGTGCTGAAGCCTTGGTGGCCAGACCCTCCGGATCGACTCCACCCGCTCTTTCGGGAAGGCCTTCAACAGCCTTTTGCAGATACCCTTCAATAGCTTTCCATGTATCAGATTGAGATGCCCGTGAGAATTTATCCTCGGGATTGGCCAGTTTATCAATAATAGGCAGTCCACCGAACAGGGTGGTAAGTTGAAAATAGGCCAGGCCTTTGATAAAATTGGCATGGGCAATGGCTGTTTTTCCGAAAATGGTTTCATCATCGGCAAATTTCAGGATCGCATTGCTGCGGTATACCATTCTGAACCTTGCCCTCCAGAATTGGAACAGGTCGTCTTCTTTGTCTTCATATGCGATCAGGGTAAACCGGTCCGCCATCTGATAGGTTTTCTGGTCGGTAGCATCAGCGCCTCCGCCAATGGCGTCATCGGATGCAATGCTTCCCCACATGAAGTAATTGCCTCCCCAGACGACATCCTGAAGCGGGTCATAGGCGGCCAACATGGCTTCCTTCAGTTGTGATTCGGTTTGATAAAAGGTAACATCCAGTTCGCGTCCCTCCGGATCAAGGGAGAGATCTTCCTTCGTACATGTGCTGAAGGCGGTTATTAACAAAACCAGGATAATATATTTGTTTTTCATTGTTTATAATTTTTATAGGTTACCAATCAGAATACAATATTTACACCAAATGAATGGATCATGGTAGGCGGATACAGCCCTTTGTCAATGCCCAATGTGGTATTATTTCCGCTGTCGTACATGCCTACTTCCGGATCGGTTCCGGGATATTTGGTCCAGGTTAACAGATTTGTACCTGTATAATATATTCTAAACTTACTGATATGAGCATATTTCGTGATTTTTTGCGGTAGTGTATAACCAACCGTCAGGTTCTTCAGGCGCAGGTAATCGCCGTCGTATACATTCATCGAACTTACCCTGAAATTATTGTTGGCATCGGTATTGGTGGCACGCGGGTATTTGTCGGATGTGCCGGGGCCTGTCCACCGGTTCTCATACCACATCACGGCCCGGTTGTATTCGGTCCGGTCGTTCCTGTAGCCGGCCCAGTAAACCTGGTTCCCCGTGACTCCCTGGAAGAATATACTCAGATCGAATCCTTTGTATTCAATTCCAAGTGTCAATCCGAAGGTCCAGTCGGGCAATGGCTTCCCGAGATAAACCCGGTCGCTGGCGTCGAGTCTGTGATCTGTTTCTCCGCCCAGCGTATCCACGGGCTGATCCTTGAATTTTACATCACCTGGTTTAGCCGTGGACTGTAATTTAACAAATCTGCCGTTTGCGGGATTGACATACCCATAATGATTGATCTCAGCCGTATCCTGGAAAATACCGATGGCTTCATAACCATAAAAGTACCAGACGGGCTGGCCGATATCATACCGGTTGATGACACCCAGCTGCCCTACATTGGCACCGTCTCTACCCTGTTCAACGCCATAGTCAACAACTTCGTTATACAGGTAGGAAGCATTAAAGCTGGCGAAATACTTCAGATCACCGGCGCTGTTCCGGTAAGAAAGATCAAATTCCCACCCCCGGTTTACAACTTCACCGCTGTTTATGATAGGGCGATCCTGAAATCCAAGGTAGGTAGGCAGATCAGCCTTTTCAGCCAGCTGCCCGATGGTACTTTTCTTATACCAGTCAACGGAGAAAGACAAGGTATTTCTAAAGAACCTGAGGTCGATCCCTATGTCGGTCTGCTGGCTGGTCTCCCAGGCTATCGCCCGGTTCGCGGGTCGACCCGGCACTTTCCCAATATCCCTTGATCCGGTGGGTGATGCATCGGAATAATATACCGTTGTCATGGTGGTAACATAGGGAAATGAGCCCAATACCTGCCGGCTTCCATTTTGTCCCCAGCTTGCACGAAGCTTTATCAGATCAATGAAAGATAGCTGGGAAACATTCCGGAAGAATTCTTCCCTGCTGATTGTCCAGCCTGCCGAGAATGAGGGGAATAAAACCCACGGATTGTCTGGACCAAAATTGGATGCCCCGTCATAACGGAAGTTTCCCTGCAGCATATATTTTTCCTTGTAATTGTATACAAAACGTCCGAAATAAGAGGCTAACCTTGACATGTCAGGATCTAACGTTTGATCCTGTACGTCAAATCGCTCTCTGTCGAGGGATGCATTTGGAAATGCGTAGTCGAGACTGTTGTATTGAATATGGAAGTATTTCGTATACAGATAGTCATGCTTATAATCTTCATAACTCTGCCCGAGCATGACTTCGACCGAATGATTCCCGAACATTTTATTGAATGTCAGGTAATTTTCAATACCGTATTTAAACCAGCGGTCCCATGACTGTTCCACAAAAGTATTGGAGTCAGCAGTAATCGGGTCAACACCGTAGAAATTTTTGCCTGTGAAAATATCATGCTTCTGATAGGCATAATCAATAAAAACCCGTGATGTAAATTTCAGCCACTTAACCGGTTTAAGATCAAAATGGATATCAGCGACAATCTTATCCTGAGCTTGCCTATCCTGTGCAGCATCAATTTGTGCAACCGGATTCCAGGCCTCACCGGTGGTAATGGCAGATTTGCTGTAATAGTGTCCGTCTTCAGTCCGGTTCCAGGCAGCCATGATCTCCGGATTATCCCGGTAGGTTTGTAAGATCCAGCTGGTATCGGGATAATAAACCGGGATGGTAGGATCATACGTATAGGAATTGTTAATAATACCTCCGTATTCATTGGTTGCATTCAGGTTCTTTTTGCTGGCACGGGTGTAGGAGATATTCGTACCGGCCGAAAGCCATGATTTTAATTCGGCTTCAATATTGCTGCGGAATGAATAACGGGTAAAGTTATTTTTCGGACCACCTACAATGCCGTCTTGCGACAGATACGACCCGCTTAAGAAATAACTGATGTTTTCAGTGCCCCCGGAGAAACTCAGGTTATGTTCATCCATGGTTGCATTTTGAAAGACTTCCTCGACCCAGTTTGTGCTGATAGTTGAATCAAGAGCACTGAACTGAGCATATTTGGCGGGTTTATTTTCCCAGGTTGCCGCTTCCATAAAGTATTCACGGTATTGGTTCCCGTCCATGACTTCCATAAGGTTGGTAGGCATTTGTATGCTCTTGGTATAATTATACTGCAATGCGGAAGCATTTTTTGTCCCTTTCTTGGTGGTTATCAACAGTACGCCATTTCCGCCGTCAGCTCCATATATAGCCGATGAGGCAGCATCTTTCAGTACTTCAATGGATGCGATATCTGACGGATTCAGGTATTCCATGCCACCGGTCCTCACGCCGTCCACAAGGATCAGCGGACTGTTGGATCCGTCCGAACTGTTACCCCTTATTTTTATGGTCAGTCCCGAACCCGGTGCCCCTGAATTTTGCGCGACAACCATACCGGATACTTTTCCCTGGAGTGCCTGTTCAAACCGGGTAGAAACGGCGTTTTCCATATCCCTGGCTTCCACTTTGGCAATGGAACCCGTAACCAGGCTCTTCTTTTGCACTCCATATCCGACAATAACAATTTCTTCCAGTTTGGATATATCCGGAAGGAGTGTAACATTGATCACATCCTGGCCTTCAGTTGGTAACTCTTCGGATAAATAGCCAACGTATGATACTACCAGTATACTGTTTTCCGGTACCGATAGTGAAAAATTTCCGTTGATGTCAGTTACAGTTCCGGTTGTGGTACCTTTCACCGCAACGGAAGCTCCGGGTAAGGGTGATTCGTCTTCTCCCGATATCACCTTGCCCGTAATTACTTTTTCCTGGCCGTATAGCATCGATGTAAATCCCAGCATCAGGCTTAAAAACAAAATGGTTAATTTTCTCATGTTTTGTAATTTTTAGTTCGTTAATTTCTTGTCAGGTTGCAGGGTTTTGTTATATATAATTTACAATAAAAAAACGACTCCCAAAAGTAATTATGCAAATAATGAGAAAGATTTATGTAACCACATCAAAAATACATCTGCATTACATCAATGTTACATCAGATATATTATAAGAATCAAGTAATAAGCGACATAATTAACAAGGAATATTTCTCAGTTAATGAATATTTCGATTGGAGTTTCGCTTTAAAGTTTATTTCTCCTGTTCGTTACTGCAACATTTTGCGAAAAGTCACGGAAAAATCAAACGGGGGGATGCGAATTACAAATACTTGTCGAGCAGGATCATCAAATCAGAAGGGCTGATTGGTTTAGCAATATAATCATCGAAACCTTCTTTTCTAAACATCATCTCATCTTCTGTCCTTGCATAAGCTGTTTGCGCAATAATCAACAGGTCGGGTTTCTTTTCTTTCAGTATTTTCATAGCCTCAATTCCGTTCATTTCGGGCATCTTAATGTCCATCAGGATAATGTCGTAAGAGTTCGCCGATTTGCATAACCGGATCGCTTCCATACCATTTTCAGCCCATACAACAGTGATATTGGATTTCTCAAGAATTCTCTTCAGGTAGATATAATTAGCCTCTTCGTCTTCTACAATGAGAATTTTTTTGCCTGTCCAGTCTCTGAAAGTACGCAATTTCGGTTCAGCAGGTAATTGAATTTCCCGTTGTGTCACCACCAGTGAATAGGGAATTGTAAAGGTAAACAGCGAGCCTTTGTTAACTTCGGATTGTACTTCTATAAATCCCCCCAGCAAATCAGCCAGCCGTTTGGAGATAGCCAGTCCAAGACCAGCTCCCCGGGCTGTACTTGATGAGTCTACGCTGAGTTTTCTAAATCGTTCAAACAGATGTTGCCTGTCGTTTTCATTAATACCAATACCGGTATCCCTCACATAGAAATTCAATCTGTCGTCGGTTTTTGAAATTCCCAGCTCAACTGTTCCGGTCTCCGTGAATTTACAGGCATTACTCATGAAATTCGTCAGGATTTGTTTCAGCCGGAATTTATCGGTGTTAAGTTTCAGGTTTTCTGCTTTCACGGTGTTGTTCAGGATAATTTCAAGTTCGGGATTTTTGTTATTTACCGTATGAACTGAGTATATCTGGTCTATCAATTCATTGAGAAGGAAAGGTTCTTTTCGTATAATGACCTGGTTTGCTTCAATCATGCTAAGATCAAGAATATCATTGATAAGCATAAGAAGGGAATCGGAATTGATATTGATATGTCTTACAAATTCTGCTTTTTCTTCATCACTTATATCGGGATCACTTAACAAGCCCGAGAATCCTACAATTGCATTCATAGGCGTTCTGATCTCATGCGACATATTGGCAAGGAAGGCGCTTTTCAGCCGGTCGGACTCTTCAGCTTTTTTTATGGCCTTTTCAAGTTCCTTTGTCCTTTCCGATATCAGCGATTCAAGTTCATACCGGTGTTTATCCAGTTCTTTATTTTGATCAACAATGCGTTTCTGTTGTGCGAGAAGTATATCGTTAGCTTCCTGAACCGAGTTTTTCTGTATTTCAAGTTCTACATTTTTCTGATTTATTTCTGCCTGCTTCTCTTCGAGGGCAATATTAATAGCCTTAAGTTCTTTGGTGCGTTCCTGAACCATTTGTTCAAGAATAATCTGATTATTGCGATATCGATTTGTACGGTTAATGTATAATCCCAGGAGTGAAGAAATAAAAAACAATAATACTAATATTTTGAACCACAATGTTTTATACCACGGAGGAAGAATCACTATATCGATGGATGTTCCTTCCTCGTTCCAAATACCATCGTTGTTGCTCGCTTTAACCGTAAATGTATATTCTCCCGGATTTAAATTGGTATAAGTAGCTTCTCTTTTATTGCCCACGTAATTCCAGTCCTTATCAAAACCATGCATGATGTATGCATATTGATTCTTTTCGCTGAAAATATAATTCAGTGCAATAAAACGAAACGTAAAAAAAGACTGATTGGCTTTCAATATTATTTTGTCTGTCTGGGAAATATGACTTTTAAGAGGTGAATCTTTCGTGCCTATGGTTACGGATTTGTTAAACAGCAGAAAATCGGTTAAATAAACAGGAGGAATGATATTGTTGTCTTTCAGGCTGTCGGGATTAAAAACATTAAAACCGTTTAATCCTCCAAAATACATATCGCCGTTTTTCGCCTTAAAATAGGCCCAACGGTTAAAAACCTGCCCCTGCAATCCGTCTTGCACACTGTAATTTCTGAACTGCAGGTAAGGCTTTTCACCGGTCGACAATATTTTGGCACGGGTCAGGCCTCCGTGGCTGCTGATCCAGAGATCTCCGCCATTATCTTCCAGGATACCCACAATGGTATTGTCAGGTAATCCGTCTTCGGTTGTATAATGTATGAATGATCGCGTTTCCCGGTTAAAAAGATTCAATCCGCCATCATCAATACCAATCCATAGCCGGTTTTTGCTATCCTCATACAGCACATTAACAGAGTTATTGATAAGGCTGCCGGTATCATTTTCTATATGCAAAAACGTCTCAAACTCACCCGTTTTCCCATCCATTCGAATCAGACCATTATATTCCATGGCAAACCACATGTCATTCTTTGAATCACATAAAATATCACGTACGGTATTGTATGGACTCAGAGTAAGAGGAATTTCAACAGGAATAAAGGTTTCAGTGCCGGGGTTATATCGATATGCCCCGGCAGAATAATTTCCAATCCAGAGTTCACCCGACTTTGTGTAATAAATATTAAAAACACAATTGCTCGTTGGATTTTTTTCATCAAGAAAGTCATATTTCTTTACCAGGTAGAGTTTACCGCCATCCGTTTTGAAATAATTAAGACCTCCCTGCCACATCCCTGCCCACAATCCGCCTTTATCATCGGCATGAAGGGCAAGTACTTTGTTGTTGGTAAGTGTCAGCCTGTTCTTACTGTCGCTCTTGTAATGAATAAAGCTTCTTTTATGGGGATTGAAAAAATTTATGCCGCCTCCGTCAGTCGATACCCATATATTGCCCTGTTTATCCTGGGCAAAAGAAGTAACGGAAGCACCGCTTAACGATTCATAATCATGTTTGCCTTGTTTGTATAAAGCAAACCGGTCCAGGCGTTTATCGTAATAATTAACACCGCCCCCCCAGCATCCTGCCCATGCAATGCCATTACGATCAATAAAAACCCGCTGAACGTTATTGCTTAATAAGGAAAACTCTGATTCCAATGTGGTATTGTGGGTAAATCGTTTTGTAACAGGATCGAGAATATTAATACCTCCGCCATCGGTGCCAATAAATATTTTTTTGTCATGTGTCTGAACCATTGAAAAAATGATGTTGCTGTTCAGTGAATAGGGATCATCTGCCCTATGCCTATAGTGAGTAATGGTTTTATGCTGCTCATCTATAACCTGAATCCCCTGTGAACTGTATCCAATCCACAGGTTATTCTGGTCATCCAGCATCAGGCTTAAAATAAAGTCCTCCTCTAATTGTAACCCGGGGTGCCGGGTTGTATACCTTACAAATTCTTTGGTATGAAAATTATATCTTACCAGGCCTGCCCCAAACAAAGCAATCCATATATTCCCATTTTTATCCTCCAGGATATCATTACATATTCCTGTTTCTTCTTTATTGCAACGGTCATCAAAACAAACGGTGAATTTCTTTTTATCACGATCCATAATATAAACGCCGTAATCTGTTCCTATCCATAAGGTATTGTTGCTATCTTCAAATATCTTTTGCACATGGTTATCGAATTTCTTCCCCTGATGGAGGGGGTATTTAATCCTTTCAAAATTATCCAATTGGCGGTTGTATCTGCAAATCCCGTTTAACAATCCAATCCATAGGTTGTTTTGGCTGTCTTCGAATATATATCTGATATGACTGCTTGACAAAGTAGTAGTATCTTCCTGATCAAATTTGTAAACTGTAAAACCGATTCCGTCAAATTTATTCAAACCGTCTGTTGTTCCAATCCATATATATCCTTCATGATCCTGGCAAAAACAATAAATATCACCATGCGATAGACCCTTATCCGTTGTCAGACTTCGGAAGGGAACGATATCCTGTTGTGCCATACAACTCAGATAGCCGATAAGGACGAAAAACGAGAAGTAAACATATTTCATATCAACCGTATTAGGATTAAAAATGTTTCTCAAGAATTACAATGAGATCCATTGGTTTTATGGGTTTGGCAAGGTAATCATCAAAGCCTTCCTTTCTGAATATAGTTTCATCATCGGTTCTGGCATAGGCTGTTTGAGCTATAACAAGTTGTCCGGGATTTATTGCCTTAATTTGTTTAAGGGCATCTATCCCATTCATTTCAGGCATTTTAATGTCCATCAATACAAGATCAAAATGTATTCCTGATTTAACATGGTTAACAGCTTCCTGACCATTTTTTGCCCAGATTATTTTAGTCCTGACTTTTTCAAGGATTTGTTGAAGGTAGAAAAAGTTGTCTTCTTCATCCTCAACAATTAAAATCCTTTTGCCTGCCAATTTATTGCTGCGGATATCTTTGGGGTTTTCCTGCATGATTAATTCCCTTGCCTCCACAACTGTGTAAGGCATTTTGAATGCAAAAACCGAACCTTCCCCCAATGTTGATTGTACCTCTATTTCTCCTCCCAGCAATTTTGACAGCTTTTTGGATATAGCGAGTCCAAGGCCGATTCCCCGGGAGGCATTGGATGCTTCTTCACCCAGCTTCCGGAACCGTTCAAACAAATGGGGTATGTCATCGCTGGCAATTCCCATCCCGGTGTCTTTAACATACAGATTAAGTTTGTCGTTTTCTTTCACAATACCGAATTCAACATAGCCTGATGCAGTATATTTGCAGGCATTGCTCATAAAATTGGTAAGGATCTGTTTCAAACGGAATTTGTCTGTATAGAGAACCAGCTTATCATCTGATAATGTATGATTGATTTTTATTTCGAGCCCAGGATTTTTATTGCTCAGTTTGAAATAGGAAAGAAGCTGATTTGCCAGGTCATTGAGTTCAAAGTTTTCTTTACGGATGATCAGCTGGTTCGCTTCAATGAGGCTAAAATCAAGAATATCATTAATCAACATAAGAAGGGATTCCGAATTGGCGTGAATCAGTCTGATGAACTGGCTGCGTTCTTTTGTCGTGACATCCGGGTCATCCAACAGACTTGAAAATCCAATGATGGCATTCATGGGTGTACGGATTTCATGCGACATGTTGGCCAGAAAGGCTGATTTAAGCTGATCCGACTCTTTTGCTTTTTTAAGAGCTTTCTCAAGTTTTATGGTTCTTTCCTGCACAAGTTGTTCCAGTTTGTGCCTGTGCTTTTCCAGCTCCAGGTTTTGTACCAATACTTCGTTTTGGCGTTCCCGGAGTTTGTAGTTGGCATCATAAAGCTCATTGGTACGTTCTTTTACCCGTGTTTCCAGTATTTTCTTTTGCAACCTGAGTCTGTGCAGCCTGAAATAGTAAAATCCTACCATGGAAGAAATAATGAACAGAATACTGAATATTTTGAAAATGAGGGTGTTCCACCATGGCGGTTGTATGATAATGCTAAGTTGGGCTTCCTGATCATTCCAGGTGCCATCGTTATTGGTGGACTTCACCCTGAAAACATACTTTCCCGGATTCAGGTTCGTATAGGTGATTTTTCGTTCCCGGCTGCTAACCGTAAACCATTCGTCCTTAAAATTATCCAGCCGGTACAAATAATGTCTCCTTTCAGGATGGATATAATTCAGGTTTGAGAATTCAATGGTGAATACATTCTCATTATGTTTCAACCTGATTTCACTGGTATAGCTGATGGATTTCTTCAGAATGTAATGATTGTCAAACGGTTTCTTATTGTTGATACTTTTGTTGAAAATAAGAAAATCGGTAAAAACAATGTTTGATTTAATATTCTCTACATCGATTTTCTCGGGATCAATGGAGTTGAATCCATTTGGCCCGCCAAACAATAATTTCCCATTACTTCTTCTGAATATGGCTTTTTCATTGAACTCATTGCCCTGCAGCCCGTCAAATTTATCAAAGTTTTTAAAAGCATATCGGTATGCGTTATTTTCAGCATCCCACGTAATTGTAAGTTTTGATATTCCATTGGAAGTGCACATCCACAGATTTTTTTGATTATCCTCAGTAAGGTTTATTATGAAATTACTGGGCAATCCGTCACGTTGTCTGAAGATTTCAAATTCGCCTGTTGTCCTGTCAAGTCTGTTAAGCCCATCGATGGTGGTTGCCCAGATAAATCCCCTTGAGTCTTCCAAAACGTTCAGAACAAGATTTTTGCTCAGGCTGCAGGGATTCTTATCATCGTGATTATAATAATGAAATTCTCTTTTTGCCAGGTCAAATGATCGCAATCCTTCAACTGTGGCAAACCACATGGTATTATCTTTTCCCTGAATTACCGAAAAAACAGCATCGGACTTAATACCACCGCTCTCCATTCCTCTAAAACATTCAATGACTCTTTTCTTATCCGGATCAAAAATATTAACTCCTCCCAGAAGAGTGGCTATCCAGAGCTTTCCGTTATTATCTTCACAGATATCCCAGATGCAGTCATCCGACAAAGATGCAGAATCGGACGGATTGTGCCTGAAATGTTGAAACTTCCGGCCGTCAAAAAGATTGAGACCACCAAAGTATGTGCCTGTCCACAGTCTTTCTTTACTATCGATATATAATCCTATGATGGTGTTGGCGCTTATACTCGATGGATCGGAAGGATCATGAACATATTGAATATAGGTATTTTCTTTTCTGTTAAAATACAATAATCCACCACCATTGGTACCAATCCATATATTCCCGTTTTTATCTTCTGCAAAATTGTTAATATCGTTATAATCCTGAATTTTACTGTTGCTAAGATGAATTTTATAATAGTCAAATAAAAACAGATCTTTATGATAATAACTGACGCCTCTTTTGTAGGACCCTATCCAGATATAGCCTTGATAATCTTTATAGAGACTGGTGATTGAGTTATCACACAGGCTTCTTTCATTCAACGGATCATTGACCAGGGATTTTACGGAAAGATCAGATTTGTTCACAATGTTGATTCCTCCATGATCTGTGCCAATCCACAACAATCCTTTCTCATCCTGGGTCAGGCATGTTACTTTATTGGATGTTAGTCTTCCGGAAGCAGACTGAGTGGTAAGAAAATTCAGCTCCCGGGATGCTGTATTGAAAAATATGACTCCGGTTGAATTGTTCAGGTCATAGATCCACAAATCATTATCACCATCGATATAAAATCGATAGCGATTGTTATATCGATAGGGAAGCTTAATACTGTCAGTTATGTGAAAGGTTTTACCGTCTGATTTGTAAAGAAAAGAGTTTCTACATACATACCATATATCCCCTTTATTACTGACGCCCATATAGGTTATAATTTGTGACGGATTCCTGTCCGAAAAATTGATCTTAACTACAGAATCGGAAGCAACTATGTATTTATAAGTCCCGGTTTTATCATTGGCAAATAGTATGTTCTGGTTATTATCGTAAAAATGAATCCAGATGCTGCCCGCCGGCACCTGAATGCGTCCGTTGAAGAGTGACTGCTGCTGTATAATGGTTTCGGTAGCCGGATCATAGATATGAAGATCTTTTCCTGCTTTTATCCAGATTTTACCCTGGGGGTCTTCAAACAAACTGATTATGGTATTATCTTTTAACGATGAAGGATCATCCGGATCATTTTTAAACACCTTGAACGAATAACCGTCAAAACGACAGAGTCCCTCCATAGTCCCTATCCAAAGAAATCCTTTTTTGTCTTTCAGGAAGCAGATTACATGATTATGCGATAAACCAATGGATTTATCTATATTGGTGAACAAAATCTGCTTCTCCTGTGCAGAAAGGAAATGAAATATCACTAATAAAAGACCCGCCAGTATGAGCTTTCTTGTTACTTTCTTTCGGATCATTTCGTGCATGGTAAAAACAGAAAAAAGAAATGTACCCATATGATCCTTTTGTTGTGATGTGGTGGGTGATCCTCAAGATTACCCGGCTATCTATCAAATATAATAAAAATATATGGAATTGTAGTAATTACAGGGGTGTTTTGGTGGATCAGATTATGCGCAGTATTGCCATCGGGGGGCGAACTTATTATTCCTTTGTTAAAAGAATCTTTCGATCAGCCTCATTAAATCGTTTGCATTTACGGGTTTTGAAAGATAACCATCAAATCCTTGTTTTCGGAATCTTTGTTCGTCTTCCGTTCTGGCATACGCTGTCTGGGCAACTATGACCTGACCGTGGTTTATAGCCTTCAGCTTTTGTAAGGCTTCAATCCCATCCATTCCGGGTAGTTTAATATCCATAAGGATAATATCAAAGCGTTTCCCTGATGCAACATGATCGATAGCTTCCTGACCGGATTCCGCCCATGTAATGGTTATACGGGTTTTTTCGAGCACTCTTTTGAAGTACAGAAAATTGGCCTCTTCGTCCTCGACTATTAAAATACTCTTTGCTGACCAGTCTTTGTTCGTTATGGTTTTGGGCGTCGGAGTTTCGATTCCTTTTTTCCCTGCTACAAGGAATAACGGAATGGTCAAGGCGAACACGGATCCTTTTCCGGGTTCCGATTCAACCTCAATGGTTCCTCCCAGTATTTCAGCAACCCTTTTGGAGATTGCCAAACCAAGTCCTGTTCCCCGTGCATGACTGATCATGGCCTTGTCCAGTTTTCGAAAACGTTCAAAAATATGGGGTATGTCCTGGCTGGCAATACCTATTCCCGTATCTTTCACATATATCCTGAGCCTGTTCTTTTCTTTTATTACACCCAGTTCAACAGATCCTGTCCGGGTGAACTTACAGGCATTGTTCATGAGATTTGACAGGATTTGCTTGATCCGGTATTTATCCGTATTCAGAATAAAGTGATCGGCATTCAGTTGATTGGTAAGTTGAATGATGAGATTGCTGTTTGTGTTACTGATCTTGTAGATGGAGTAAACCTGATTCAGTAATTCCACGATGTCAAAAGGCTCATTGTTGACTACCATCTGGTTGGCTTCAATCATACTCAGGTCAAGTATATCATTAATGAGCATGAGCAAGGATTCGGAATTTACGCTTATCAGTTTAATGAATTCCTTTCTGTCGTTTTCAGTAATGCCGGGATCAGCCAGTAATCCTGAAAAGCCTACGATAGCATTCATGGGAGTCCGGATTTCGTGTGACATATTGGCCAGGAATGCTGATTTCAGATTGTCAGCCTCCGTTGCTTTCCTGAGAGCTTCCTCAAGTTCAACGGTACGCTCCTGCACAAGTTGTTCAAGGTTGTTTCGGTGTTTTTCGAGTTCCTTGTTTTTAAGCAATATCTCCCCCTGACGTTCCTGCAGGATTAAATTAGCTTCCGAAAGCTCATGTTGACGTTCCTGCAACTTTACGTTGGCCTCGGATAGTTCATTGGTGCGTTCTTTCACCATAATTGCCAATATTCTTTTTTGCCGGTTCAACTGAAAAATTCTGAAAAAATAGAATCCAATAACCAACGAGGCGATAAGAACAACACTCAGTATTCTTACCAAAAGGGTTCCCCACCAGGGAGGGCTTATGATAACAGCCAATTGTGCTTCCTCATCGTTCCATGTGCCGTCGTTATTGGTGGATTTGACCCTGAACAGGTATTTCCCGGGATCCAGATTGGTATAAGTGACTTTGCGTTCCCTGCTTCCCACCACAAACCACTCATCCTTGAAATTATCCAGTCGGTACATGTACTTTATCTTATCAGGGTGGATGAAATTCAGGCAGGAAAACTCAATGGTAAAAACATTTTCATCGTATCTCAGCCGGATTTTTTCTGTATATGTGATAGAATTGTCTAATACATAACGGTTATTAAAGGGGGTTTTATTGCTGATGCTCTTGTTGAAGATCTGAAAATCGGTTAATACAACGGCAGCGTTTATGTTTTTTGCCTGTATTTTATTCGGATCAATGATATTGAAACCATTTGGTCCGCCAAAAAACAGCTCCCCTCCTCGTGTTTTCAGTATGGCTTTTTCATTGAATTCACTCCCCTGCAGGCCATCTGATTCATCGTAGTTCCTGAAGACATAGGTGAAGGAATCGGTTGTCAGGTCCTTGGTAATGATAAGGTTAGATACTCCATTCGTAGTGTTCATCCACAGATTGTGATCACCATCTTCTTTGAGTTTCAGGATCATATTGCTTGGCAGTCCGTCTCCCTGCCTGAACACGCTGAATTTTCCGGTTGAAGGTTCAAGCCTGTTCAGTCCGTCAGCAGTAGCAGCCCAGATAAGTCCCCTGGAGTCTTCAAGAATATCGTAGACAAGGCCATTGCTCAGACCCTCAGGTTTGCCAGGGTTGTAATAATAATAGTTCATTTTACGGTTGTCCCGGTTGAATGAACGGATCCCGTTTGCTGTGGCAAACCACATGGTTTGCTGATCTCCTTCAATCACTGAAAAAACGGCTCCGGAAAGTATGGTGGAATCTTCATTGATGGAGATAGTTTCGATGACCTTTTTCTTTTCCGGATCAAAGACATTTACACCGCCCACAAGGGTTGCAATCCAAAGCTTACCATCAGAATCTTCGCAGATGTCCCAGATGCGATTGTCGGAGAGGGACGAAGGATCGGACGGATTGTTCTTATAATGATGAAATCTTTTGCCGTCGAATAAATTCAGTCCGCCTAAAAAGGTTCCAATCCACAGTCTTTCTTTCCTGTCCAGTGTCAGCCCTATTATCACATCAGCACTAATGCTTGAAGGGTCTGAAGGATTGTGCAAGTACTGTCTGTATGTGTCGTCGCTGCCGTTATAATAAAATAATCCCCCGCCATTGGTGCCGATCCAGATATTCTCTTTCCGGTCTTCAACAAAATTATTGATATCGTTAAATCCCAGAACACCAGTATGCTCAGGGATCACCTTACGCAAATTAAAAATAAACTGACTCTCGTGAAAATAACTAATCCCCCTTTTGAATGTTCCTATCCAGATAAATCCCTGGTAATCTTTATAAACCCTGGTAATGCTGTTATCACACAGGCTTCTTGTTGTATACGGATCGCGCTTGATGTTATGGATGGAAAAATCTGCTTTGGTTACAATATCAATCCCTCCATGATCTGTTCCTATCCAGATCCTTCCCTCATTATCCTGGGTCAGGCTGCGCAAATCATTACTGCTTAACTTTCCCCGTGCAGTTTGTGTGTTTAACAAATGAAGTGTGCCGGATTTAGCATCATAAAAGACGGCGCCCGAAGGATTATTTTTATCAAAAAGCCAGATATCATCATCCGTATCGACAATAAAATGATAATAATTGTTCCGTTTTGTGGGAAGCCTGGTACTATCGATGATGCTGTAGGAATGGTTAATTATTTTATAAAGAAAAGAGTTTGTGCATACAACCCAGATATTATCACGGCTGTCGACACCTATGTCTGTGATGATCCGCGTGGAATCATTTTCCGGAAAATCAATATGAATAACTGAGTCGGTTGAAACGACATATTTGTAAACACCGGTTACATTGTTGGCATATAGTATGTTCCGATGGTGATCGTATACATGATACCACTTGCTGAATACCGGAACCTGTATCCGGTTATTGAAAAGAGATTGCTTATGCGAAAAGGTTTCTGTTTCCGGGTCGAAAATATCCAGGTAATCTCCGGCTGCAATCCAGATATGGCCCTGATGATCCTCAAAAAGCCTTGAGATGATATTCGACTTCAGGGACAAAGAATCAGCCGGATCGTGTTTAAAAACCTTTACGGCATAACCATCCCACCGCGATAGTCCGTCAACGGTACCGATCCATATAAAACCTTTGCTGTCCCGCAGAAAATAGATAACATGGTTATGCGATAAGCCGTTGGATTTGTCAATACCTGTAAACATATATTGTTTCTCTTGTGCACTAACCGGCTGAGGATACAACAATGACAAAAGGAATACGATCAATCCAAAAGCTTGTAACCTGAACTTATGTGATGTGTGATATGCAGATACCATACAATGAAAAAGTGAATCGAGTTTGTCAGGGTAGAAAAGATGTGCTTGGCCGCATCAAATGCTGTTAATCAAATATAACAAATATCATGATATTTACGGGAAATGTTAAGCTAAAAATATTTACAGGTACTGGTTATCGTTATTCAGAAACTAAATGAATCGAAAAAGAAGGAATTTTAGACAGATTGAATAATATTATAAGCGGATTACCGGTAGGTTGTAAGCATCTTTTTGCTGCACATAATCGTCCGCCTGGTGTTTATGCATTGTTAATCAAAATAAAAAAGAATATATTGCATAATTATGACAATAAAGCAATTAAACTGTAATTCAATGACTAAAAAACTTAAACGCCGGGAATTCCTGGTAAAAGGATCGTGTGCAGGCATTGCCTGCTGTGCTGCACTCATGGGTCCAAAAGGATTGTGCTTTGGAAATACATTACAATTGCCTGATGATGAACCAATTGATCCAAAAGCATTGAACTATTGCGGATATCAATGTCCGTCTGATTGCAAATTTCTCCAGGCTTCCCTGAAGAACGATACGGAACTAAAAAAGGAAGCCTATCAGCTATGGAAGATAAAAGAGAAATACAATATTGATTTTGATCCGGAGACCATTTTCTGCTTTGGCTGTAAAAACGAGGAAAAACCCTTGGGAGTTGTAGTGAAGCATTGTCCGGTTCGGCAGTGTGTTATTTCCAAAGGGCTTGATTGCTGTATTGAATGCAATGAACTGAGTGAATGTAAGAAAGAACTATGGAGCCAGTTTCCGGATTTCAAACAGTACGTAATGGAAATGCAGAAGAAATACCGGCGGGAAGGTTGAAAGTTTGAAGGTTTGAAAGTTTGAAAGTTTGAAGGTTTGAAAGTTTGAAAGTTTGAAAATTTGAAGGTTTGAAAGTTTGAAAAGATTGTCCGTGAACCGTGAACTGTGAACCGTGAACTGTGAACCGTGAACCGTGAACTATTAACAAGGCCATAACTCATAAAAATTGTTAACATACCTGCCAGAAGGTCGGGAAATCTAACGGCCTGTTACTCCTTTTCGTAAAAAAAACTAAATTTGCACCGGTTTGAGCCGCCTTGAAAGCATTCTCAGGCTATGGCCTGATTTTTGTCCGAAAAGAACAAGTAAGGTTTCGGGATTGAAGGTAAAAATATCTTTCCTGAAAAAAGAAACCAATGAGAGAATGAATAAGGACATTCAGAAAGCAGATACCATAAGTAAATGGGCACCGTTGCTGGGTACATTGCTTCTTCATGCCGTGGTTTTTCTGCTGCTGGCCGTAAATGTCCGTGGCCTGAAGGATCGGTTTCTTCAATCAAAGATAAATGAAATTATTGAGTTTATTGAATTTCAGGACTTAAGCGGTGGATACGAGAGTACCATGCCTCCGTTACCGGCTCCCCTGGTTCCTATTGAGCCGAAAATGATAATCGAAAAGATCGAAACCGAGGAATTGTTAACCATGAACAGTGAACTGCCGGATGATTTTACGGCTGAGGTTAACACCCGGGATGATCGGGGAACGGATACCATGGAAGTGGTTGATGTCAGCGCAACAGGGGGGCAGGGAGGATACGGTGACGGATTGACGGGCATCAGCGACTATAAATTGCCTACCTTTCTTGGCCGGGATTATAATTATTTCCATATTTGGTTCCAGGATCAGTTCAAATATCCTGCTGAAATGAAAGACCGATATATTACCCAGGTAATGGTTGTTTTCATGGTTGATGCTGAAGGCAATGTGACCCGTGTCAGCGTTCGGAACTGTTCCAATGACTTGATTGCACAGGAAATAAACCGGGTTATGAAATTGTCACCCAAATGGAGTCCGGCCCAACGGGGAGGAAGGAATATCAATCATTATTTTCAATTGCCAGTAAATATTAATTAATTATAATTTAAACGTTCATACTATGCTACTTTTTATTGATAATGTTGTTACCAACCCGGAGCCTGCAGAATATATGTCAGTTCTTCAACTGATGGCAAAAGGAGGGGTTGTGATGATACCCATATTGTTGTTTTCAATGATATCGGTATATGTTTTTATTGATAAACTTATTTATGTTATAAAGAATGCCAAAGCAGAAAACGGCTTTTCGCAAAGACTCGTAAAGGAGTTATCGGATGGCAGGAAAGATCAGGCCTTGTTGATCTGCAGGAATAATAATTCAACGGGAAGGATTTTTGAAAACGGGCTGTCAAAACTGGGCAAACCTGTTCAGGAAATTGAAGATGTAATGGAATCTGCAGCCAATATCGAAATTTCCAAAATGGAAAAACATACAGGCTATCTTGGGATCATAGCCGGTATTGCCCCCATGTTGGGCTTTATCGGTACCATATCGGGGGTTATCAAAATATTTTATAATATCTCCCTGTCGGATAACATAAGCATTGGTCTGATTGCAGACGGATTGTATCAAAAAATGATCTGCAGTGCCACGGGTCTGATCGTTGGTGTGGTGGCCTATGCCTTTTATCATTACCTGCAAATGCAGATTGATCGATATTCTTCAAGGTTACACGAACATGTTTTGGTTTTTATTAAATCCTTATAGCAATGAAAATTCAGAGATCGAAACATTTTACACCGGAAGTTGCCACTTCCTCGCTGAATGATATCATGTTCTTTCTCCTGCTTTTCTTTCTGATTGTCTCTACTTTTGCCAATCCTAATGTCATTAAAGTGTTGTTGCCAAAAGCACAGTCGGCACAGGCGATCAACAAAAAGCAGATCAGTATAACCGTTACGGATGATAAGCGATATTTTATCAACGACCGTGAAGTTCCTTTCGAATATATCAGGACCGAATTGCAGGCGAGGACAACCGGACTGGATAATCCGACCATCATCCTGCGGTTCTCCAATAAGCTCAGTATTCAGGATCTGGTGGATGTATTGCAGATAGGCAACAGCCTGAACATCAAAATGGTGCTGGCCACACAGAAGGAATGATAATTCGTGTAAATTGATCCTGATGTTGATTTTCATGAAGAGACATTCAATCCTGCTTATATTTTTATTGGCAATTATTTGTGCCGTTCAGGGCCAGATCTATTTTCCCGAGGCAGGCCAGGCATACAGAACGGATGTTTTACCCCGTATCGATATTACGATCGATGAAGATTCGCTGCAATGGATATACGATAACGTTGAATCTATGAAGGAGTTCAAGGCTCTTTTTATATACAGTGCAGGAAGTACCGTTGATACAGTGCCGGAGGTGGGTTTCCGGTTACGCGGGAACACATCGAGGCAATCAGCAAAAAAATCATTTAAAGTGTCTTTTAACACCTTCACTCCCGGAGGGAAGTTTTATGGTATCGAAAAGATGAATCTCAACGGGGAACACAATGATCCGTCCATTATCAGGAGCCATCTGACCTGGAATCTTTTCAGGCAGATGAAGGTGGCTGCTTCAAGAAGCAATCCTGTTGATCTTTACATAAACGGCAGGTATTATGGTTTGTATATCAATGTTGAGCATGTGGATGAGGAGTTTGCCGAAAGCCGTTTCGGGAACAAGCTGGGGAATTTGTACAAATGCACATACCCGGCAAGCCTCACTTACCTGGGCGACAACCCGGATGACTATAAGAACAGCAACTACGAATTAAAAACCAATACAGAGAAGGATGACTATTCCGATCTGATAAATTTCATTTATACCCTGAATAACGTGACACCGGAACAATTCCCCGCTGAAATTGAACCCATTTTCAATGTGAACGGATTTTTGCGATACCTGGCCGTAGAGATATTTACTGGTCATTGGGATGGCTATTCATACCTTAAGAACAACTTTTATTTATTCAACAACCTTATCAGCGGTAAATTTGAATTCGTACCCTACGATGTTGATAATACTTTCGGCATCGACTGGTTTGGCATCGATTGGGCCAACCGCGACATATACAACTGGTGGAACGGTGGTGAAGCCAGACCTTTAACATCAAAAATATTCGAAAATCAAGTCTACAAAGACCGCTTTTCTTTTTTCCTGAATGAACTGGTTACACAATATGCAACCACCGGCACCTATTTTCCTGTGATCGATGCCATAAAATCGAAAATTGACGCTTCGGCCGAGGCGGATGAATACCGGACTTATGATTATAATTATTCGTTTGACGATTACAACCGGTCCTATACCGAAGCGCTGGGTGCTCATGTGAAATATGGATTAAAACCCTATATTACCACACGCATCAACAGCATCAACCAGCAACTGGATCTGAACCCGATAGCACCCATAATTGAAAATGTGTATCACAGCTTTCCGCAACTTAACCAGCCCGTTCTGGTTCATCTGAACATAACCGACGATCAGGCTGATCCTTCGGGTGAGCTGTTTTACAGCGTTAACGATGGGGCATTTAATGCGGTGCCGTTAGCACATGGTACTGAAAATAAATACATAGCTGAAATACCTGCTTTGACCGAACCCGGCACGGTAAAATATTATATTGAAGCTGCCGATGCCGGCATGAACACAACCCGCGAACCGTCTTACGGTGATTATGCAATACATATCGGGGTCAGCGATATGGAGCTGATGATAACCGAATTCATGGCAGGAAACGGCAATACCATTGTGGATAATTACGGGGCCAGCGAAGACTGGATTGAAATCAGGAACACCGGCAATGAAACCGTTAGCCTTGCCGGTAAATACCTTACCGATGACCTGCAGCACCGTAATAAATTCGCATTGCCCGATGTAAGCCTGGAACCCGGTGAGCATTACCTTATCTGGGCTGACAGTGACAGGGAGCAGGGGCCTGATCATGCCGGTTTTAAATTGAATGCCGGCGGGGAATCCATAGGGCTGTTCGACTCCTATGAAGCTGACTATGCCCCCATTCACACGCTGGACTATTCAGCACAGGCAACAGATGTTTCAAGCGGCATCAATACCTCGGGAGAATGGGTTCAGCAAACCTTCATCACCCCTATGGGAGAGAACAATTCCGCCGATGTGGCTTTCGTAACCTTCCGGTTCAATATGAACAAGGAGATCGGGGAAGGGCGTTTTAACCCGGCCAACGACTTTATCGATGTTGCCGGAACGTTCAATGGCTGGAATGGAGATGTCGAAGTACACGATGGCAATGAAGACGGCATCTATCAATACACGGCATTTGGTTTTACAACCAACGAGACCATCGAGTACAAGGCCCGTATCAATGCTGACTGGAGTAATGCTGAGTTTCCCGAGCTTGGTGGTGAAGGTAACCGTGTTTACACCCTTGTTTCGGGTCATAATATACTTAATCACTGGTATAATGAAACAGAAACAGGAATTAATGATGCTGCTCCCGGAATGATGCTGACCGTTTTTCCCAATCCGGCACCTTCGGGGAACTTTGTTGCAAACGCAGACTTTAATATTGAGTCTGTGGTTATATACACACTTACCGGGACGGTTGTATATCAGAAAGAGACTGGCGGCACCCGTGAATTCCGGGTTCATGCTGACCTGGATAAAGGCATATACCTGCTCAGGGTTTCGGGCGATGACCGGGAATGGATAACCCGGATTGTCGTCTATTAATGTTTCCGAAGTTCGCTGGCTCGCTTTTTCAAAGGTTCGGCAGGCAGGCGTGCCTTATTCAATGAAGATTAAATTTTTACCGTTGCTTTGGGCCGGCAATCCAACGCTTTTACGTCTTTTGAATCCATAACACGGATTCAATGCTTTTTTGCTTGTGCAATATTCGCAGGTGCAACCTGCTTGTGGCTGTTTAAACGATTGGAGGTACAACCACCAATCAGCAACAGGTGAAATTAAAAATCCGGAAACGTGTTTCCGGATTTTTTGTGGTAGCACCTGGAATCGAACCAGGGACACACGGATTTTCAGTCCGTTGCTCTACCAACTGAGCTATGCCACCATGTTATAAATATCTATCGCCTAAACTTGTCTCTCTCAACATCGAACCAGGGATACACGGATTTTCAGTGAGCTATGCCACCAGATGAAAATCGCGGTGCAAATCTAAAGAAAAAAATCATTTCGCAAAACTTTTTCTTGGTCAAATTGCTCCAAAACAGGAAGTGACATCATGCAGGTCATATAGTCGTGCAAGCCTGCCTGCCTGGCGCAGGTCCTTGGTTTGGCAGGCAGGTCGTGCAGGTCATGCAAGTCATGCAGGTCATACGATAAAGGTTCTTCTCTACTAGCTACTGACTACTAGCAACTAACTACTAACTACTAATGCGAATTAAGAGTTGAAAAATAGATTTCATGTTATTTTTCACTTATATCATTAGCCCCGACCTTCAG
>JAFGKY010000061.1 GCA_016928305.1 Bacteroidales bacterium
CGACAGAACAATATTGAACTTACCTATGTAGGTCCCGATAACGAATCGGCAGCCAAAATGGTTGGGAATGTTCTTGCCCGGAAACTGGGAAAAGGTTCAAAGGTAATATTGATTGAAGGTCTCAGGGTTGCTGAGAATGCCCAGCAACGTAAAAACGGTTTTTTAAAGTCCATTAAAAGATTTGGACTCAATCTGGTTGCTTCAGCGCCGGCTGATTGGGAAACCGACAAAGCTGAGGAAGTTTTTTCGGAGTTATTCGCCTTGCATCCGGATATTGATGGAGTTATGTGCAGCAATGATGCCATGGCCATTGGCGTGATCAGAGTGCTGGAAAAGCATGGTAAGACAGGAAAGATCCAGGTTGTTTGCTTTGATAACGATGCTTCTGTCCAGCCGTTGCTGGAATCAGGAGCAATGCTTGCTACTATTGATGCCTTTGGTTCACAAATGGCTGTGAAAGGTATTGAATATGCCCTTAAAGTTCTTGGTGGCATGGAAAATAAAGGTTCATTCAAAACCGCATTCAAATTGATTCAATCCGAAAGTAATTCATGAAAGGTTATAAATTACTATTCACAGCGTTATCCAATATCAGTTTCGTGGTACATAGGGCTCTTATGTGCTGGTGGAAAATGATCCAAAACTTAATATTGATGAGGATCTAAGCAATATATTGTAAGTTGCAGGATATCGGATTTCGGATGCCGTTTTTTTTCTTCGATCTTTGATCTTTAGTCTTTGTTCTCAAGTTATTGATATAGTGTATTATATAAAACAGTTATTAAAAAGTTATTTCCGTTTTCTAATGTTCTATGGTTACAATAACCCTTTGATAGCGTGTTAAACGCGGAGATCCATGATCGGTAACTGCTAATATAATATGCATCGTACCGGTTCCGGAGGGCATTACGCGCCTGTCAGGTACAATAAACCATGCTTCAGGTTGATCGAAATTATGAATCGTTAACGGCTGACCACTCCGCGCAGCCGAAAAAGTAAATGTTCCTGCCTCCGGATAACAAAACCAATGATAGGTAAGGGCATCACCATCGGGGTCACTAGAACCTTTAGCGCTTAAAACCACCTTATCTCCCTTTTTGGCAACAAGATTTGTTTCCTGATCAATTGTAGGTACCGGAGGATGGTTAGCCTTATTATTTTCTTTAATTGTCCAATCCATCCTGGCTGCGAAATCATTTTGAAAAGCCTCCCGCCAACGCCAGATGGTTTCATGATTTCCCTCATGCCATCTTCCGTCTGTTCCAAGAACTTCATCTTCGGCATCAGTCCATATAGGCCTGGATTCAGGTTGAAGGTGCCATTTGCGTATTCTGGGTGTGTACAGCTCATACCGGCCACCCCAGCTTCCCCAGTCAGGATGATCGGGATTACTTAAACCATTATTGATTAAAAACATAAATGAAGGTGAGTCGCCTTCCATTAAATACTCCCAACGGGGATATTCTGCACCCAGGGGGCCTTTTCTGCGGATATTTCTATCCAGCCATTCATTGGTAACCATGCTGAAATCGGCGCCATCGCACCGGGCATGGAAATAGTCTCCGCTTATACCGCTCCAGGTGGCGTAATGGTAAGCACCTCCGCTGTGAAAACCGGGACTTACGATATAAAACAATCCTGGAAATTCTTTGCGTATCCATGGTCCGGTGTCGTCCTGGTCAGATATGGTATAAACCCGGAGTTTGGCTATAAATTTATTGAGTTCCTCTTCCGAACGTGTTTCCCTCACTTTCCACAGCGCCTGGGCCAATACATTCGGTCCTCCCCAGACAGTTACCCATAAAGGCCTTGGATCATCCTTGTCGACAACACTTATCAAAAAATCAGATGCAGGAGAATCTTTACCTTTACCAACAGCATTCATTCCATAATCAGGAAGTCCTTCTGTAATGACGGTCTTTAAGTATTCTCCTGAAGGAAAACCGGGTTCATGCTTTTCAAGATTATCGCGAACCTTAGAATAAGCATCAACAATTTCACCAATACGCCAGGGGGCTACCTCATTTCGCTGATGAACGGATGTCGTAGCGGCCAATCCTTCTATATCAAAGTTATTGGCATATACCAAAAAGCGCACCATAGACATTTCGTCGTCAGGTTCATTTTTTATATCAGTCAGCACAAAAACCCTGGGTTTTTCTGCAGCTGAAGCCAAACAAGCTGCAACAGTTAAAAAAACAAACAGCATTTGAACAGCCTTAAACTGAATAGTAAAACAGAACTTGTTTGATTTTCCTTTTGTTTTCGAATTGTACATTTCTTTTTTTTTGAACATTTCTTTTTAAATCGTATACGAAAAATATCGCTATTTCCACTAGAATTCATCCATTTCTTTAAAGCCATCATAGGCTTCCTTAGCAGATATTTTACCGGTTAGTATCTTAATCAATATCTCATAGAAAGTGTTTTGTGTGACGTTTTGTCCATCATGGAAAACATACTTGGTGTCAGCAGAGAACTTAATATTTCTTCCATAAACACGTTCCACATATTCATTAATTTCTTCATTCTCATTACTAATTTCCCTGTTTGTATCAACACTTACTTTCAATCCTGTAGGTGAATGGGCATATTGTATCCACTTATCAGCATATTTTGGCCGACAAAGAAAAAGCAGAACGTCGATTGCTCTTTCACGATTTGGTGAATTTTTCATAACACTCCAGGTAGGTATATAGCCTCCAAGATACGAATCTGTAGAATAAAACACTGGAAGTTCAGCTGCTTTCATCTTTTTCATTTTTATACTATCCAATGAATTCCAATGGCTATACATCCATGATCCACCGAGATAAAAAACACAACTGTCATTAAGTACATAATCGCGGGTATCAAACCACTGGTTTTTATCATAAGTGGTAATAAGAGGGTCATATTTACTTAATTCTTCAAATGCCTGAAGGGTTTTAAGTAGTGCAAGGTCTTTAATTTCCTGTTCGCTTTTTTGAGTCGTACTTTTTTTCTCCTCACTTACGGCCGAATTAAAAAGTTGTTGAAATAGGTATTGCCCGGTAGTTCTCCAATCATATGATTCGTATAAGGCAGCATAATTGGTATTATGTTCCATATTGAATGAATATATTTCCTTTATATAGGTCAGGAAATCTTCATAAGACATACCGCGAGATTTAATATTTAATCCTATTTTATCAGCAAGTAGCTCATTGTACCATAATAAAACATAATAGCCTTCTATCATAGGTCCTACAAGTTGTCCTCCGGTTAAATTCTTATACCTTGAGTCTATAATTATTTCTGATTTATGCCCTTCAATAAACTCTGGATATTCTGAGAAGTCGACAAGATATTTTTTACCCCAGTTATTGTCCGTAAGTTGTTCAGTAACTATCTGGAAAATATTGTCATCCAGCCATACAATATCCCAGGCGTAATTGTTGAACATAATCATTTCACTTATGAACCAGGCTGTCTTGAATTTACTTTTCTCACCCATAATTTCGTTACTGAACTTCAGATTAACATATACATCCGGATTTTCATTTTGATAATCCTGAACCCATTCCCTTACAAAATTTTCACGTTTATCCTCACCATACCAGTGACCCATAAAATTAATTGTATCGGTAAAGGAAACCGAAGTATCAGTTGGTTCATAGAGACCACCGGAAAAACTATTCTCTGATAGTAAAGGATTGGTTTTAAAAGTTTTGTTTTGATTTGTGGTGTGACCAAAAACTGATAAATGCAAAACTTGAATTATTAGTATGACACTTATAATCAGGATATTATTCATTTTATACTTTTATTTTGAAGTTTATATTTAATTGTACTAAGTTCATACATATTAACTTTTGGCCCGTAAATGTGCTGTATCACCTAAATATTTTCTGGCCCCTTGATTTTAGCGGTAAGCTCATTTGCCGGGTTGAAGTGTATCTGATCATAACTGCATGTTTTTCTGAAAAAAAGTTGCTAAAAATCTGCAGTTAATCCTTTAAAAAAGTTCATATAATATTAATAATCAATTGTTTATTCGCCGAATCCTACTTAATAATTTTCTGCTTTCTCTATCGGATCATTTATAGTCTTTCAGGCCTGATCTTCTTCTTATTTCCGAATCCTCTTAATGATTATCGGATAAATGAGCACAACGGGACATACGTTCTGCAAAATCCTTAAGAAAATCTTCTCTCCAGCAATTAAGGGTTTTTATCCCAATATGTCCATCTTCCAAAAATTCCGGCGATGGATCATCGGTCCACCAATTTGGGTATAAAGACGACGGATGCAACTTATTGGATGCCGGAGGCGGATAGGACGTAATGCTGCCAGATAACGTATTGATAGAAGGTATATTGCTGGTTATATTATATTTATAATTCAAGGGGCCTTTGGGAGAAAAAAGAAACCTTATCGTGTCATTTTGCACCTGTGCCTGAATAGGCCTGTCAATATTCATAGTTGCATAGGGATCAGAAACAACATCTGTATAGGGCAAAAGAAGTTCCAGAACACCAAATTGTTCAATACTGTCATTTTCAGTTGTAATCCGATTAAACACTTTGTGCGGGCGATCCCATGCACGAACATATTGTCCGCCCCAGCTTGGCTGAGCCGGATCGTCAGGGTTTCCATGGAACAAACGCATCAGTGACGGAGTATCTCCCATTTTCATTACAGGACCTTTTGAAAAAAAATAATGGCCCAAAGCTCCAAAGCCCTTAATATAAGTATTAACAAATTCTGTATTACTCCATTGGCCCGTTTGATTGCCTCCAACAAACCATCCCCGGTACGTTGCATTGGATTCAATAAACCAAAGATCAGGATGATTTTCAACAATATACTGATAAGCATTCACCGACCATTTCTTATTGGGGCCCCCGATAAAGAACACATGCAGTTTCGGGAGAATATCAGGCGCATCATGTAAGGCCTGGGCAAGGTCTTCGATCCCTCCCCAAACGAGAACATGTAACGGTCGTGGATCATCCCGTTTTGCACATTCTATGATCCAGTTTGAACCCTCTGTCGGTGAACTATAACCAATCGGGCCAGGTGTATCGATTGCCCCTTGCTTAACAATCTTCCGTAAGGAATCTGCAGCAGGGTATTCTTTAGAATAAGTCTTAAGTTTATGATAATCAACCTCATATGCATCAATAGCCTCAAGGATGTGTGCTTTTCGACCATCACCAAACGGAGATGAAATGATTCCCTCGATGTCAAATGTATCTGCATATAATAGCAAATGAGCCATGGATTGATAGTCATCAAAATCAGTCCCTCCGATATCTGTTGATACAATAATACGATGATTATGAGGCGCCTCTAAATCCTCGTTCTTATCGTGACGACATTGCGTATAAAGGATAATCAATAATATTAACAGGAAATACTGTTTCATAATCCCATATTATCTTATGTTCTTATTTGAATTCCGGTTTTAAAAATGTAACCGGATAAATCATACCAACTTATGTTGTGCAACCAAAAATATATAAAATTTTCGAATTAAATTTAGCAATTACTATTTTTATTTAGTATTTGCTTTTTTATTATTCCGAATCAAAGAAATAAGAAAATACCACATCGGTTCTGGATTTCAACAATGAGATCCCAATAGGTTATTTTCAACGGATGTGTAAGCTATAAATGATATCCAACCAAACATTTCTTTCCCGATATTATGTATCTTTTTAATGTACTAATGATAATATGAGTTAGTCTGAGGTTCCATTTTTCAAGGTTTATTCTGATAACAGCAGCGGAAAGGAGAATTGCATATACAAGTTAATTCATGGTTTACATTAATATTATAAAGTTCTGATATTATTTATTACTTTAGTAACCACAAATTCACAAAAAAAAATAAGTAATAATAACAGTAATGTTACCAAATCAACGTCGCGAAAAAATCTTCGACCTTATCCGGGAAGACGGTCAGGCTAAAGTCACAGATCTGAGCAGGATATTTAAGGTTACGGAGGTAACCATTAGGCAGGATCTTGAACGACTGGAAAATGAGGGCTTTGTTATCAGAGAACATGGAGGGGCTTATTTGAAGAATATTGATATGAAAGTCCGGAATCTTCAGCTGCAAAACCAGGAAAACATGACTCAGAAAATGGCTATTGCACATAAAGCAATTGAATATATCCATGACGGGGATACCATTATTCTCGATTCCGGTTCTACAACCACCGAGATTGCAAAAATCATTAGTGAATATAAGAACCTTACCGTTATTACCAATGCACTTAACATTGCGCTGATTTTAGGTGCACAGGCAGGCATCAATTTGATTGTTACCGGTGGTGAATTCAAAGCACCTACACTTTCACTGACGGGACAAAAAGCAGCTGATTTTTTTCAAAACCTGCATGTTGACAGATTGTTCCTTGCAACTGCAGGTATTGCTTTGAAATCAGGATTAACTTACCCGGGAATCAGTGATATTTGCGTGAAAAGAGCTATGATTGAATCGGCTGACGAAATTTATCTGGTGGCCGATTCGTCCAAAATTGGTAAAAACTCATTTGCCAGCCTGGGAGCTCTGTCATTAATCACTTGCCTGATTACGGATTCCAATATCACACAGGAAGATATTGAATGGCTTAATACAAACGAGATTCCATTTATTATTGCTGAATAGTCTTCGTGATAAGAGGATTCGCATAAATTTCGGCAATACAGATTCGTTTCAAAAGGAGTGTTTTGTTTTTAAGTCGATAATGATTAATTCAACTTTGACCGATTAGGAATTGCAGTGATTTTTCAATCTGTCAAAGTAGAAATAAATAATTACATTTTAGCCTGCATCCGGAAAAATTATTGCGTGCGGATAATCATGATCGGTTTATGTTCTGGTTGTTTATAATCATTATGAATTATTCACATATGGCTTTTGTCTTGTTTTTTTCTGGTCAACATCATTATTTTTGTTTTCTTTTTTTCAGGAGGCATTCCCTATGAATCCATCTGTATGCATTGAGCAAACAGGTATTGTTGAGGGCTCCGGTGATGGCGTCGTCCATGTAAAAATATTCCCGGTATCAGCTTGTTCGGACTGCCACTCTAAAGCATCCTGTTCACTTTTCGGCAACACGGAGAGAATCATTGATGTGACAAACAACACCGGAGAGTTCCGTAGGGGTGACCGTGTCGGCATTACCATCACGCAATCAATGGGCAACAAGGCCATTGCATTTGGTTATTTTGTTCCTTTCCTTCTGGTATTATTAACACTGATTGCGCTTACCGTTTTTCGCCTGAAAGAATGGCAGGCTGGGCTTATAGCCATTTCCACGCTGATACCTTATTATATTATTTTATATTTTTTCCGGACAAAACTCGGGAAAACTTTTACATTTACATTGAAAAAGCTTGAATGAAGCATTATGGGATCGACAATCCTTTATACTATTCTGACATTAAGCATATTGGGCACTATTGCGGCGGTTGTCCTTTACCTCGTTGCGCAACGTTTTAAGGTATTTGAAGACCCGAGGATCGATGAAGTGGAAAGCAGCCTGCCGGGAGCCAACTGCGGGGGATGCGGCTATGCTGGTTGCAGGAACTTTGCAGAGGTTCTTGTGAAATCTGAATCTTTTGAAGGACTGTTCTGCCCGGTTGGCGGCAATGACACCATGACACAGGTTGCACGCATACTGGGCAGGGAAGCTGCTGCAAAAGATCCGCAGGTTGCAGTTCTTCTCTGCAATGGCACCTGTGAATACAGGCCCAAGACCAACCGCTATGACGGGGCTCCTTCATGTGCAGTTGTGGCTGCACTGTACAGCGGTGAAACAGGTTGCCAGTATGGATGCCTGGGTTTGGGTGACTGTGTTTTGGTATGCAAATTCGATGCATTGCACATGGATAAGGTTACCGGACTGCCTGTTGTTGATGATGATAAATGTACTTCCTGCGGGGCTTGTGTGACAGCCTGCCCGAAAAACCTGTTTGAACTCAGGAAACGTTGGAAGGGTAATAAAAAGATATATGTTGCCTGCCGGAATGAGGATAAAGGAGGTATTGCCCGAAAAAGCTGTGCAGTGGCCTGCATAGGTTGCTCAAAATGCTTCAAAGTATGTCCGCATGAGGCGATAACCATGAATAACAACCTGGCCTTTATCGATTCTTTTAAATGTAAACTTTGCCGGAAATGCGCCCCTGAATGTCCTACCAATTCCATTCTGGAGATTGGCTTCCCGGTGAGAAAGGAGAAAGCGGCAGAAACCGTCGCTGAAGTTCCGTCTGAAAAGGGAAATCCAAATCAAATAGATTCCTGAGATGAGTTCTTGTGGTATTTCAAAATAGCAATAAACGTGTTAAAGACATTTACCAAAGGAGGCATTCATCCTCCCGAAAATAAACTCTCATCCGATTGCAGGATCCGTGATCTTAAGATCCCGGCAACAGTGATCATTCCTCTTGGACAACATCTGGGTGCACCGGCCGTACCGGTGGTTAACAGGGGCGATAACGTGAAAACCGGGCAGCTGATTGCAAAAGGCGAAGGTTTTGTTTCCTCCGGCATACATGCTTCCGTATCGGGGAAAGTAAGTAAGATTGAAGATGCTGTTGATATCAGCGGTTTTAAAAGGCCAGCTGTTTTTATTGAAACTTCAGGTGATGAATGGATCGAAAGTATTGACAGGAGTCCGGCGCTATCCACAACCATATCTATCACCGGTCCGGAAATAATTACACGGATAAGCGAAATGGGTATCGTGGGATTAGGCGGAGCTACTTTTCCCACTCACGTTAAACTTACGGTTCCCAGGGGTAAAAAGGCCGAGTGCCTGCTTATCAACGGAGTGGAATGCGAACCCTATCTTACCGCCGATCACGCTCTTATGATTGAGAAAGGAGAAGAGATCATGGTTGGCATTCAGATCCTCAAAAGGGCTCTCAATGTTGATAGGGCGATCATAGGAATTGAAAACAATAAGCCTGATGCTATCCGTAATCTTCAAATCCTGGCGAAAAAATACAAGGGAATTGAAGTAACCGGACTGAAAGTTAAATATCCGCAGGGCGGTGAAAAACAACTGATACAGGCGCTTCTGAAACGAGAGGTCCCGTCGGGAGGACTGCCTGTTGATGTTGGTGTTGTAGCTTTTAACGTGGGAACGACATTCGCTGTTTATGAGGCTGTTCAGAAGAACAAACCATTATTTGAAAGAATTGTTACCGTAACCGGCAAGTCGTTGAAAAAACCATCTAATTTCAGGGTAAGGATTGGCACACAGATAGCTGACCTGTTAGAAGCAGCGGGAGGCTTGCCTGATGACACCGGGAAAATTATTGCAGGAGGACCTATGATGGGCAAAGCCGTTGCAAGTACAGAAGTGCCTGTGGTTAAGGGAAGCTCGGGAATACTATTATTGCCAGCTTTTGAATCGCACCGGCGTAAAACAGAACCCTGTATCCGTTGCTCCAAATGTGTTTCAGTATGTCCGATGGGACTTGAACCTTATTTATTGATGCCATTGGCTCAAAAAGGTTTGTATGATAACCTGGAGGAAGAAAAAGTAATGGACTGCATCGAGTGTGGTTCCTGTAGCTATACCTGCCCTGCAGACCGGCCTCTGCTCGACTACATTCGACTGGGGAAAGCCCATGTGGGTAAAATTATACGATCAAGAAAAAAATCAGCATGAGCCAAATCATCACTGTATCTCCTTCACCCCATGTATTCGGGCAGCAATCGGTAAAAAGCCTGATGAATGGAGTGATCGTTGCCCTGATCCCGGCATTTATCATGTCTGTATTTATTTTTGGAATCGGGGCTTTAATTGTAACCTCTATCTCAATTGCTTCTTGTGTCTTAACCGAATTTCTGATACAGAAATATATTTTGAAAACAGAAACCAGTATCAGCGATGGCTCAGCTATTGTCACCGGCCTTTTGCTGGCTTTTAACCTGCCATCAAACCTGCCCTGGTGGATGATCATTATCGGCAGTGTTTTCGCTATTGGCGTGGGGAAGATGGTGTATGGCGGACTGGGCAGTAATCCTTTTAACCCGGCCCTCGTTGGACGTGTCTTTTTGCTGATCTCTTTCCCGGTTCAGATGACCAGCTGGCCGCTTCCCCTTGCTTCCCGGATGCAATACCTCGATGCCGTCACAGGCGCTACACCCCTGGGCATCATGAAAGAAGGACTGCGAAACGGAGAACTTGTTTCATCCATTACTGATCAGGTACCGGATCATATGCAGCTTTTTCTTGGCTATGTGAACGGATCACTGGGTGAGGTTTCTGCTATCGCTTTATTGCTTGGATTTGTATGGATGCTCTACAAAAGGATCATAACCTGGCATATTCCTGTTGTCATTTTTGCCACTGTCTTTAGCTTTACCGGGATACTCTGGCTCATCGATCCGTTGCATAACGCATCACCCGTTTTTCATATCCTTACCGGTGGACTTATGATAGGAGCCATTTTTATGGCAACGGACCTGGTTACATCACCTATGATCCAAAAGGGCATGGTCCTTTATGCAGTAGGAATCGGCATTATCACCGTTGTGATCCGTGTTTTTGGGGCATACCCCGAAGGTGTGTCCTTTGCGATCCTCATCATGAATGCCTTTGTTCCACTGATCAACAAATACCTAAAACCTAAACGATTTGGAAAGGAGGTGATGCATGGCTAAAAAGCTGGAATCTACCCTGGGGAATATGATCCTTTCCCTGACGCTTATCTCTATGGTGATGTCGGCTGCCCTAACCTTTGTATACCTTCAGACAAAAGGCCCTATCGAGAATGCTGCCCGACAAAAGGAAATGAATGCAATTAAACAGGTTTTGCCTGAATTTGATAGTGATCCTGTGGCGGACCTCAGGTTAAGAGATGATGTTACCATCTACCCCGTGAAAAATAAGGATGTGCCGGTAGGCTATGCCATCAAGACATACACGGAGAAAGGCTTTTCCGGGCATATTGAATTGATGGCCGGATTCATGGAGGATGGATCGATATATAACGTCACGGTTCTTCAGCATAAAGAAACACCCGGTCTGGGAACAAAAATGACGGATAGCAAATTCATCGATCAGTTCAAAGGAAAGGATCCCGGTAGCTTTGTACTAAAAGTTAAAAAGGATGGAGGCCAGGTTGATGCTATCACAGCTGCTACCATAAGTTCACGGGCGTTTTGCGATGCTTTGCAACGGGCTTATGATGCCCTGAAAAGCAACAACGATTCTGTATACACACAACCTGAAATGTAAAAGATTTTTTTTCTTATGGGAAACATCAAACATTTTACCAACGGATTGCTGAAGGAGAATCCGACCTTTGTTTTCGTGCTGGGAGCCTGTCCGACACTGGCTGTAACAACCTCAGGTATAAACGGACTTGGTATGGGAGCTGCCACCACGTTTGTGCTGGTATTCTCCAATATCATTATTGCACTTCTCAAAAGTTACATCCCCAACAAAGTGAGAATTGCTGCTTTCATTGTGGTAATTGCAACATTTGTCACCATTGTCGACCTCGTTATGAAGGCATTTACACCTGATCTTTACAAATCATTGGGGATTTTTATTCCACTGATTGTTGTGAATTGCATTATCCTGGGACGCGCTGAAGCATTTGCCCAGAAGAACCGGATCTGGCCCTCCCTGCTCGATGGCCTTGGCATGGGGATTGGCTTTACCCTGGCTATAACAATGCTTGCCTCCATCCGTGAAATACTTGGAAATGGTTCTATTTTCAATTTCCGGCTTGTAGGGGAAAATGCCTCAACCATCCTGGTTTTCATTCTTCCCCCGGGAGCTTTTATAACCTACGGCCTTTTAATAGCTGTATTTAACAGGGTAAAGACAAAACTGAACGTATAATTACTTAATAATAAAATGGCAATGGAATACGTCCTCATCATCATATCAGCCGTACTAGTAAACAATGTAGTCCTGGCTCAATTCCTCGGCATTTGTCCGTTTCTTGGAGTCTCCGGAAGGATTAACACATCTGTTGGTATGGGAATGGCAGTGATATTTGTAATGTCTTTAGCCAATCTGGTTACTTACCTTATTCACAATTTTATTCTGGTATCCTTTCATATTGAATTCATGCAGACCATCACCTTTATCTTTGTAATAGCCTTTCTGGTTCAGGTGGTGGAAATAATCCTGAAGAAAGTGGCGCCTCCCCTGTACCAGGCACTTGGAATATATCTTCCGTTGATCACTACCAATTGTGCCGTGCTGGGCACTGCCCTGATAGCTGTGCAAAAAGATTATAATCTGTTGATGAGTGTTATATATGCCGCCAGTATCGCGGTGGGCTTTACCCTTGCTCTCGTCCTTATGGCCGGTATCCGTGAGCAGCTTAACCTTGCTGATACACCAAAAGGAGTAAGGGGTTTTGCCATTACACTTGTCACAGCCGGACTGTTGTCATTGGCTTTTATGGGTTTTTCGGGAATTGTGAAGTGAGAATTCTCTTACAAATTCGTCATTGGAATTGTTTTTCTTGTATACAGGATGGGAACTCGCAAAGACGCAAAGGCGCTAAGAAATATAATATTACTATGAAAATATCATCTGCACTTGTAGAAACCGGCAGTTGCTTTGAACAGAAATTTCAACCGGTCATTCAGACCAGTGGTTGGAGGGTGGCCGTGCTCCGGCAATGCGCAAACGTCATGCCCGGCGATATTCAGCGGGTTGAACGGCACAACGAAACCGATGAGGTTTTTATCCTCACCCTGGGGAAAGCCGATCTGATTATTATTGAAGAAAAAGGTAACACCTTTATTCCCCATGTCATCCCCATGAAGCAAAATGTTGCTTATAACATCAAGAAATCAGTATGGCATCATGTGAACCTTTCGGAAGATGCCCACATATTTCTTTTTGAAAAAGCCGATACATCGACGGAGAATTCTGATTATATGACGCTGAGCCCGGAAGTTCAGGAGGCGATCATGAGAATGATAAAAGATTTAAGATCAAAGAATAAAGTATAAAGTATAAAGATTAAAGATTAAAGATCAAAGATCAAAGACGATACAACTTACCTTACAAAGCAAATCATATACTATTGACTACTATCTACTAACTACTAACTACTAACTACTAATGCGAATTAAGAGTTGAAAAATAGATTTCATGTTATTTTTCACTTATATCATTAGCCCCGACCTTCAG